>CAZLXF010000060.1:0-7496 GCA_964563065.1 uncultured Rikenellaceae bacterium | reverse complement strand
CGCTGACCGATTGTAAAGAAATGTGCCCCTTGATGGGTTCCAACAACCTTCCCGTTGCTTGGGGTATATTGAATTGGTTTTACAATTTCAGTAAGGGTTGTTTGCTCAGCAGGTAGGTTTGTGTTATAAAAACTTGCTGGGATTTCAATTATATCGCCTTTTTTTGCTTCAAGTTTCTGCTGAAGGAAAACAGGAAGATCCACTTTTCCAACAAAACAAATTCCTTGTGAATCCTTACGCTGGGCAGTTGCCAACTTCAATTTAGTAGCAATTTCACGAACCTTAGGCTTATCGATATCTCCAATGGGGAAAAGTGCTTTTTCAAGCTGCGCTTGGTTTAGCTGACAAAGAAAGTAGCTTTGATCCTTATTTGAGTCGACGCCAGCTAACAAACGATAAACGGGTTTACCATTCACCTCAACAATTTCCTTTCGGCAGTAGTGGCCTGTGGCTACATAATCGGCACCAAGGTTAATTGCAGCCTTTAAAAATTCGTCGAATTTTATTTCACGGTTACACAGCACATCAGGGTTTGGGGTTCGTCCTTTAGCGTATTCATCGAACATATAGTCAACTACACGTTTCCGGTATTCCTTACTTAAGTCCACCATTTCAAATGGAATACCCAACCTTTTTGCAACAAGCTTTGCAAAATCACTATCCTCATCGAACGGACAATCGCCATGCAGAACTCCAGTGGTATCGTGCCAATTCTTCATAAAAAGTCCAACAACATCATGCCCCTGTTCCTTCAGAATGTAAGCTGCCACGCTCGAATCAACTCCTCCCGATAAACCAACTACTACTCTACTCATTTTTTTTATTGTAAAAAACTAAACTAAAGCAAACTAAAAACGTCAAAAACCAGTTAATAATATTTATGTGGCTGCAAAGTTACTAAGAATGATTTCATTTTTCAGTAAATGAAAAAAAATACAAAACAATTTGGCTATTAATTCAATAGAATCTATTTTTATACCCTAACCCTAAATCAACTAATCAATTAAACTAAACAAAATGAAGAAAAATCTTTTTAATTTGAGTTTACTTTTAACCTTTGTTTTAATGTCAGGATTGTTTTCATCGTGCCAAAAAAACTATGAAACCGTTCCAGGGGATCCCTTAAATGCTCGAATTTACACACTTCCCAACGGTTTAAAGGTTTACATGAGCGTTTATAAAGATGAACCCCGAATTCAAACCTATGTTGCCGTTAAAGTTGGTAGTAAAAACGACCCATCGGAAACAACTGGTTTGGCTCACTACTTTGAACACATGATGTTTAAAGGAACTCAGAATATTGGAACCCTCGACTGGGAGAAAGAAGGCAAGATGATTGCCGAAATCGAATCGTTGTTCGAGGAGTACAGAAACCAAACCGACGCTGATACCAGGGCCGCTATTTACAAAAAAATTGACAGCGTTTCCTACGAAGCGTCAAAGTTAGCTGTACCAAACGAGTACGATAAACTAATGAAATTAATTGGTTCAAAAGGAACCAATGCTGGAACTTCGAATGATTATACGGTTTATATTGAAAATATTCCTAGTAACCAGCTTGAAAATTGGGCAATGGTACAAGCCGAACGTTTTTCGAACCCAGTTCTAAGGCTTTTCCACACTGAGTTGGAAACCGTTTACGAGGAAAAGAACATGTCGCTCACACAGGATAGCCGTAAAGCATGGGAGGCAATGTACAAAGCCCTTTTCCCAAACCATCCATACGGAAAGCAAACTACTCTGGGTGAAGCCGAGCATTTGAAAAATCCATCGATGAAGAATATTCGCGAGTTCTTCGATAAGTACTATGTACCAAACAATATGGCAATTATTATGTCGGGCGATTTCAACCCCGATGAAGCCATAAAAATTATTGAGAAAGAGTTTGGTATTTTGAAGTCGAAGGAAATACCAAAACTCGAATTTGAAGTTGAAAAGCCAATTACCGAACCCATTGAGGTTGATGTTATTGGACAAGAAGCTGAGCAGCTAAGCATTGGATTCCGTTTTCCAGGAGCAGCCAGCCGCGAAGCTATGATGGCCGACATGGTATCTGAGATTCTCTCGAACGGAAAAACCGGATTGATTGATCTCAACGTAAACCTTAAGCAAAGAACTCTTTCAGCAGGTTCATACTGTAACAAGCTAGCCGATTATTCAAGCCTTATTCTATACGCGCGCAACCGAAGCGGACAAACCTTGGAGGAAGCAAAGGATATTATGCTTGAGCAGGTTGAACTTCTTAAGAAAGGCGAATTCCCCGACTGGATGCTGGAGGCAACTATAAACAACCTGAAACTTTACGAAATGAAGCGTTTGGAAAGCAACTATGGTAGAGTTTATATGATGTCGAACAGTTTCCTTAATGATATTAAATGGAAAGATGCCATTGGTTACATTGATGATCTTGGCAAGGTAACCAAGGAGGATTTGGTAAAGTTTGCACAGGAAAACCTTAATGATAACTATGCGGTTGTTTACAAGCGTAAGGGTGAGCCAAGCGCTGAACTAGTTCAAAAGCCTGCAATTACTCCAATTCACATAAACAGGAATGAGGAATCAGAGTTTATTAAAGCGTTCAAAGAACGCAAAGTAACCGATATTGAACCCGTATTTGTTGATTTTAATACCGATTTCAACAAGTTTGAAGTGAAAGGGCTGGAAGTTCTTCATAAAGAAAACGTTGAGAACGAAACTTTCTCGCTTTACTACTACTTCCCATTTGGCAGCGATAACGATAAGATGCTAAACATTGCTGCCGAATACCTTAATTACATTGGAACTTCAAAACTTTCTGCAGAGGAGGTTGCTCAGGAATTCTACAAGTTGGCATGCTCATTTGGTGTGTTTGCTTCCGACGAGGAAACTTACGTGTACGTTAGCGGACTTAGTGAGAACCAAGAGAAAGCGGCTGAACTACTTGATGCAATGCTTAATGATTGTCAACCAAACGACGAGGCTCTGACAAAGTACATTGAGTCAATAATTAAAGAGAGGGAAAACTCAATGTTGAGTCAGCGTTACATTTTCAGCGGATTAGTTGACTTTGGAACCTATGGACCAAAATCGCCTTTTACAAACGTAATTCCAACCGCTGAATTAATGGAAATGAAGGCCGAAACCCTAACCAATAAAATTAAGGAGCTGGCAAACTATCCGCACAAAGTATTGTACTATGGTACATTAAATACTGAAGGATTAAAGCAAATGATTGACAAAACCCATAATGTTGCCGAACAGTTTCAAGAAATTCCCGAATCGGCCAATTTTGTGGAACTCGAAACAAAAGAGAACAAAGTATTCTTCTCGCACTACGAGGCAAACCAGTCGTATTTGCAAATGGTTAACAGAAGTATCGACTACAACTTCGATTTGCTCCCAACCGTTAGGATGTACAACGCATATTTTGGTGGCGGTATGAATACAATAGTTTTCCAGGAACTTCGCGAGAAGCGAGGACTTGCCTACACTGCCTACTCCTACTTCAGCACACCTTCAAATCCCGATAAACCTTTCATGAACAATGCCTTTATTGCAACCCAAAACGATAAGGTGATTGAAGCATTTACAGCATATAACGAGCTATTCAATGAAATGCCTGTTTCTGAAACTTCGTTCAATTTAGCTAAGGAGTCGTTGCTAAATGGAATTAGAAACGAAAGGATTACGAAAATGCGTGTAATTTGGACCTATATTAACGCAGAGAAAATGGGTTACAAGGAAGATATTCGCAAAACCTACTTCGAGAAAATTCCCGCAATTTCGCTTGATGATGTAGTTAAGTTTAATAACGAATACCTTAAGGAAAAGCCAAAAACCTATATTATACTTGGCAACGAAAAAGCAGTTGATTTCAAACAAATTAAAGAGAAGTTTGGGCCTGTTGAAAAAGTAGATAGAGATAAGATATTTGGCTTCTAACATTCTTTTATAAATTAAAATCCGGGGTGATAATCACCTCGGATTTTTTTATTTTATTAACTCAAAACAACTAATTTAGCTGCCAGTTTTTTACAAAAAAATCACAGATGATTCAAAAAATTGCCTTTCTACTGTTACTCTTTATCCCATTTAAAATTTTTTCACAGGATAACCCACTACCCCGCAGTATGACTCCAGCCGAAAGGCTAATTTGGGACGACTACCTAAAAAGTTACCCCAAAGACAGGGGAACCAATCCCCCAACCGAAATTCCCCGAACCCCCGCAGAGTGGGAAGAAATGCAGGGAGTTGTGATTACATGGGAAGATGATTATTCTGGTAACTATTTACCAAACCTACGTGAAATTGTTCGCTACGCGAAGGATTACGTAAAAGTTTACATTGTGTGTAGCAATCCAACAACTGTTCTTAACTACTTGAGTGAGGGCGGTGTTGATTCAGAAAATATTGAGTGTGTTGTTGGCAATTACAACTCGATTTGGGTACGCGATTATGGCCCACAAAGCATATACTTAAATGGTACAAACGAGTTGGCAATAGTTGATTGGGTTTACAATCGACCTCGTCCCCAGGACGATGAGGTTCCTTCATTAATTGCAACCCACTTAAGTTTGCCAATATACCAAATGACAAGCTCACCAAACAGTTTGGTTGCAACGGGTGGAAATTTTATGAGCGATGGTTTTAATAAAGGTTTTTCTTCGGAACTTATTATTGACGAAAATGACAACTTAACTCTAAGCGAAATTAATACAATAGTTTACAACTACATGGGAATTAATCCATACATTTTTATGGAAACCCTTCCCTACGATGGAATCCATCATATTGACATGCACATGAAGCTCCTCGATGAGGAGACTTTGCTAGTAGGTGAATACCCTGATGGGGTTGCGGATGGTCCCCAAATAGAAGAGAATTTGAACTATATTCTTAACAATTTTCAAACGCCCTACGGTCGTCCCTACCGTGTTGTACGTATTCCCATGCCACCCGATGAGTATGGAGATTACCCTGATGACTACTCCGACTACCTAACCTACACAAATTCCGTTATTCTGAACGGATTAGTTCTTGTTCCGATTTATAATTTACCACAAGATGACGAGGCTTTGGATGTTTACCGCGAAGCCATGCCTGGTTATAATGTAGTTGGGTTAAATATGCGTGATATTATTCAACTAAGCGGAGCCATTCACTGTATTACAAAAGAAATTGCAGCAGAGGATCCCATTTTTATCGACCACGCTCCTATTCGCGATGAGGTTTCGTACTCATCAACTGGTTATGAGGTTGACGCAGAAATTTCATCGTACTCTGGAATTATTGATGCATCCGTTTTTTGGAGTATCGATACCGAATCGGGTTTCAATGAAATTGACATGACACTCGAAGGCGATGTGTATTCAGCAACAATTCCTGCACAATCATCGAACACTACTGTTTACTACTATATCAGCGCAACAAACGGAAATGCAAAAACCCTAACCAAACCGCTAGTTGCACCCGAAGGTGCATATACTTTTACAATTGAAGGCGGTACAGTTGAGCAACACACGCTGACAATGAACATTGTTGGTTCTGGTCAGGTAAATGTTAACGGAACAAACTATAGTTCACCAATCCAAATTGATGAGAATTCAACCGTTAACCTTTCGGCAAATCCAAATACAGGAAACCATTTTGTTAGCTGGAGTGGCGATATTTCTTCTTCAAACTCAACAGAAAGTTTCATAATGGTGAGCGACTTTAATATTACTGCAACCTTCGAAATAAACACATACACCCTTACATACTCGGCTGGAACAAACGGTTCCCTTTCAGGAGAAACATCACAAACCGTGGATCATGGGGATAACGGAACTGCTGTTACAGCAAACCCAAGCACCGGCTACCATTTTGTGCAATGGAGCGATGGAAATACAAGTAATCCAAGAACAGACAACAATGTGACAGGAAGTATTAATGTTACTGCTCAATTTGCAATTAATACATATACTATTCAATATTTTGCTGGTACGGGAGGATCAGTTTCAGGAAATACTTCTCAAACTGTAAATTATGGAGCAAACGGAACAGCTGTAACTGCTTTGCCAAATACAGGATACTACTTTACACAATGGAGCGATGGCAATACCGAGAATCCACGAACCGAAAATAATGTAACCGAAAATATCAGCGTTACTGCTGAGTTTGAAATTTATACCTTCAATCTATCATACTCAGCTGCTGCAAACGGCTCTCTTACAGGGGAAACGAATCAAACCGTTAATTACGGATCTGATGGAAATCCGGTAACTGCAATACCAAATACAGGTTACCATTTTTCAAGCTGGAGCGATGAAAGCAATGTAAATCCTCGTACTGACGAAAATGTAACTGACAATATTGATGTTACTGCCAACTTTGAGATTAACACATATACCCTATCTTATACTGCTGATGCTAACGGAACAATTTCTGGAGAATCAACTCAGATTGTGAATCACGGTGCAAACGGAGATCAAGTTACCGCTGTGCCGAATACTGGGTACCACTTTTCTAAATGGAGCGATGGAAGTACCGCGAACCCACGAATTGACAATAATGTTACCGATAATATCAGCGTTACCGCTGAATTTGAAATTAACAGGTATTCGTTAACCATTGCTAAAGTTGGAAATGGAACTATTTCACCAGCTGCTGGCGACTACGAGTATGTTCACGGAACAACTATCAACCTTTTTGCATCGCCCGATTTGGGCTACGATTTTGAAAAGTGGACGGTTGGTGCAACTGAATATTTTACCCGTAATGCACAATTTACGCTAACCGAAGACGTAACGGCTACCGCACATTTTATAGAAACTGTTGACACTCAATACGAAATCAGCATTTCAATAGAAGGCTCTGGAACAACCATGCCTCCTGCCGGAACGCACTACTATGTTGAAGGCTCAACAGTTGATTTGTCTGCAAATCCTGCAACGCACTGGCATTTTAATGGCTGGAGTGGTGATTATACTTCAGAAACAATAAATGCTTCATTTACAGTAAGTGATAACAAAAATATTACAGCAAATTTTGAAATTGACTCCTATACATTATTATATACAGCCAGTGTTAACGGAACGATATCCGGCGAAGCCTCACAAACCGTAAATTATGGAGCAAACGGAACCGAAGTTTCTGCAGTTCCGAATACAGGCTACCATTTTACGCAGTGGAGCGATGGAAGTACCGAGAATCCCCGAACCGACAGCAACGTAACCGAAAATATCAGCGTTACCGCTGAATTTGCGATAAATTCTTACACCCTAACCTACGCTGCTGACGAGAATGGAACCATTTCCGGCGAAGCCTCACAAAACGTAAATCACGGAGCGAATGGAACAGAAGTTACCGCCGTTCCAATTACTGGTTACCACTTTACACAGTGGAGCGATGGAAGTACCGAGAATCCTCGAACAGACATTAATGTAACCGAAAATATCAGCGTTACCGCTGAATTTGCGATAAATTCTTACACCCTAACCTACGCTGCTGACGAGAATGGAACCATTTCCGGCGAAGCC
>CAZLXF010000059.1:0-14154 GCA_964563065.1 uncultured Rikenellaceae bacterium | reverse complement strand
AGTTTACGACACGTTTAGGGTAGGCGTTGGGCAAGGCGAAACAAACGTGAAGGACGGAATGGATGTTTCCTTCTGTGTTCTCGATAAGGAGAATAACACGCTGCAGTTTGCGGGAGCTTTCACAAACTTATACATAATAAGAGATAGCAAAATTATTGAAATTAAGGGCGATAGGTTTTCTGTTGGTACAGAGGGTGAAATGGAAAAGCCCCTTTTTAAGAGCCATATTATTCCCGTTGAGCAGAGCGATATGATTTACATGTTTACTGATGGATACGTAGATCAATTTGGTGGTGCTGAGGGGAAGAAGTTCAAGTTCCGTAGATTTAGGCACCTACTCTTGAGTATTCATAAGCTTCCACTTGAAGAACAAAAGAAAGGTTTAAGGGATAGTATTCTTGAGTGGCGTGGCGATCAGGAGCAGGTTGACGATATCTTAATAATTGGCATCAAGCCCGATTTAAGTTGCTTCTTCTAGGGTTTATGAGAAGATTGGATAACCAATTGAAATGAAAGTACCCGTTACTTCAGCAAATTCTTCATTTTCTGAATTAGCACCTCAATCTGGAAGGGTTTGCTAATATAGTCGTCCATTCCTGCGGCAAGGCACTCTTCCTTATCGCCCAGAAGGGCGTTAGCAGTGATCGCTATAATGGGGGTATGGGAGTTAGAACTTGATTCAATCTCACGAATTTTTTTGGTAGCAATAATACCATTCATAATGGGCATTTGAATGTCCATTAGTATAATATCAAACCGGCTGGTTCCAAACTTGTCAAGAGCCTCCTTGCCATTATTGGCAATATCAATACTTTTAACAATTTTCTTGAGGCTTAACACAACAATTTTCTGGTTAATCAAATTGTCTTCAACTAGCAGCACGTTTGCATCTAACAGATCGATGGTTGGTTTTGAAACGGCTTTCCCCCTTTTTTCTTCTGTTCCAACATCTGATGGTTGCGATATGTCTTCTTTTATAGGTTCAATATCACTTTTCTTAAGGTTATAGGGGAATGTGAATACAGCATTCTCGGAACTAAGCAGGATGCTAAGTTTGCCTCCATTACTTTCAATAAGTTTCTGAGTAATGGTTAAATCAAGCAGGTCAATGTACATTTGTGTGCTTGCCGAACTAAGAATGGTTTCGTTGGTTACGTATAGGTTGTGACCTTCATTAACCGGCAAAAGAATAGGTTTGTTGCTCTTTATTTCAAAGTTGAGATCTACAACATCTTCATTTTCCTTACTCTTCCATACTTTTATTTCTATGGATGTTTTGGCAGAACTTTTATTCTTTAGTATGTTCTCAACAAGGTTCAGGAATATTTGCTTTATTTTAACAGGATCACCCGTTAAATCTTTTGGGATTGATTCATCAATTTTTAGGTTAAACGTATTTTGACCTGAGTTTTGGGTTGAGAAGAGCTTAATGGTGTTGCTAATTGTGCTGCTAAGGTTGAAGTTTATACTTAAATCGTTACGTTCCTTAATATCCACATTCGAAATTTCCACCATGCTGTTAACAACGTTAACAAGGTTGTTTGTTGAAGCATGTATTGTGTCAATCATATCGCGTTGCTTCTCGTCAATATCGGTGCTTTCAAGAATATTGGCGATAACCATTATGTTGTTAAGGGGAGTACGGATTTGGTGCGAAAGGTTCGCAATAAATTCCTCCTTTAGTTTGGTTGAACTTTTTTGGTCAAGAACCTGCTTCTCCATATCGTTCAGCATTTCCTGTTTTAAAACTTCTACAATGAAGAGAACAAGAAGTACCAGAAGGTAAGAAACTAGGGATGTAATTTTTAGCGATAAAACGATGGGTTCAGTAGTAAAGAAGGGGAAAGGTAATGTTAATCCTAAAATAGCAATTACTAAAAATATGAGCGACATGTAAAGCCCTTTCCTAACTCCAAGTGTAATGCTTGCAACAATGGGGAAAACTCCAATAATCAGGGTTCCTGTATAGCTAATACTTCCAACAAAAAGGTAGAAAAGAAATACTAAGCCAATAATAATTGTGGGAAAAAAAGGCATGGATACTCTTTCTCTGCTCGATAAGACTATGGCAAAATATATAGAGAGAATAATTGCTGTAGAAGCAGAAATCAACGAAGAAACGCTATCGTTTTCAATAAAGTACGATATACCAAAGTGGATTAAAAAGAAGATGGTGAAAGTAAAGCAAACAACCGATACAGCGATAAGTTGAGATCTTAATTTTTTACTAAACTTATGCAGCTGGTTAAACGTTAAAACTTTGAGTATCCAATTGGATATATTCATATTAACTTCCAATTTCTAATTTGTTCTGATAAAAAGTAATCTCAGCATTCCCAATAATTACAAACAATACTAAATATAATATGTTGGCTTACAACAATTACATTCAACTTTGGTGAAAAATTATTTGCCATCACAATTAATGCTAAATATATAAAAAAAAACCTAACTATGTAAAAAAACGGTTAAAGAAGTACAAATACTCCAGCTAAGGCAAAAATTCCGAGTATAAAAATGGCGATTCCCGATATTTTGTTAATCCACCAAAGTTGTTTAAGCCTGAACTTATTTCGAAAAATATTAACCAACGAGGTAAGTGTATACCACCACAGGCCTGCCCCCAGAAAAACGCCCCCAAGTGTAACTAGTGAAAGGTACCAGGTTGTTTGACCGCTTACAACACCAAACGCAGCAAATAGTGCAAGGAAAAAGAAAACAGCTAACGGATTTGTAATGGTGAGCAGAAGTACCGAAATGAAATCTTCGGTTAAACTATTTTTCTTCCTTTTGTGCCTACGAAGCTGACGGATAGGATTTGTGAAAAATATTTTGGCACCAAGTGCCACAACAACAAGCCCGCCAGCTATTTGGAATGCAATTTGTTTCTCTTCAATAAATGTAATAATGAAGGTAAGGCTAAACCCTGCAATGGTAGCAAATATTGTATCGGCCGAGGCCGCTCCCAGTCCGCTAATAAAACCGCTCAGCCTCCCTTTGTTTACAGTACGTTGCACGCAAATTACTCCAATAGGCCCTAAGGGTATCGATGCTAGCAAACCAATTAATAATCCTTTAACTAAAAGTGTTACCCAAATTTGCATTGAAAATTACGTTTGTTTACTTGACAAAGATAAGCATTGATGATAACCAATTAGGTTGTAAAACCTAAAAAAGTATGCGATTTTGCAACATTGACATTAAAGCTAAAGATTCTTTACTAAAAGTTTTGGTTCCAGCATATCAAGCATAGCATACTTAACTCCTTCACGTCCAAAGCCTGAATCCTTAATACCACCGTAGGGCATGTGATCAACCCTAAAGGTGGGGACATCGTTAACTATTACGCCTCCAACCTTAAGGTTAGCGAAGGCATAATTCTGCTCGGTGAGCAGGTTCGTGAATACGCCCGCTTGTAATCCATACTCCGAATTGTTTACCCATGAAATGGCATCGGAGAAGTTGGTGTAGGGCTCAATTACAACAACCGGACCAAAAACCTCAAGGGCGCAAACGTTCATGCTTGATTTTGTATTTGTAAGAATTGTTGGTGGGTAGTAGTTCCCGTTCCTTTTCCCTCCATGGTAAACCATTGCTCCGTCGGCAACTGCTTCATGAACCCAGCTTTCAACTCTTTTTGCGTTTGCTTCATCAATCATTGCCGACATTTCGGTGTTGGGGTCAAGCGGATCGCCAACTTTTAGCAATTTGGTTTTTTTTGTAAACTTTTCGAGGAATTCCTCGAAGTTTTTATTATGCACAAAAATTCTTTGCGTGTGGATACAAACTTGCCCCGAGTAGGCGAATGCTCCAGCAACACATTTGGTGACTGCAAGTTCGATATCCGCGCTTTCGGTTACAATTACTCCGGCATTTCCTCCCAACTCTAGAACAACACGTTTTTTACCTGCCTGCTTCTTCATGTCCCAGCCAACCTGAGGCGATCCCGTGAAAGAGAGCAACGCAAACCTTTCGTCAGTTACAAGTTGATTACCTGAAATTCTGTCCATGGGAAGCACGGAAAGCGCACCTTTAGGTAAACCATTTTCGTAGGCAATTCGAGACAGCTCTAGCGCTGACAAAGGCGTGCTTCGGGCGGGTTTTAGAATAATTGGACAGCCGGCTGCAATGGCTGGGGCAATTTTATGAACCGAAAGGTTCAGAGGAAAGTTGAATGGCGAAATTCCTGCAACTAATCCAACAGGGAAGTACTTTACGATTCCCTCTTTCCCATCTCCAGCAGGTGTCCAGTCGAGCGAAATAACTTCAGCCGGAATTCGCTTACACTCCTCGGCGGCAACCCTGAAAGTTTGGATTGCCCTGTCAACTTCGCCCAGCGAGTATTTCATGGGTTTTCCTGCCTCAAGGCAGAGAACTTTTGCCAAGTTTTCTCTCTCCCTTTCCATTCCGTTTGCAATTCCGTTAAGGATGTTTTGCTTTCGGTACGAGGGCATGTTGGCCATTTCGTTTTCAACGTGCTGTGCGGTTTGAATAGCTTTTTCCAACTCTTCGCTTGAAGCAAGCGAACATTGTGCAATAACCTGCTGGTTGTAAGGCGATTTAACTTCGAATGTTTTTTCTGTTGAAATAAAATCACCGCCAATGCATGCATTGTAAAAATTCATAATTAGGTTATTTCTTTTGAAATAATTTAACAACCATTCCTACTTCTAATCCGGTTGATATTAAGTTTGTTTTATCACCCTTGGTTTCTGTTGTTCTATAAAAGTCATAATCATGCTTTGGCATATTATAATTAAGATCTGTTATGCCATACACTGCATTAGCATTTACTTTTAGCGATACATAGTTGCCAAGCGAAAAAATCATTCCAATAGAAGTGTATCCAGATAAAATAAACTTTGGAACAGAAAAGGAGAAAGTTTCTGAATTGTATTCACTTGTTGTTAGACCATACTCTGGGAAATTAGCTAATATAACATCATAATCAGGGTAATAACCTCTTGTAGTTGCAGATCCTTTTAAAGTATAAGAAGATTTATTAACAAACGTAAAAATGGGACCAATGTCAATAAAAAACATACCATAATTTAATTTTGCAAATAATGGAATATCAATGGTGTTGATGTAATTGTACTCTTCTAACTGTTGGATTTCAATTATTGGAAAAAAATTATCTCCATCAATGTCTGTTACATATGTACTTAGTTGTTTAGAAAAATCTTTAATACTCAAAGTTAAAGAATAAGTATTTGGTTTAATGCCAGTTCCAATTCCATAATTATTCGTAAACATGTAGTATGTTTCAAAAGAATATGAAAGCTCAATACCAGGGGAAAATTCCCAAATCGAATTTTTATAAATTGCATTATTAAATATTGAACTTATGCTATAGGAACCTTTAAATCCAATAAATAGAGATTTTTTTTTAGGAGTATTGGATAAAATTAATGGTGAAGATTCACGTTTCTTTTTTCCTATTGAATTATCAAAAAAAGATGTGTGTTTTGTATTATTATTTATACTCTCCTTGAATAAGACTGTTTTTGAAGAATATACAGTTGAGTATGATAAAAGTAATGTTGATAAAAATGTTATTATTTTCATTTTATTTAATTTACAGTAAGTTTTTGGTTAACAATTGGATTCTCATTTATTTTAATACTAATTATATAAACTCCTTTTGGTAAATCGATAGTAGAAAATGATTTGGAGAAGAATTTGCTACTTTTATTAATAGTTATTTTATCTAACAACAATCCAGAGGAATTATATATGAAAATAAAACCAGTTCCAATCTCTTCAGAATCAATTTCTATGTTAAAATAACCTGATGTAGGGTTTGGATAAACTGTAAAACTTTTTCCATAACTATCTGATGGTTCTAGAATAAATGGAGAAGAAGTGTTTGGACAATTATTCCCATCAAAAATTTTGACAGTATAACTGCCATAATTGTTTTCTGCAACATAATACTGTTCCGTTTCGCCTTCTATCAGCTGATTTTCTTTATGCCATTTATATGTTAAGTTTGATTTTGTACATATTAAAATATTTCTTGCACCTTTTCTGTGGATTAATGGAATAAATGAAACAGGGATGAAATTAACTGTAACATCAAGGCTTGCGGTAACTATCCATCTACCATTTTTATATTCCAGAAATTGGATAACACCATTTGGATCTCCTTCCCACTTAATAGTAATACTGGAATTATCATAAGATGAAATCATTCCTCCATTAACTATCCATTGAAAATTATCAATATTTTCTTTTGAAAGGGTATAGACTGCATTTGAATTTTTGCAAACTAAGGTATCGCCAATAATTTCAGCATCAATTACTATTTCAGCAAAATGAGCAGTAAGAGTTAATTCTTTTTGGGGCATTGTTATAGAAAAAGTTGTGTCTTCCGATAGGGTATTCCCTTGGTTATCCTTCCATCCTAGAAATACATAGCCATCTCTTGGACTAACATTTATCTCAATCTCAGTACCTTCTGGGTAATAGCCAGCACCTGAGGTTACTCCAGAATTATTAGGAAATGTTATTAATGAAAGAGGGTATATTGAAGTTCCTTGTGGATAATTCCATTCGAATGCTCCACCTTGACATTTTAGGTAAGGGTAAGAGACATTTTCATTTATTGACCAAATGTCAATGAAATTCCAATTTGTAAATGAATTTTGTTGAAGCATTTCTGCAGTTGTAAAACCCATACCTCCTGCAGAAGTATCTTGTCCACTTGTTTCGGTATTCCAATAACTGTAAGAAATAGTGCCATTATTTTCAACTTTGCTACCAAGTAACCCCCCTACAAGACTATTCCCTGTAACTTCACCTATTGAATAGCTGTAAAGTATTTTAGTTTCATCCAACGCTCCAACTAATCCTCCTATAACTTGATTTCCAACAATATTACTTGAACTGTAACAATTTGTAACATTCCCTTGAGCATATCCTAAAAGTCCTCCTATGTAATTATTTCCTGTAATAGAACCTGTTGAAAAAGATTCTTTAATGCTCATATTACACCAACCAACAATTCCTCCTACATAATCGTTGCCTGTTACGGTTGAATTGGTGTAATTATTTGAAGCAACAGAAGAATAACTACCAACAATTATACCTATCAATCCACCAACTTTATTGTTCCCAATAACTGTACCTGAGCTATAACAATTTGAAAAATGGCTATCCCACATATTTCCAGAAAGTGCACCAACATTATTTTTCCCTATAATATTCACATTAACAAGTCCAAGGTTAATAATTTTTCCGTAATGAAATGAATAAAAGAGACCAACGTAATCTTCTTCAGGTCTATTAATGTGTAGGCCGTAAATCATAAAGTTGTTACCGTTGTATGATCCTTGAAATTGAAATGGTTCCCACCCTTTTCCTGATTCCCATAAAACTGTTTCAGATGCATCGATGTCATTAGTTTGAAGATAATATTTAAAAGTAGTAGAATTTAATTGCATCCAAACAAGATTGTTTAATGAAGCAATAAGATAAGGGTTTATATCAGTCCCATCACCTTCGGGGCAAATTGGATCAATTAAAGGTGTGGATATGCAAATTTCTTCTCCGTATGCTGTTCCTGCCAAATTTGTTGCATAGGGTCTTACATAATAATCAATAGAGGGGGTTAATCCTGAAATAGCAGAAGAAAAATTTCCTATTGTATTAACTGGTCCCTCATCTGTTTTACTATCATTTATTGTAGGGTAACCAGATGTGTTCCAGCAAAATCCATGATTAGTCGCATTGGGATTTCCGTGATAATATATTTTTGCAACCCCAGTTAATGAACTTGAAGTTTCAACGGAAACACTTATTGTCTTAATTATTGGTAAAATATTTTCTGATGGTTCATAAGGAGGATCATTTGGATATTCCCAATCTAGATAAGGGTATCCATTGTTTTGTGAGTTACCGATATTCCATATTCCTTTTGGTCCATATCCTTTTAAATCCCAATCAGCTATCAAGTAAGTGATGAAATATTTTGCTTCTTGAGTACTAATGCCATTTCCGCCATAACTTGTTGTTTGCCCAGATGTTTCTATGTCCCAAAAGCAATTAGAATCAGAATAATCATTTGCATATCCAACGAATCCTCCTGCATAACTGCTACCAGAAACAATACCTGAACTATAACATGAATTAACGCGATGGTATAAATAATAAGTTGAATGAAGTTTTCCTATAAAACCTCCAATATTTGTTGTGCCACTTGTACTTGCATGAGTGTAACAATTGTTTATGGTTACATCACCATAAATTAACTCACCAATAAATCCTCCAACATCAGAATTCCCTTTAACTTCTCCTGTAACGAAACAGCCTGATATATAAGCGTCCCTGAGGTAATTAACCCCAATAATTCCTCCTACGCTATTGTTCCCATTAATTGAAACATTTGTGAGTCCTAGGTTTTCGATTCTTATTCCAGATGTGGAACCAAACAATCCTACTCCATTCCTTCCTGGACGGTTTATATATAGCCCATTAATTATATAACCATTTCCATTAAAACTACCTCCAAAAGCCGTAAGATCATTTATCGAGTTGTTAGGATCTTCTCCTGCATAATAACCAAATGGCATCCACCCTAAGCCTTCATTCCAAGGTGGTACATCCAACTCAATATTTGCATTAAGCTTGAAACATTTATCCCAATTTTCCGGTCCTAGATAATTCCCAACATTGCTCAATTGTTCAGTTGTCTCAATTAGCCATGGATCACTTTCTGTCCCTGAACCTCCTGCAAATTGTGCAAAAGAGACAATCCCTTTTATTAAGAATGATAGAATTATCAATAACTTAATTAAGTT
This sequence comes from uncultured Rikenellaceae bacterium, assembly GCA_964563065.1. Classification (GTDB taxonomy): domain Bacteria; phylum Bacteroidota; class Bacteroidia; order Bacteroidales; family Tenuifilaceae; genus DAOSWM01. Next base: position 5,353 of record CAZLXF010000059.1, on the reverse strand, counting down.
TTTCATATTCTTGAAGTTGATTTTTTAATCTTAATTGATTAATTATTATTAGAATAGATTTTAATGATTATTATATTGTTGCAAAAATAATCATTAAATATTTTAGTACCATTAATAATTTTTTCAAATACTTCTAACTTTGCATACACCATAGAAAATTTAATAAAATGCGAAAAGCACGAGAAGTTTTCATTATTAGCCTGTTTTTACTTATTCTGAACTCACCAGTTTCATTTGCTCAAAAATTTGGAACTGTCCTTTCCGACAGCTCAAAAATCTCTCTTCTAACCTGCTCGCCTGGTGATGAGCTGTACTCGGTATTTGGCCATAGCGCGGTGCGGGTTACCGATCCGGTAAATAAAATCGACGTGGTTTTCAACTACGGAACCTTCGATTTCTCCGATCCAAACTTCTACACCAACTTTGTGAAGGGACGGTTAAACTATATTCTATCACTTTCGTACTACAACAGGTTTAAGGTTGAGTACGATATGGAGGAGCGTTGGATTTATGAGCAGGAGCTGAGAATTAACAAAACCCAACGGCAATTCCTTTTCGATTCGTTGCTCACCAACTACCAACCCGAAAATCGATACTACCTTTACGATTTCTTTTTTGATAACTGTGCAACCAGAATCCGCGATATTTTTGTGGAGTCCTTTCCCAACCAAGTTTCGTTCGATTATACTTCCCTTGAACAAGGGAAAACATTTCGCGAACTTCTGCAACCATACCTGGTTGAGAAACCATGGGCACGCTTTGGGATTGATTTGGCTTTAGGCGTACTTGCCGACAGAACCGCAGAACCATGGGACTACATGTTTTTGCCCGATCATATGCTAACCGTTTTCGAGCATGCAACCCTAAACTCCGATTCCACTTTACATCCATTCACCTTACCAACAGAAACTTTGCTTTCAGGCAAGGTGAGAAACGAAAAGGAAGCTTTTAATCAGCCGCTTTTTTTATTCCTAATAGTTCTACTTATTGGAATAGTTCTTTCATTTTTTGATTACCGAAAGAAGAAGTTAAGCCGTTGGTTCGATACAATAATTCTTCTACTCACAGGAATTCTGGGTGTGGTAATTGTTTTTCTTTGGTTCTTTGCCGACCATTCGGTAACGCCTTGGAACTTAAATGTTCTGTGGGCTAATCCATTGTACTTGCTCGCAATTCCTTTGCTACTAGTAAACAGAATGGCAAGGTTAGCAAGTTGGTATTTTATGGGCAATTTTATTTTGTTGATACTTGTTATTGTAACTTGGTTCTTTAACCCGCAGCAGCTACCTGTTGAAGCGTTTCCAATTACATTGCTTTTAGCAATTCGGTTTGGGTTAGTGGCTTACTATAAAAATAGATCATTAAAATAAAAAGCAGGTTAACGTAATTTTGGTTAACCTGCTTCAATTATTTAGGTGGGAAATTACTTTATTTCAATAAGATTTGATTTGAAAGGATTCTGGTTGAACTTTTCAATACCATTGTTTAAAAATTCAATAAACTCTTCAACATCAACGTTGTAACCGTATGGATCTGCAAGCAGTTCTTCGTTGTTACCAAGCAGAACGTAGTATGGCTGACCGTTTACGTTGAAACGTGAAATTTGAAAGTCGGCATTCCTTTTTCCAATGGTGTTTTTCACCTTTCCATCAACCGTTGAAGTAACCCATTCCGATTCAGGGAGTTTTGTGCGCTCATCAACGTAAAGAGCAACAATTACAAACTCGTTTCTAAGAATTTCTAGTACTCTTGGGTCGCTCCAAACCTTCTGTTCCATTACTTTGCAGTTGGAGCAGGCATGACCAACAAAATCGATGAAAAGCGGTTTCTTCTGCTCACGAGCACAGGCCAAGGCTTGTTCGTAATCGAAGTATCCTTCAAGTCCGTGTGGAAGATGAAGAATATCGGAGTACTTTGGTTCTTCACAAAGGGTTTGCGGGTTCTGTTTAGTATAATTGGTTCCGCTCTTACTAATTATTTGTTCCAAGTCGAAGCTGTGACCAGTTTTCGAAGGAATTAGGCCTGAGAGACCTGAAAGTGGTGCGCCAAACATCCCTGGAATTAGGTATATAACAAAAGCAAAAGTGAATATTGCCAGCAACATTCTAAAGAAACCGATATGCTCGGTTGGCGAGTCGAACTTGAAACGAATTTTGCCTAGCAGGTAAAGTCCAAGCATTATAAAAATTGCAATCCAAAGCGCAAGGAAAACTTCACGCCCAAGGAAACCAATGTGGTATGCTTGGTCAACCGTAGCAAGGAATTTTAGGCCAAAGGCCAATACAATAAAACCCAAAACAACTTTTACCGAATTTAGCCAGCCTCCCGACTTTGGTAGCTTCTGCATAATTGATGGGAAAATGGCAAAAAGAGTAAATGGTATAGCGAATGCCAGCGAGAATCCGAACATCCCAATAATTGGCCGTGGTCCCAAGCCCGAAGCGGCTTCAACTAGCAACGCTCCAACAATTGGGCCAACGCATGATAAACTTACTATTACAAGCGTAAGCGCCATGAAGAATGAGCCAATAAAGCCACCCTTCTCAGCCTTTGCATCAGTTTTTGTGGAGAGGCTGCTGGGTAGCATAATTTCAAAAACGCCGAAAAACGATGCGGCAAAAGCCATAAAAAGTATGAAGAAAATAATGTTTGTTATCCAATGTGAAACAATTTGGTTCGCAAAGTTTGCTCCAAGGTTAGTAAGTGAAACCAGAAATCCCAGAGATGTGTATATCACAATTATACTTACCCCAAAAACCAAAGCATTTGCAATGGAGTTGAACCTGTTCTTTTGTTTCCCCATGAAAAATGAAACGGTCATAGGTATCATTGGGAAAACACATGGCGTAAGCAATCCGGCAAGTCCTGCTGCGAAAGAAATAATGAAAAATATTAGTAGTGAGGAATCTTTTCCTGATGTTTCGGGTTGGTTGCTAGTTGGAGTTTCGGCAGTAGGTTCCGATTTAGCGGAAAGTGTTTCGCCGATGGAAATGGAGAAATCCTTATCTAAAAAAATGCACTTATCCTCAAAACACACCTGATATTCAATTACACCAGATACGTTAGCTCCGGTATTTTCATTATTAAGAATAATTTGCTTAGTAAAACGGGCTTGGTTGGAGAAGTACTCAATCTCCATGTCGAAAATATCATCGTGCTCCTTTTTCGATTCACCCTCTTGCTTAATACCCTCTTCAATCGAAAAAACATCAGATTCATTGAAGATGAAGGTTGTAGGAATTGGACCTCCCGGAGGAATTTCGGCAGAGTAAAGATGCCAGTCTTTATCAATAGTTGCATCGAAAATAATTTCGTATTTTTTATCGTCAATCTTTTTCGATGAAACCTTCCAGGTTACAGGATCCATCACTTGCGAAAACACATTGCCCAAGGAGAGTAATGTAAAAGCAAACAGTAAAAGGAACTTCTTTTTCATCTTGTTAGAATGTTTTTATTTATTATACCTTGTTCACACAACAAAAAAACTTACATAAAGTTTGGCAAAAATATAAAAGCTTTCATAGAAACCAATATTTGGAGGATTGGTGAGAATAAAAAAACCGCTGCCTGGCAGCGGTTTAGTTGTTGGCTAAAATTCTATCTCGTTATCGGTACTATCGAAAAAATGGTACTCAAGAAATGAGTACGATGATATTGGAATTAGTTTTAGGCGACATTTGTAACGCCAAGCCCATTTCCTTCGTTTGCTGGGGAAGCCTTTGTTAATGAACGCAGAAACAAAAGGGTGAGCCTTGAGGGTTATCCTCTTAATCCCTTTCTCGTTCACTAAGAACGCAAGTTTGTTTTCAATCTCTTCGTCAAGAATTACAGCTGGAGAAATTTCTCCTGTTCCCTTGCATGTAGGGCATTTCTCAAGCGTTTCAATATGCATTTCAGGGCGAACTCTTTGGCGAGTAATTTGCATCAGCCCAAACTTACTGAGTGGCAGTATGTTGTGCTTGGTTCTGTCACGCCCCATCAGTTCCTTCATTTTTTCGTAAACCAGCTGACGGTTTTCGTTCAGATGCATGTCGATGAAATCAACAACAATAATTCCTCCCATATCGCGCAGCCTAAGTTGGCGGGCAACCTCCTCGCAGGCAGCGAGATTAACCTCCAGTGCATTGGTTTCCTGGTCGTTAGTGGCTTTTGATCGGTTGCCGCTGTTCACATCAATAACGTGAAGCGCCTCGGTGTGCTCAACAATAAGGTAGGCTCCGCTTTTAAAGGAGATGGTTTTACCAAATAGAGCTTTAAGCTGCTTTTCAATCCCAAAGTTGTCGAATATAGGAACATTTCCTTCGTAAAGTTTTACAATCTTTTCCTTTTCGGGAGCAATTGTGCTGATGTACTCCTTAATATCGTTGTAAATACTTTCATCGTTCATGTAGATGTTGTTGAACGAAACGTTTAGCATGTCACGCAGGAATGCTGATGTACGTTTCAGCTCGCTGGCAATTAGCCCAGGAACTGGGCTGGTTTTGATTCTTTCCAGAGAAAGTTCCCATTTTTTAATGAGATTTCTGAGCTCTGCGTCAAGAATTGCTACCTTTTTGCCTTCGGCAGCAGTGCGAACAATAACGCCGTAGTTTTTCGGCATAATGCTCTCCAGTAATCGCTTAAGCCTTTTTCGTTCCTCAGGGGAACTTATTTTTTGCGATATGGAAACTTTGTCGGAGAATGGCAGAAGCACTATGTTTCTACCTGCAATGGAAATTTCGGCACTTAATCGTGGCCCTTTGGTTGAAATTGGTTCCTTCGCTATTTGAACCAGAACCGATTGACCTGAGTTCAGCACCGAAGAAATCTTGCCCGATTTATCGATGTCGGGTTCCAGTTTGAACTTCGAAACGGGAATACTTCTCCCTTTTTTAGAAAGGGTAAATTGTAAATACTTGTTAAACGTCTCGAACTGAGGGCCTAAGTCGAGGTAGTGGAGGAATGCATCCTTTTCGTAGCCAACATCAACGAAAGCTGCGTTGAGGCCTGGCATAATTTTTTTTACCTTACCGAGATAGATGTCGCCAACCGAGAACTGAATGTTGCTCTTCTCCTTGTTGAGTTCAACAAGTTGCTTGTTTTCAAGTAGTGCAATGGCAACTTCAGATGCTCGAACATCGATTACCAGTTCGGTATTCACCTTTTAATAAATTTGATTGGTTAACAGTAAGGTAGTTACAAACAACACCAACCTAAAGAACAGCATAGGCTCCTTAGGTTGGCTGTAGGGGTTAGCTAACACTTAAACTAGTTAAGTGTTATTTCTTCTTCTTATGACGGTTCTTGCGCAAGCGTTTCTTCCGCTTGTGTGTTGCCATCTTATGCCTCTTTCTCTTCTTTCCGCTTGGCATGA
>CAZLXF010000058.1:0-14413 GCA_964563065.1 uncultured Rikenellaceae bacterium | reverse complement strand
CCCTTAAGTACTCTGCAGAAAACCTTATGGCTCTGTTGAACGACATACTCGATTTCAGCAAAATGGAAGCCGGGAAACTAAAAATAAACCGTACCCAAATTAGTATAAGCCAAATTGCACAGGGAATTTATAACACCTTTAAGTATGTAGCCCAGAAAAAAGAAATTGAATTACGTCTTCATATCGACAATGAAATTCCAGCTAACCTAATCGGCGATCCGGTTAGAATAAACCAAATTATTTCGAACCTTATGGCTAACGCCATAAAATTTACCGATACTGGATTCGTTGAGCTAAATATTTCCCTTCAAAAAGTGCTAAAGAATTCCACACAAATTCGATTCTCCATTATTGATACAGGAATAGGTATCCCACCTGAAAAACAAAAATTGATTTTTCAGGAGTTCACCCAGGCAAATATTGATACTACCCGAAAATATGGAGGAACCGGTTTAGGACTAGCAATTTCGGAACGATTGGTAAGCCTTCTTGGCGGTAAACTTGAGGTAAAAAGTAGCGTAGGCAAAGGCTCCTCGTTCTTCTTTACCCTTAACCTAACAAAATCAAAAACAGCTAAACCAGAAACTAAAAAAACGGATTCTGAAGTTGTTGAAAATTTCAGGGAAGGTTACAACATTCTAGTTGTTGAGGACAACAGCATAAACTCAATGATTGTAGTAAACTTTCTGAAGAAGTGGGGACTTAATACAGAACTTGCTGAAAATGGCTTAGAGGCAATAAGTCTTGTTAAACAAAAAAAGTTCGATTTAATTCTAATGGACCTCGAAATGCCCGTTATGAATGGCTATGAAGCAACAACTGAAATTAGGAAGCTAAAGGATAAGCAAAAAAATTCAATCCCAATTATTGCGCTTACTGCATCAGCAATGCTCGATGTACAGAATAAAATCTTCAGCCTAGGGATGAATGGTTTCGTTCTTAAACCATTCAACCCAGCTGAACTAAAGAAAAAAATTGCAGACATTTTTAACGCTTAGTAAATATGATTCGCTTCTTAAAGTTACTGTTTGTTTTAGTTTTTTGTGTAATATACTCTAATGCACAAAACGTTAGCATTAACGTTGAGGTTCTCCAATCGTTTGCTTCAAAAGCAAAACTGTACCAGTATTTAAATGGGCAACCCATTCTTGTTGATTCTTCGTGGCAAAGCCTGCCCGGAACCTACAAGTTTACTCTTGATTCAACCCACCAAAAGGGACTTTACAAAGTTGAAGTTGGCAAAAGCATTTCGTTTGATGTAATTGTAAACAATGAAACCGAAATTGATATTAAAACTGTTGTTTTTGCTCCTAACGACAGTTTAAAAAGTTCAAAATCAAAGGAGAATACTGTTTTTTGGAATTACCTTAAACTGAAAAAGAATACTGACCAGCACGCCTGGCTTATAAATTCTTTATTCAACTACTATTCAGATACATCAGAGTTCAAACGGATGCTGGAAAAAGAGATATTTAGGTTGAACTCAAACCTGTACTCTTTTGCCATTGAGATGCGAAGAAAACACAACAGCTTGCTTGCAAACCAACTAATTGCACTAGAACAGAGAGCAGTGCCACCGGTAAATTTAAATGTAGAAGAAAAATTCAGCTTTCAAATCAACTCATGGTGGGAAAACGTTGACCTAACCTGCCCGTTAATTATAAACTCACCCGCTTTCTCGAAAAGTGTTTGGGGATACGTTGAAACTCTTTACAACGAAAACCTCGATAAAGAGCAGCAGGATAGCGCATTCATTGCTGGAATCGATAAGTTCCTATCAACAAGCATGGATACAACTGTTGTAAAAAAATTACGAGAAATGCTAATTGAAGGTTTTCTTGAATCGGACTATAACGATGTTGTTTGCTTCCTTGAAACCAATGCGTTTCATGGAGTGAAAGCTTTAAAAACATCAAAAATTGAAGTTTTTTGCAAAAACAAATCGCTTGAGATTGGAAGTAAAGCCAGTGACTTTACCGTAATAAACCAGAAGGGTAAAAAAATAAAAATATCAAAGCTCAATGCCGATTATATTCTTATCGTTTTTTGGTCAACCTGGTGTCCGCACTGCATCGAATCGCTGCCACGCATTGCTGATATTTACAATAAGTACAAGGATTCAGGCTTCGAAGTTGTTGCTATTTCAATTGATGATGAGGATGAACTTTGGCAGCAGTATACAAGTAAATTTAACGCTAGCTGGATTAACATGCGCGAGCCTTACTCGCCCGACAGTAAGCTAATACAGTCCTACAACGTGGAGGAAACTCCAAAAATGTACCTTCTTTCAAACGATTTAACCATTGTTTCAAAACCTTCAACCAAGCGACAGCTTGAGTTAAAAATCAGGAGGTTAATGCGCAACAAATAAAAAAACGTCCATTTAGCTTTTCTGCTAAATGGACGTTTTTATGTATCATTTCTACTTCACGTAAATATAATACTGCCAGGGTTCTAGGATAATTTCAGTTTCTTCCGAAAACTCTACCTTTTCCCCAGTAATGGCTTCGGTATATGAGCCCAAGTAGTCGTCACCCTCAAGAGTAATTTCCTGAGCAAGATTTGACAGGTTAAACACAACGAAAACTTTATCATTATCGTTACCACGAACAAACGAAAGGACATTTACATCATTCGATGTTTTAACCCGAACCATATCAGCACCGGTTTCGCCAGCAGCTAAAGCAGTGTTATTTTCCTTGAGAACATTTAATTTCTTGTACAATTCGGTAAACTTCGAATCTTCAATCCATTCAATTGAATCCTTCTCAAAAAACTCCAACCTTCGGTTGAAACCTACCTCTTGTCCATTATAAATTAATGGCATTCCAGGAATAACATAGGTTAGCGCAGCAAAAGTTTCCACGCCATTGGCAAGCCTTTCAAACTCGGTTCCATTCCAGCTATTCTCATCGTGATTGCTGGTAAAATGCATCCGAATAGTATTTTTTGGATACTTCGCCTGCTCCTTTACAAAGTAATGGTCAACGTCGAGCACCGTTTTTTTGCCCTTGGCAAGTTCGTTCATTATGTGGTGAAACTCCCATCCGTAATCGGCATCGAAAGCAAATTCCTGAAGCGAAACCTCCTCGGCCTCAGCAAGCATAAATACCGGTTTAATTGTATCGAGTTCCTTCCTTGCCCTGTTCCAAAAATCGGTTGGAACCATTGAAGCAACATCGCAGCGGTAACCGTCAATGTCGGCCTCTTCAACCCAAAACTTAAGCGCCCCTATCATATAATTGCGAAGTTCGTTGTTTTCGTAGTTAAGCTGAATTACGTCGGTCCAGTCGAAAGGAGAAACAAAGTTTCCAACCGAATCCTTAATAAAGAACTCTGGATTACTGTAAACTAGGTGATTATCGTGCGAAGTATGGTTTGCAACCCAATCGATAATAACCTTCATTCCAAGTTTATGCGCCTCGCTAACAAGGTTTTTAAAATCGTCAACAGTACCAAATTCTGGGTTTGTAGCCTTGTAATCCTTTATGGAATAGTAGCTTCCCATAGTGCCCTTTCGGTTCAATTCACCAATTGGATGAATAGGCATAATCCATAGAATATCAACGCCAAGTTCCTTCAAACGTGGTAAATGCTGCTGAAAAGCGGCAAACGTTCCTTCGGGAGTATACTGCCTAACATTTACTTCGTAAATAGTAGCATTCGCAGTCCATGCAGGATGTTCCACCTTAAATGGTTCGGGTTCAGTTACTGGCGTAGGTTTACATGAGTTGAAGCTTAAAACCCACGCAAGGGTAATAACAATTGCTACCCTTCTAATCGATTTAAAAAAGAAAAGTTTACTCATAGTTAATTTTTTTTGTTCACTGAAGTATCAATTTTCATTCGTTTGCAACAATATATTGTATGATTTTATAGTAAATACAAGCATTTTTTAGCTACATAAGCAAACTATTTTTGTACTTTTGTTATTGTGGAAAAATTTTGGCTGCTTAAAATTACAGTTTTTTATTACCCCATCAAACTAAAATAAACTGTAACAGTTAAAAAACACAGCAAACGATGGAGATTTATTCCATTATTATATAAATATTTAACAGTTAATTTTTTATGAAAAGAGTACTAGTTGCCACCGGAGGTGGCGATTGCCCCGGGTTGAATGCAGTAATAAGAGCAATTGTGAAGCGCGCCGGCATGGAGCCCGATTGGGAAGTAATAGGAAGTATTGAATCGTTTAACGGAATTTTAAGAGAACCAACCGAAATACGCGTGCTCGACGACCGAGCAGTTGCTGGTATTCACGTTCAGGGCGGCACAATTATTGGCTCAACGAACAAAGGAGGCCCCTTTGCGTGGCCAATAAAAAACAAGGATGGTTCGTGGGAAGCAGTCGATCGTTCCGATGAAATGATTAGAAAACTCCAATACCTTGGCGTTGATGCTGTTATTAGCATTGGAGGAGATGGTTCGCAAAAAATTTCGCAAACACTTTATGAGAAAGGATTGAACATTATTGGTGTTCCAAAAACTATTGATAACGACCTGTTAGCCACCGATTTCACTTTCGGTTTCCAAACTGCAGTACAAATTGCAACCGAAGCGGTTGATAAGCTAGTAACAACTGCAGCAAGCCACAACCGGGTTCTTGTTCTGGAGGTTATGGGCCGTTACGCTGGATGGATTGCACTTCATGCAGCAATTGGCGGAGGAGCTGAGGTTTGCTTAATCCCTGAAATTCCTTACGACCTAAATAAGGTTGTTGAAAAATTAAAATCACGTTACAGCAAAGGAAAAGGAAATGCAATTGTTGTGATTGCCGAAGGGGCAAAACCTAAAGATGGAACGCTGGTTTATTCAGAAAGCGATGAGGTTGGTTACGCTAACCTTCGGTTAGGAGGCGTTGCTCACAAGCTAACTCTCGATTTAAAAAACGCTGGCTTTGAAGCCGATATGCGCGAAACGGTACTTGGACATTTACAGCGCGGCGGTGTTCCTGTTGCTTACGACAGAATATTGGCCACCCAATTTGGCGTTAAAGCTTTCGAAATGGTTTTGGCCGGGGAATACGGAAAAATGGTTGCCTACAGGCATCCAAATATTGTTTCGGTACCATTAAGCGAAGCGGTAGATCATCCAAACTACGTGGAACCCGATTGCGATTTGGTAAGAACCGCAAAAGGAATTGGCATTAGCTTTGGGGATTAAAAAAATCTCATTTGTTTTTATAAAGCGCTATATTTTAAAACTATAGCGCTTTTATTATTTGTACTAATGCTAAATTCTTACTATCAATTTTTCTTGTAATGGATGATACAATTATTTTTTCATCCAATTCAGAAGACTTTACTAAAAGAATATCACCCGAAAAACCTTCTGCTAAATAGTTTACAACAATTCTCTGTATTTCAGTTTCCCTATAAATTTTCTCTGAAACTGAATTGATTGCCCACTCAACGTATTTAGTATTGTTTATGTGCCCATTCACATCAATATCTGATATTTTTGCGGAGGTTTCATACATTATTTTAGGAGAATGCAAATTAATGTTAATGCGTTCAGCATTGGCCTTAGCTGCTCGGTATGAATCGCAAATTGGCATTTTTTCTCGAAATGTATCGATTCGTTGAGGTCTACGAGTTTTCATATCAACAATTAACCAGCTGGTTGTTGCGCCAACCAGAATATTACCGTCACAATCGGAAATCTGAAAATCGCGCAAAGCCAGCAATCCATCAACTCCACTAGGCCAAGTGGTTACAGAAAACTCTTCCCTCCATTTGGGCAACCTCGAAATATCAATGCTAATTCTCGAAATTACCCAAAACAACCCCTGTTCCCTTAAATAATCAAACCCGAAAGAATTAATAGTTGCATGTTCCCAGGCCATTTCCTGAAATATTGATAACATGGATGGAATCGACAATCGTCCGTTTAAATCAGACAAGTAGGAACTTGCTACAAAACTTTTAGTTAGGAATTGTTTCCCTTCAAATTTCATTTTCCTAAATTTTGAATCCCAACAAACATAGTGCTAATTGAACTGAGTTACAAATTCAATTAACTAAAGTTGTTTTAATAATCGTTTCTTTAGTTTTTGTCATATATATTTTTTCATATGGATATTTTATAGCGTATATTGCAACTATTGGAGAATCACCTTTCAATCTTTAAACTATCTGAAAAACAAATAAAAAGCTAACAAATGGAAAAAAAGAGAACCATTTTTGTTGTAGACGATTCTACCATTACCCGCCTTTTTATTATCGATGCCATTAAAGAAATTGAAAATCTAGAGATAGTTCAACTTATTAATGGAGAGCTGCTTCTGGCAAAACTTGAAGAAACTATTCCAAATCTAGTAATTCTTGATTCTGTAATGCCAGTAATGGATGGGCTTACTGCACTTGAAAAAATACGCCAAAAGAACATTGATGTTCCCATTATTATTTGTACCGCCGATATACAATCAACAACTAAAGCCAGAGCCATAAGCCTTGGAGCAACAGATTTTATTAACAAACCCATTCAAAAACCTCTGATTCTTGAGGCAGTTAAAAAAATTCTTAACGAATAAACACAAAAGCCATGCTTAACGAAATACATCTCGAAGCCCTAAAGGAAATTATAAACATTGGTGTTGGGAAAGGTGCTGAAGTTCTTAACACAATGGTTCAATCTCACATATCGCTCGAAGTGCCTGAGGTTAAAGTTTTTGGTTCGGACGAGTACACTAGTTTTGTTGACCATTTTGTTGAAACCGATTACTCCATTATTACACTTCCGTTTAATGGCGAACTTAACGGGTTTTCCAAACTGATTATGTCATCGGAACATGCTGCAAAAATGGTTGATGCATTTATTGGGAAACATGGTGCCAGCATTGAAATGGACTCGTTGCGAGTTGACATTCTTTCAGAAATTGGTAACATTATAACCAACGCAGTAATGGGCACGCTAAGCAACATGCTTAACCTAGAGCTTGGTTACATTGTTCCCAACTACGAAATTGGAAGTAAAGAGATTATTATTCCGAAAGAAATAATTTCTAGCGCATCGGCCATTCTATACGCTCAAACCCACTTTAAAATTGAGGAGTTTGAAACCAAAGGGAACTTTGCCATTTTCTTCAACCTAAAATCGTTTAATGCGTTAATTGATAAAATACAAATCTTTCTTGGCGATATCTCATCCGATATTAAACTATGACAGAGCGAATTGATAAGAATACTTACAACTCTTTAGACTTCCTTCCTGAGGGGCACTTTATTGTTGACAAAGAGTTTAAGGTGCTTTACTGGAATAAATCGCTCGAAACAATGACTAACGTTACGCGCGACGAGATTTTAAACCAGAAGCTCGATTCCATTTTCCCAAACTTTGGGCAACCCATTTACCGCAAACGTATTGAGCCCATTTTTGTTGGCGGTCCGCCAGTAATTTTCTCTGGAAAGCTGCATAAAAACCTTTTTGTAAGAGATTCCAACAACGAAGGATACTTCTTTAGAGTAACCATCTCCTCTCTCCCGCTCGCCGAAAAAAAGTTTAACGCACTATTTTCGATCGAAGATCGATCGGAGATCTATAGTCAAATCGATGAGTTGGTTAGCATCAAGGAGAGGGTTCTAAATGAAATTTCGGAGAAGGAGCTTATCCACAAAAAGTTACTGAACCAACACAAAGAAATTGAAGAGGCATTCCTTGCTCTTTCTGATAAAAGCCTAGAAATTGAATCTCAACGACAAAAACTGCAGGAACTAAACGCAACCAAAGATAAATTCTTTTCAATTCTAGCTCACGATTTAATCAATCCCTTCAATGCCATGATGGGGCTTTCGGAGCTAATGAACAAACAGGCAAAGGCTGAAAGCAACCAGGAACTAAAGCTTTACATCGAACTTTTAGGACAAACAATAAAGCAAACCTACTCCCTACTCGAAAACCTGCTCGAATGGTCAAGAACCCAATCTGGACACATTCAATTCCAACCAAAAACCGTTGTTTTAAAACAAGTTGTAATCGATATTATTGAACTCAACAACCTAAAATTTAAAGAGAAAGAAATTAGTACAGAAATTCAAATTGATAATAACTTGTTGGTTACCGTTGACCCTAACATGCTAAGCACAATACTTCGAAACCTGGTTTCGAATGCCATTAAATTTACTCCCCAGCATGGAAAAGTTATTTTCAAAGCCAATAGTTTCTCTGAGCCTAACGAATCGGAGGTTGAATTAATACAGGTATCGGTTTGCGATACGGGAATGGGAATAAATGCTGAAAATCAGAAGAAACTCTTTAAAATTGAAGAGAATTTTACAACATTTGGAACAAATCACGAAAAAGGAACTGGCTTAGGCCTAATTCTTTGTAAGGAATTTGTAGAAATAAATGGCGGGGAAATATGGGTTGAAAGTGAAGAAGGCAAAGGAACCTGTTTTCACTTTACTATTCCTAAAACATAGAGCCAAAAAATTATTACCTTTTGTGTAACCCACACTCCTTGGAATCAGGATTTTCCCACCACCAACGCCCAGCACGAATATCCTCGCCAGGCTCAATGGCACGTGTACAAGGTTGGCACCCAATGCTTGCAAAACCTTTGTCGTGCAAAGGATTATAAGGAACCTTGTGTTCCTTAATGTAGTCCCAAACCTTCTGCTCACTCCAGTCAATAAGTGGATTGATTTTTACCAACCCATTCGTCTCGTCCCATTCAACTCGTTGCATGTCGGTTCGAGTTATTGACTGATCGCGACGTAATCCGCAAATCCAAACATCTAAACCCGCAAATGCTCTTTTTAGGGGCTCAATTTTTCGAATACCGCAGCACTCCTTTCTGTTCTCAACGCTTTGGTAAAAAAGGTTTATCCCCTTCTCGTTTACCATTTTTTCAACATCAGCGGCTTTTGGGAAATATATACTAATTGTAACTTTATACTTATTGCTAGTTCTTTCAATTAAATCGTACGTTTCATAGAAAAGCCTTCCGGTATCGAGAGTAAAGATTGTTGCTTTTGGGTCAATCTTTACAACCATATCGGTTAGCACTTGGTCTTCAGCACCAAAACTCGAAGCTAAGGCAATTTTCCCCGAAAACTCAGTTAAAAAAAACTGAAGCAGGGCTTCGGGTTGAGCGTTTGAAAAACGCTTATTCAATTCAGAAACTTGTTCTTTCAATTCCATAATCTTTCAATCTATTTCAAGAAATAAAGCCCAAAACTATAAAAACCCTAATGAATTTTGAAATTTTTGAAAAATTAAGCTTAAAAAAGTGGAAATGTAGATATATATGTATTATTTTTATAAATTATTTAGAGGTTTATTAACCTTTTTATTAAAAAAACGTACTATATTAGTAATATCATTTGTCACAAAATACTCATCCTATGAAAAAAATTACAACTACTCTTTTATTAGTGCTAGGATTTCTATTTGCACAGTCGCAAACTAGCATTCTCGAAGTAATTTCTCCAGCAGGAGGTTACGTGTATAGTAGCGAAGCTGGCATTTCTGTCAGCTGGACGCTGGGTGAACCAGTAGTTGGAACCCTTATTAATGAGTCGGAAGGCATTATGCTTACTCAAGGTTTCCAACAAGGAGATTTTGTTGTAGTTGATGTTCCTGTTGATCCAAATTCAACTTTTTCTGCAAAACTTTACCCAAATCCTGCTAAGGATGAAACCACAATTAAGATAACCCTTCCAACTTTAGGAAGAGTTAGTCTTTCAGTAATCGACATTACTGGCCGGGTTATTCTTACTGACCAGTTTGATGTTAACGATAAAGAGTTTAATCACCGTTTAAATGTTTCGAGCCTAAGAGCCGGTATTTATCTTATAAAACTTAACGTAGGCACAAAGGCCTCTAGGGTTCTAAAACTGATAAAAGAGTAGTTTTTTTAGCCCGGTTTTTTACCGGGCTTTTTTTCAATTCATTTTTTCAAAAATACCATTCAATGGAAACTATTTTTGAAATTAGAGCAACTTTGGTTGGCTCAACTCCCCCTATTTACAGAATTTTTCAAATACCAGCTTTTTTCTCCCTTACATTGTTGCACGAAACATTTCAAGCACTTTTTGATTGGGAAAATTTTCATAGACATTTTTATAAAAATGCCGAAGGTATTCTTATCGACAAAGAACAAGAACGATCGCTAAAAGAAATTATTAACTCCAGTAAACCTGTACATTACGTTTACGATTTAGGAAACGCATGGACTCTTGAACTTGAACTAGTTAAGCAATGGGAAGAAGAAAGTATTGAAAAATACCCATTGTGTATAGATGGTAGAAGAAAATCTCCTCCCGAGGATTCGGGAGGAATTGTTGGTTACCAGATGGCTATTGAACTGCTTGAGAAGAATGACCCAAGGGACGTTATCTTCCTTTACGATTGGTACGGTAAAAATTATAATCCCGAAGATTTTAACATAAACGAAATTAACTCTCGCCTCGAATACTTAAGAGGTAGCACCTAAATATTCGTTACTTCTTCAGTTCTATTATCATGGCCGAACGGGGCGAAAGTTGTATTTGCGAAAAATCGCTAAAAATTTTCCCTGTTATTATATCGGTCCCTCCTGTAAAGCCATCCAACACTTCATTGAACCTGTCTGTTTTAAGCACCTTTGGCTGGTAGCCATTGTTAAGAATGACCATAACAGTTTGCTCATTATTCTGCCGGAAATAAACGTAAACTTCATTCTCGGGAATGAAATGGATAAGTTTACCATTGTGAATTGCCGATGCTGTTTTGCGCCAGTTTAGCAGTGTTTGTAAATAGGTCCAGGCTTCGTTCTCGCGCTTCGTTCTACCTTCGGCAGTAAATGCAGATCGTTTATCGTTAGGCCAACCTCCGGGAAAATCCCTACGAAGCACGCCGTGACCATTGACATCATCTCCATCCATCATTATTTCCGTTCCATAGTAAATTTGTGGAATTCCTCGTGTAGTAAGCAGAAAAGCCATTCCTAGTTTGAAACGACCAATTGCCATATCCTTGCTCTTCATAAAACGAGAAACATCGTGATTATCGGCAAAAATTAGGATGTTCATGGGATCGGGGTAAAGAAAATCGCTGGCAAGAATTTCGTATAAGCGATGCAATCCGGTGTCCCATCCCTCCTTCTCCTGCAATCCTTTATCGATTGCATACATTAACGGAAAATCCATTACGGATTTTATTTCCGAATCGAACCCATCGGCATTGTTTGCACCAGTTTGCCAGTAGGCACACCACGCGGGATAGTTTAGCCAAACCTCTGAAACTATGTTGAAATTTGGGTACTCGTTCATAACTTCGCGAGCCCAGCGAGCCATAAACTCTTTATCGGGATATGGATGCGTATCCATGCGAATTCCATCCAAATTGGCAAACTCAACCCACCAAATACTATTCTGAATTAAATATTTGGCAAGCAGCGGATTGCGCTGATTCATATCGGGCATGTGAGTGTCGAACCAGCCATCGCTCATCAGTTTGCTATCGAATTTTGATGCGTACGGATCGAAGTTAGTTGGGCTACGGTAATTTGTACGTGTAAACTCAGGCCACTGGTTAATCCAATCGTTCTGAGGTAAGTCATTCATCCACCAATGGTTGCTACCGCAATGGTTAAAAATCATGTCCATAACAACCTTCAGGTTCTTTCCGTGCGATTCGTCAACGAATTTTTTATATAATTCGTTAGTTCCAAAACGCTTGTCGATGTTATAGAAATCGGTTGTTGCGTAACCATGATACGATTGAGCAGGCTGATTGCTTTCGAGTAACGGGTTAACCCAAATTGCGGTCATACCCAAATCCTTAATGTAATCGAGATGATTAATAATTCCTTGAATATCGCCTCCATGGCGAGCGTACAAGTCGTTCCTGTCGAGTTTATCGAGCATTCCCTCAACCTGATCAATGTCGGGATTGCCATTGGCAAAACGATCGGGGAAAAGCAGGTAGATTACATCCGATGCATCGAATCCTTGTCTTTCTGACGAACCTTCTATTCGCTCGTACAAGTTGTAAGTATATTTCAACTCACCTTCTGAAGATTTGAAAAGAATATCAAAGTTTCCTGCTTTAGTATCGGGCGTAATATCAAGATCAATAAAAAGGTAATTTGGATTTTCAACCTTTTGAACATTTACTAATTTCACTCCAGGATAGTTAAGCGTAACCTCGTAGTTTGAAATATTGTTGCCATGAACGAGTAGTTGCAAGTCGTGATTTTTCATTCCAACCCACCAGTTTGGCGGTTCCACTCTGTTTATGGTTTGGCTATTGAGCATTTGTAATGAAATTATAGTTAAAGTTAGGGCTAAAGCTAGCTTTTTCATAACAATATATTTTTTAGTTATGTAGTTCAATTATCATTGCAGTTTTGGGTTTCAAGGTAAGTTGGGCGAGATTCGAAATTTCTTTTCCTGAAATAATTTCCTTTCCCTTTTTGTATCCATTTAATCGTTCGCTATACCTAGCTGTTTGAAGAGTTTGCTCCTGGTAACTATTGTTAATTACCACCATTACATTTTGCTGCTTGTTATGGCGAAAGAAAACATAAACACCATTTTCGGGTGCAAAGTGGGTTAACTTACCATTGTGTATTGAAGTTGCATTTTTTCTCCAATGTAAAATATTTGAAGTGTAACTCCATATTTCATTCTCTTCTTGGGTTCTTCCATTAGAAGAAAACAACGAGCGAACATCTGAGTTCCATCCACCGGGAAAGTCTCTTCGTATATCACCATGCCCTTTGTGGTCATCCCCTGAAAGCAGGATTTCCGTACCATAGTATATTTGTGGAATTCCACGAGTAGTTAGAATATACGCTAGCCCAAGTTTCAACCGATTTAACTCTAAAGTTGAATCACGCTGGAAGCGACCCTTGTCGTGGTTATCGAGAAAAACCAAAAGATTGTTGGTATTTGGGTAGGCAAAATCATGAGCCAGGAGCTCATAAATTCGGGACATACCAGTTTCCCATCCGTTCTCTTCGTCGAAACAGGTTTGAAGGGCATTCATTAGTGGAAAATCCATTACAACCGGAAGGTTAGAGTTGTAACCATCGGCATTTTTTGCATCCTTTTGCCAGTAGGAAACCCATAACGGGTGGCTGTACCACGTTTCACCAACAATAGTAAAGTTTGGATATTCGGCATTCACTGCTGCACACCACCGCGACATGAAACCCTTGTCGCAGTATGTATGGGTATCCATTCTAATTCCGTTAAGGTTTGCATACTCAATCCACCATATTGAATTCTGAATTAAATAATTAGCAAGGAATTGGTTCTGCTGGTTCAAATCGGGCATTTGCTGGGCAAACCAGCCTTTTACTGTGTAATTCAGATCAAAATTCGAAGCGTGCGGATCGAACGCGGTTAGCTGACGGTAATTCGACTGGGTATAGCTGGGCCACTGGTTTAGCCAGTCGGGCGAAGGTAGATCGCTCATCCACCAGTGCAAGTCGCCACAATGGTTAAACACCATATCCTTCACAACCTTCAAGCCCTTGGCTTGAGCAACTTCAACAAATTTCCTGTAAAGTTCATTGTTCCCTAAACGAGGGTCGACTTTATAAAAATCGGTGATTGCGTATCCATGGTACGACCACGATTGCTGGTTATTCTCCAGAACTGGATTTAACCAAAGTGTAGTTACTCCAAGTGAGTTGAAATAGTCGATATGGTTAATTATTCCCTGAATATCGCCGCCATGCCTGCCATGAATATCGTTCCGGTTTAGGTTATCGATCATTCCTTCAACCTCGTCGTTGCTATTATCGCCATTGGCAAAACGGTCGGGATATAGAAGGTAAATTACATCCGAAGCATCGAATCCCTTGCGTTGAGCAGAACCCTCGCTCCTTTTGTTCAACGAATATTTGTATTCAAACTTATCATTACTGGCTGTTTTGAATACTATTGAAAAACTTCCTGGTGTAGCTTCCTTATCAATGTAAAGATTCAGAAACAGATAGTTTGGGTTTTCAACCCTTTCAACACCAATAAGTTTAACACCCAAATGGTTGATATCGACCTCTGTTTTTGAAATATTCTCACCATGAACCAAAAGTTGCAGCTCTTGGTTTTTCATGCCCGCCCACCAGCTAGGCGGCTCAATACGTTCAATGGTTTGGGCCTGGATATTTAATAATGAGAAACAGAATGAAATACCTATAAATAAACCCGTTAGACCACTCGAAGCAGTCAAACGGGTTAATAAAATTTGCTTAAATTTCGCCATTCGAGTTTCTTTATCCTCTACCAATACAGTTAAGATCCTCAAATGAAACCTTCAGCCTTTTAATGATACTCTCCTCGCCTTTCCTGAGCCATACACGGGGATCGTAGTACTTTTTGTTGGGTTTATCGTCGCCATCGGGGTTGCCGATTTGAGCCTGTAAATAACCCTGCTTATCGTTATAGTAATTTCGAATTCCATTCCAGAAAGCCCACTG
>CAZLXF010000057.1:0-14491 GCA_964563065.1 uncultured Rikenellaceae bacterium | reverse complement strand
CGAGTACGGCAGTTTAGCAAACTGCTGGTTTCAGCCACTCACCCACCTCACCAGTTCTGCCCAAGCCTTTCGTTAAAAGCACGACAAAAGTATAAAAACATATTAATATGACAAATTTTTAGTAAGAAATAAATCTTTTTATCTTAAAAAAGGGTTGCATTTACTTGCAACCCTTTTTAAGGTGTTGGTAGTAAGTGTTTTATTTCTTGCTTTTCTTGTCGCCTCCGCTTTCCTTCGCAATGTTTTCGCGCATGCTTGTGTCGGCTTCAATGTTGCGGAACTTATAGTAGTCCATAATTCCCAGGTTGCCACTACGGAATGATTCGGCCATAGCCATTGGGATTTCAGCTTCGGCAAGAATAACTTTTGCCCTAGCTTCCTGTGCTTTTGCCTTCATTTCCTGCTCTAGGGCCACAGCCATTGCACGGCGTTCCTCGGCTTTCGCCTGAGCAATATTCTTGTCGGCATTGGCCTGATCCATCTGGAGCACAGCTCCAATATTTCGTCCAATGTCAATATCAGCAATATCAATCGAAAGAATTTCGAACGCGGTTCCAGCGTCAAGCCCTTTCTCCAGTACAACGCGTGAAATGAAATCGGGGTTTTCAAGTACTTTTTTGTGTGAATCGGACGAACCAATGGACGAAACAATACCTTCACCTACACGGGCAAGTACAGTTTCCTCGCCGGCACCACCAACAAGCTGCTTAATGTTTGCACGAACGGTAACTCTTGCTTTGGCAATTAGCTGAATTCCATCCTTCGCAACAGCAGTAACAGGAGGAGTATTAATAACCTTCGGGTTTACCGACATTTGAACTGCTTCAAAAACATCTCGACCTGCCAGGTCGATGGCGGTTGCCATTTTAAAGTCCAAAGGAATGTTCGCTTTTTGTGCTGAAACTAAGGCATGCACAACTTTTGATACACGTCCACCTGCCAAGTAGTGGGCTTCCAAATCGTTGCGGAAAAGCTCTATTCCAGCTTTTGTTCCTTCAATTAAAGCCTGAACAATTACGCTTGGTGGAACTTTACGCCAACGCATTAGAATTAGTTGAAGTAGAGATACTCTAACGCCACTTACAAGCGCAGAGAACCACAATCCAATGGGCACAAAGTAGAGTATGATCCACAGACCTACAATACTTACGGCAAAAATTAGTAAGTAAACTACAATTTCGTTCATGTTTTATTATTTTTTGGTTTCACAATTACTTTCGATCCGTCAATTTTAATTACTTCAATTTCAGATTTTTGGTCGATATAGTCGCCGGTTGATTTTGCCTCAACAACTATTCCGTTAATTCGGGCTTTGCCCATGGGCGAAAGGCGGCTAATGGTTACGCCTGTGTCGCCGGGTTTTATGGTTTCACTGTTAGCCGAATTTTCAACTTTCCCATCAACGTTTGTGTTGAGCATAAAATATTTCCAGGTTTTCGACCTGAGAGCCATGGCAATTACAAAAATAGTGACGGCAATAGTACTTATAAGCGTTATATGTCCAACTGTGCTACCATGCTGGGTGTAAGCAATAACTATACCCGCAATAAGAAAACCCACGCCACCAATTCCTGCAATTGTTATCCCCGGAATTAACAAAAATTCAACAAGAAACAGGAAGAGGCCAATTAGAATGAGAACTATTATTGCAGTCATTGGTTTGTTGGTATTGGGTTACTGGTTAATTTTTGCTAATAATTATCGACGATAAGCCACGTCGTGATAGTTCTTCTTTTAAGGTTTTTAGATATGATTTGTCGCCACTTTTTATATCGCATTTTCCCCTGTGGTGAGCAATTAAGGTACACTGCTCGGCCTGCTCCCAAGTGTGCTGGCATACTTCAACCAACGTATTAACAACGTAATCGAACATGTTTATCTCGTCGTTAAATAGTACAAGCGAGCAAAGATTTTTAGTAACCGATAAATCTTCGCTGTTGAATAATGGTTTATTTGATGTATTTCCCTTCATTGTTTCAATAAATCCTAGCTAATATAACCATTATTTATCAATATCTATGGTAATAATCAGTGCATTGTTTATTCCGCTGGCAATAAGGTTGTCCTTAACTCGCTGCGCTTCGTTGGATGAGGTGAATGAGCTTATGGAGTATACAAACAGTCCTTGGTTGTCAATCTCTCGAATTATGTCTTTCCCCGGAGCAAGAGCTCTAACGGTTTGTGCAACATCGTCGGGTAATCTCCCCCTAAAGGCCCCAATTTGAACAAGATACAATTTGTTCGATTCTTCCTCAATCTTTATGTCAACGCTTGTTCCTGAGTTCCGATTTGTTATCCCTTCCAAAGTTTCGGCTCGGTTAAGCTGAACACTCCGACCGTTGTGCCACGCTGCAATAAATGCGTCTTTAAATCCTTTCGATTTTACAGTTGGTAATGCGTTTTGAGCATCGGCAAGTGTTTTGAACATTCCAGCGTAGTATTTTGTTACGCGTCCGTTGTTTACAGGTTCCTTGGAAAGAGGGTACAGCCCCTTAAAAACACTGTTCCCTACCGGATTGCTGAATGCTGCCAGTTGAATTTTGTATATTACACCATCGGGCAAGGGAAGATGTTCAGGTATGGGATTCTCCTTTGTATACGGAAGCTTATCGAGTACTTGGAACGATGGTTTCTCGTCGGGTTTAAATTCAATTTGGGTTTCCACAATTTCTTCAGAACGTTCAAGTAATGGATTGATATTTTCGTTGTTTTGCAGCGACTCCTGCTGGGTTGTTATCGATTTTTTATCGTCTGCTTTTTTAAGGGTTTTGCCAAAAATGTTCTGTTCTAACCTATATATCTTGCTGAGCAGCTCCTGCTCAAAAAGGTGTATTCCCCAAAGTTTAGCAAACGCAAGTTCAAGGCGATAAATTCCCAGCTCCTCGAGGAGAAACGCTTCGTGCTGGCTTTCGGTTTTTGCTTCTTCAGTAAGGTTGTTTCGAATAGCTGTGGCAGCCCAAAAGTGATTGTTTGCTCTGTCGATTTCGGCCTTTACCTCGGCTTCACTGCTGGCACCACGCTTAACCATTGCCACTGAAATGCATTCGCGGTAAAGCGATTTTTTTATTTCAACATAGTTTGAAATTAAACTGTTGAAAGTTTTTACTTTCTCAATATAATCCTTACGTGCAGCGGTGAATGTTAAGCTGTCGTTCTCGGTTTTGTTCATTTCATCTTTTGCTGATAGTAGCTCTTTTCTGGCAACTTTTATTTGTGGTGAAAGTTTTTCAACCTTTGCCAAACTGTTCAACTCATTAGTTTGAAAAACGGTGGATGCAAATTGTGCTTGGTACAAAAATTCGGGTTTGTCGGTGGCAAATGTGGCTGCTGGTTTGTTGGTGGGCTTACGTTTTCCGGTAAGGTATTCCTGCTCAATTTGGCTAGCCTGAGCGAAGTATGCATCGGCGTTACGTTGGGCTTCGAGCAGTTTGTTTTCCATGGCAACAACCTTTGTTTCAAGTTTTCGCCTCTCCTCGGCCGTTTCAATGTAATCGAATTTTTCTCTTAATTTTTCAAGTTCAATACGAGCAGTGTCGGCCTTCATTTGCTCAGAAAATCCTTTTGCCAGCACCCGCATGTATTCCGGGTCATTCTCTACTGCGCTAAACGATGCTGTTTGCTGCTTTTGAGGTTTTTTTGTATCGCCAGCAACCTGGTTGTTAGCGGTTTGCTCCTGTAGGGTATTTGGGTCAAGCGTCGCAATGGAAACGAGTTTCTCGTGGTCGGTTATGGATTTACGGATAGGATTCTCCTCAATATCAATTAGAACAACTTCAACATTGCCTTCGGCAATATTCCTGTTGGTTACAAAACAGGCCTGTGTATTTGTTTCGTTGGGTACGTAAAGGAAGTCGTTGAAAGGAGAACTAAAAGGAAAACCAAGGTTCTCGGGAGCACTCCACTGTTTTGTTGAGGGGCTGTAAACGCTTCGGTAAATATCGAAACCGCCCATGCTGTAGTGTCCTTTCGAGGCGAAGTAGAGAGTAACACCATCAGGAGAAAGGTACGGGAAATCTTCGTCCTGGTCGGTATTAACTACATCGCCCAGGTTTTGTGGTTTGCTCCAGTAGCCATCGTCCAAACGTTCAATCATAAATATATCTTTTCCGTACATGGTGCTGGTTCCGTAGCTCGAGTAAAAAATCTTGTCGCCAGCCTGCGGGTTTGTTGGGTAGAATATTATGGATGAATCGCCCTTGCTGATGTCGTTTTTTGTTTTTAAATCGTTGGGTTTGGGAACGAAAGTTCCTTTGTCGGATTTTGTATTGATGTAGTGGTAGAAATCCTTGGCTGAAACTTCTTCCTTTGCTTTTACTTTTGGTTGATATAGGTATTTTAGCATGAACTGTCCGTTCTCGCACTGGTTCACCTTTTGTTCAACCATTTGTTTTGCAATTTCAGTGTCGCCTCCGTTCAGAGTAAATCTTCGGTAGTACGAAATTGCTTCGTCGAACTGGTAGTTGCATCGGTAGGCTTCAGCAAGATAGTAGTATGCAATATTGGGAACTTCGTGAGTTGAGGCTTCGCTCAGGTAACCAATGGCTTCGTTTAAATTACGCGTAGCGTAAAAGGTTGAAACGCCCAACCTGTATGTAAAGTTGGCATCCTTTGGGTATTCCTTGTTAATATTTTGGTATAGGCTTAGCGCTTGCGTGTAACTTTTCGAGGTAAAAAGCGAGTCGGCCAAAACAATAATGCTGTCCTGCTTTGTGCCCGTGTTTTCATTTTGTGAAAATGCACAAACGCTAAAAAAAAGAAGAGCTGGAATTATAAAATAATTCACTTTTCTTGTTATGCTGTAACCCATTGCCTTGAAAATTTTGATAAAATTAGCAATAAAATTTTAAGGGAGGGTAATTTTGAATACCAACCTTTAAAATAACGATGGGTTAGCGAAGAAAAGTATTGTTAGTATCGTTTAATAGGATTGTATAATGAATCTCTCTCAACAGGAATCTTTCCCATATCACGAATTGTTGAACATAAGTTTTCGATGGTCATCGAGGGGTTCTGGTCTTCAGCTCCAGCCATGCTGTAAATTTTGGTAGAGTCGTCAATTGTGCCATCCAAATCATTCACCCCAAAACCAAGCGATATTTGTGCTGCCTGCTTGCCCAGCATTGGCCAGTAGGCTTTTAGGTTTTTTACGTTGTCGAGGTAAATGCGTGAAACGGCAAAGTTTTTTAAATCTTCAACCAGGTTAACTTCGCCAATGTAGCCAAGTTTATTGTGCGATGCCTTGAATTTAAGGGGAATAAAACAGTTGAAACCGTGAGTTTTATCCTGAAGTTTTCTAATCGATTCCATGTGCTCAACCCTATGCTGGTAGCTCTCAATGTGGCCGTAAAGCATGGTTGCGTTGGATGTGAGTCCTTCCTGATGGGCTGCCTCGTGAATCTCGAGCCATCGGTCCCACGAGGTTTTTTCGCCACAAATTTTTTGTCGAACTTCGCTGTTCCCAATTTCGGCGCCACCACCGGGAATGGAGTCTAGCCCGAATGCTTTCATTTTTTTTATTCCTTTGAGAGGAGATAGTTTTGCCTGATTAAAAACGAAGTCGAGTTCAACGGCCGAGAATGCTTTTACGTGAAGGGTTGGCATTTCCGATTTAATGGTGGATATAATTTTCCCGAAGAAATCGATTGTCCAGCGCGGGTGAACACCTCCCGTAATGTGAACTTCAGTTACGCCCTTTGGGCGGAAGGTTCGTACAGTTTCCCTAATTTGGTTGAGGGTCAATTCCCAGCTGCCCTCTTCGTCAATCCTTCGGCGGTACGAGCAGAAAGTGCAATTGTGAATGCAAATATTGGTGGGTTCGATATGGAAGTTGCGGTTGAAGAAAACATCGTTACCATTGTGTTTTTGTGCAACGTAGCTGGCTAAAAGACCGAGGAAACCAAGTTCCGATTGGGTGTATAAAACTATCGCATCGTCGGGAGTAATCCGAATTCCGCTAAGCACTTTATCGGCAATAATTTGCAGTTTGCTGTTTGTAACCTTGTCCTTAAACTGTTTAATGGAAGCGGCTGCGCTGGTATTTTCCATCTATTTTTTTCGATTGTAGTTTTTGCTAATTGGCAAAACTAGGAATTATAATTTTGCCTTTTTTAGAAAAGAAGCAAATATTTGTTGGTATGGTTGAATAAAAAAAGGCCGACCCGTTTTAGATCAGCCATATAAGGTATGAAGTATTAACTACTATACTTTATGTCTAGGTTCGTCGGACACGGTGAGTCTCTTTCTTCCTTTCGCTCTGCGCGAAGCCAATACTCTACGACCGTTAGCAGTTGCCATACGCTCACGGAAACCATGCTTGTTTTTCCTTTTCCTGTTCGAAGGTTGGTAAGTCCTTTTCGTTGCCATAATATTGAACTATTTAAATGTTTTCGCTGATTTTCAGTATCCTTAACCAAATTTCTGGCACTGGTTTTAGGTCTGCAAAAGTAAACCTTTTTTTTAAAACCGAAAAGAAAAATTAAAAAAGTTAGCTATTTTTTCCAATTTAGTTTATTGCGACAATCTTTTTTAGTAGATAGGTGTGAAAACAATAAATTTTTCAGCAAAATACTCCTCTTTGAAAATTTTTTGGACATTCCATTTTTCCAAATTTTTCCTGAATGGTGCAAGTTCTTCCTTTAGTTCTCCTCCTTTGAGTGCAATTACCCCGTTTGGTAGCGAATTTAGTCCGCCTGGGCGAACTAGCTTGCGCGACCATTTAACAATTTCGGGCATTGGCGCAACGGCTCGGGTTATGGCAAAATCGTAGTTTCCCTTTAGCTCTTCAACTCGTGCTTTTTGTGTGGTAACATTGCTGAGGTTGAGAGCATCGGCAACCGACTGGGCAACAAGTATTTTTTTGCCAATGGAGTCAACCAAGTGAAATTTGGTGTCGGGGAAAAGAATTGCTAATGGTATTCCGGGGAATCCGCCTCCGGTTCCAATATCAATAATGCTGGTTCCCTTGGCAAAATTAATAACCTTTGCAATTGCCAGCGAATGTAAAACATGATGAAGGTAAAGCTTGTCGATATCCTTTCGCGAGATTACGTTGATTTTGCTGTTCCAATCTCTATACAACTCACCTAGCATGCTAAGCTGTTCCCTTTGAGATGTTGAAATATTTGGGAAGTATTTATTGATAAGTTCCATAACAATGGCTAGCGGTGTTGCGAGCTGCTTTTTAGAATGTTATAAAGAAGTTCCCGGGCTCTGAACAGCTGCGCTTTTACTGTGCCTAACGGCAATTCGAGTTCATCGGCAATTTCTTCGTACGAGAATTCTCTGAAGTAACGAAGCTCAATGAGTTTGCGGTAGCGAGGTTTTAGCTTGGAAACCAAGTTTTGAATAAGCTTAATATTCTGCTCTTTAATCAGGGTTTCCTCTGGGTCGAGCACGCTGGCCTGCAAGTTTGTTGACGGAGCCGACATAAGTCCTTCTGTATCCTCGGTTTGCTGATCGATTGAAACAAGGTTTGCCTTGCGCTTGCGAATAAAATCGATGCAATTATTGGTGGCGATTTTAAAGAGCCACGTGCTAAATGCGTAGTTTGGAGTATACTGGTTGATGTTTTTGAAGGCCTTCCCGAATGCTTCAATGGTTAAATCCTCGGCATCGCTCTTGTTGTTCACCATTTTTAGAAGCATGAAGTATATAGCATCGCGGTACCTGTCGAGCAAATCGGCATAGGCTTTCTGGTCGCCGTTCACAGCTTTTTCAACAAGAACAAGGTCGAACTTTGCCTTATCGGAAAGATTCTGGTTTAGTTCCATTTACTCCTCTTTGGTGTTAAACGAATGGCAGCGTGAATGGCTGTTTGCATAAATGGTGATAGCAAATCATACAGTAGCGAAATTATGAATATTTTCCTTTCATTCAAACGAATCATAACAATTTTTATTATTATACCGTTTACTATCAACCTAAAAAGTATTGTGCCAAGAGCAACCCAAGCTAGATTCTGAATGGTGAGAGAGTATATAGCTATGCCCCAAAAAAATACTCGCGAGAGGGGCTCGAGGGAGAGCAGAAATTTTACCCATTTTTTATAGTGTGCGCCAGTTGTTAGGTGACGTTTTTTTTGGTTAAACCACGCTTTGTAGGTTTCCTTTGGGTTTGAGAGTGTGTGAGAAAAATGTGACGTTTCTACCTTGGTGTTTCGTTTGTTAGCTACCTGTTGAACAAACAAATCGTCGTCGCCAGAAAAAATGTGGCTGTGCGATGCGAAACCTCTGTTTTTGAAGAACACTTCCTTGCGGTAAGCAAGGTTTCTGCCAACACCCATGTAAGGTTTTCCGGCCAGGGCAAACCCCATGTACTGCATGGCAATAAAGAAAGTATCGAAACGGATTAGCTTGTTCAGAAGGCCTTTCTTTGGGAAATATCCTCCGTAACCTAAAACTAGCTCGGTTTTTTCGTGGAAGTTCGAAGCCATGCTTTCAAGCCATTTGTTTGAAACGGGTTGGCAATCGGCATCGGTAAGCAGCAGCCAGCTGTTTTTTGCAGCTTTTATTCCAACGGTTAGCGCGAGTTTCTTTCCGTGTGTAAATTTTTCGTCAAGTTTAATGGTTGTATAACGAAGGTTCGGGTATTTTCTTGAGAAAATGTCGAGCAGCATATCAGTATCGTCGGTGGAGCAATCGTTAACAACAACAACTTCAAAGTTGGGATAATCTTGTTCAAGTACCGAGGGAAGAAACGATTTAAGATTTAGTTCCTCGTTGCGTGCACAAATAACTATTGAAACTGGAGGTAAACTTTTTCCTTCGGAATTTGCATTCGACTTGCGAAGCAAGGCAACGCGCAGGTAAAAATTTAAGTAAAAGTAAAGTTGTATTATAAGAAAGAATGCTAGGGTGCTAAGGGTAACTATTTCGTATGAAGATAGTTGCAAAAAAAAGTCTTTCACAATTTAAGCCGTTAAATTCGCAAGCAATGTTATTAAAGTTTTTCGGGTTATACAAGGATTGTGAAATAATGTATAACACATTATAGAATTTTATTGATAGCCCATTTTTTGAATGAATATTTAAAAATGTTTTTTTGTAAATTGTTCGGTAAAAAGCCATGAAGGTAAAGTTAGCTCAAGCCTTTCTCTTTATTGCACTAAGCCTGTACGCATCTCAGGTTAACGCATTCTGTTTTCCTCAATTGGGGAATGATGCTTCAGCCGAGAAAACCTATTCCCTCCATTTTTCTTACTTGCCACTGGGAATCTACTCGTATGTTGCGGACGATGATGGTGCTAAAAGATTTTTTGGCGGTCGATTCCACGAAGCTTCACTTGAGGTGGAGTATAAGCCAGTTGCTTCTTTTGGGTTTGAAGCCTACACCGATTTTAAGGGGTACTTCTATCGCGATGACGGAGGTTACTCCAACAGCGATAATTCGTTTGTTCGGTTTTGGGGATTACCAAACTTTAAGGTTGGCGCTGGCGTAGCATGGTACCCTTTCAGGAACAGCTCGAAGTTCGATTTTTCAATTTCGTACGGAATAGAGTATGCGCACTACATTGTTGATGATGTGAATTCGTTTCCCGGAATTGGAATGTCGTTGCGGCTTCAGGGGATTTGGAAGGTTACTTCAAATTTTGGACTTGGTGTAACCGGTGCCACACACTATTCAACCCATAAGGGAGGTCCCTACAAGGACGACCCCGACAGAACAAGGTTGCCCTTTGAACTTGCTGAGCTGGGGCTGGGGTTAACGGGGATCTTCTTCTTCTAAGTTAATTGTGTATGTAAAAACCCGTTTTTTTTGTGTTGGCTTTTTGGGTTTAGCAGCTTCGTTCTGTTTTTGATTTGTTGCTTTATACTCGTATGTAACCGAAGTAGTTTTCTTCTGTTTTAGCCTGAAAGGAACCTTGAGTCGCGATGTGGCGGTAACCCGAACACCTCTGTTTTTAACGCTGTCGTGTTTGAGAAGTTTTACCAAACGAACAGCCTCCTCGTCGCAGCCGTGGCCAATTCCTTTTTCAACCGTTGCCTCAAAAACTTCTCCGTTGGAGTTAATTTTGTAGGCAACAATTACATCGCCTTGAACTCCCTTTTCCAGCGCTTCGGCTGGGTATTTAAGGTTTTCAGCAAAAAATTTGCGAAGCAACTCCTTGCCACCCGAGTAGCGGGGAATATTTAGGAATTGTTTCTTTTTGCTTTGGCTCATGCTTTAATGCTACTGGTAAATTTTGCCTATGTATTTCCAAAAGGCTCGGTGAAATAGTTCTCCCTTTTCTCCCGGGTAAGTATTCAAATAGGATTCTTTTTGGGTTTGGTTTGGTTGTAAACTAAACTTTTCGTTCGCTTCGTAAAGGAAGGTTGGCTCGGGATGGAATTGAACCCCAATTACATTCGGGAATTTTGAGTGCTTTATCGCTTCAATTATTTTGCCATCAACCGACCATGCAACTGGAACAATATTTAATCCGAGAGTTTCAATGCATTGATGGTGACTGCTAAGAATATAGGGGTTTTGGTTGGCGAAACCATTCAGACTGTCGAGAATGGAGCCCTTTTCAAACTTTACCTGATGGAAGCTGCCCCAGATTAAATTGTTGTCTATTCCAAAATTTGTATGGTAGTTTCTGTGCTGTTGGTTAGGTTCCAGTAAAAGAACCTGTTCAACCGTGTTTAGGTTGAAAATTTCGGAGGGAATATCCTGAACCATGGTTCCTCCGGTTGCAACATTCATGCTTTGCATGCCAAGGCAAATTCCAAGAATGGAATAATCATTTCGCTCATCAAGGAAAGCAATTGTAGTTGTATCCTGCGAACCTCCCAGTAGATGGAAAAGAAACGATAGTTCAAGGTAATGACGATGAGGGTCGGTTATTACAGTAAGCAGGCTGGTTTCTTCGCCGTAACATGCTGGAGGCATATCGGGACCCCCAAAGAAAATGGCGCCTGTGGAATTATTAAATATTTCCTTGAATTGTTGCGAGCAATCGTTTTTAGTGAATATGTTTTGTGGGTTAAGTTCAGAGGAAATTTCGACAAGACTTATGTTCTTAATCCCCTTGTTTTTAATTAATTCGCGCGACAGTTTGTAGTCATATTCCTCTTTTGAATGGTAAACCCCAATAATTCCATAGTCGTTTGGGAGAGGAAAAATTTTATTTTCAGTAAGGTAAAGAAACGTTTTTAAATTGTTTGCGGTTGGGTGGAGGAGTACAATGTTGCGTTCGGATTTTCCTAGAAGGTTTTTGTTTCCTTCTGTTTCAGAACTTGTGCAGCCCCAGCATAAAACGGAGCATATAAAAATAAAGTAAAAAAATTTCTTCATGTAAATTTTATTAGTGGCTGTCAATACCCATTCGCATTAGGAAAAGATGCTGAAGGGTTTTTGTAATTTCGCTCATGTACTCGTTTACAGCCTTTACGCTTCCGGGAAGCGTATAAACGAAGGTATTTCCCATTAACCCTGCAACTCCTCGGCTGATTAGAGCGTTTGGTTTTTCGGCTCCATACTTCATCCGAATCATTTCCATAATTCCTGGAATTTCCTTGTCAATCATATCCTTTGCAACCTCGGGGGTAATGTCGCGTGGTCCAATACCAGTACCTCCGGTAGTTATAACAACATCGTAGTTCATTTCTCGGGCTTTCAGAAGGTTTCCACGGAGCATGCGGTCGTCGTCGGGAATAATGAGCGTGTCAACCGAATGGTGCCATTTTATTGAGCGAAAAAACTCATCAACTTTTGTTACAACGGCTGGTCCGCTCTTGTCTTCGTAGGTTCCTTTGTAGGCTCTGTCGCTTAGCGTAATTACAAGAACTTTATAGGTTTTTGGAATGTACTCCAGCTCATCGCCGGGAGCGAGAATCCCAGATTTTTTTACCCAAAGGAAGATTCCCTCTTTTGGCATCACGCAGTTTCCAACCTCACGGTAAATGGCGCAGCTGTCGCCATGGCATTTTTTACCAATTTGGGTAACCTCCAGCTCCACGTTTTTACCAACAAACATATCGCCAGGTTTGGTGTCAACCAGTTCTAGCCCTTCCGTAGTTATGTTTTCGGCAAACTCGCCAAAGTTTATTTCTCGGCCTGCCAGCTTCGCAAACCTGTCGAAGCTTTCCTTCCCCAGCATGCTAATCTGCCTGTGCCAATCGCCCGCATGGGCATCGTTTACTATTCCTGTTTCGTTAAGTTCAATGCTTGAAACGGGTTTTTTTATAATTCCCTTTTGGGTTGAAATGTTAACCGAAAGTACTCTTACTTTTTGCATGTTATACAACTCTAATTGTTTCGTTTTGGGCAAATATACTGCAATTTCTATACTTTAAGAAATTCAAATTTTTGAGTCTGAAAATTGTTTGGGGTTTATTTAAGAGTTTTAAATGGGGATATCCTTTGAGGTTCCGTTGAAATCTTTTATAAAAATTACTTACATGATTATCAAAAAACTTTTTCTATCTTTATAAGATATTATAAAATTTAATTACACATTTGATATACAGATATTTGTGGACTTCTGTAAAAAGATATTATTGTTTAAATTCATAGTTTTACGTCGAGTTATTGCCGTAAGCGTTCTTTTTTTGTTTGCCATCCATTCGAATGCTCAAACTTATACAATTGATTCGCTAGAATTCAGGTATCCTTTGAATACGGTGTTACAAGTATTGCCCGATTTAAACGGAACCTATACAGTTGAACAGGTTTTGTCGCCAACTTTTACACATTTATTTCTACCCGATTCTGCTATAACTAAGCAGGCTAAAGTGCACTGGGTTAAGCTGGAAATAGTTAATAGTATTGAAGAGAGTATTCACTGGCATTTATGGCTTCAACCAATTCTTAAAAATGAGGTTTATAGGGTTACCGACTCAACCCAAGTTCTAATTGCCAGAAATGGTAAGTATGTAAGGAGTTCGGAGAGATGCTTTCCCGAAAATCCCAAGGTAATTCCTCTAACGCTTCTGCCAAACAGTAAGGTGCGCCTGCTTATTAAGGTCGATACTTCAATTCCACAGGAAATTAAACAATTTTTTGAGTTGGAGTTAAGGCCAGAAAAACCTGAACTTAAAAAGTATCGCGAATCGTGGATAGTTCTGGCTGTGCTGGTTGGAATACTAATTTCACTTGGATTCTACATTCTTTTACAGTATTTCCTTTTCCGCGATAAAGGGTTTCTTTACTTCTTCCTGTGTTTCTTCTCGCTGGCAATGTACTTCTTGCTGTTCGACAGGGTTAGCTACGCGCTATTTCAAACCGATTACATTACACGCTTTACAGGAAACTACGTGGCTTTGCTAAGTACTTTCTTTTACATTGGTTTTACCCGGCATTTCCTTGACCCTGCTCAAAACTATCCATCTTGGCATAGGTTGCTTAAAGTAATTCAAATTCTATATGTTATTCCGTTTATAATCATTGTTTTAATAAATCTTAGGGTTTTCTGGGATTTTTCACCCTACGTGCATAGTTTTCATGTTGTGGTATTTGTATTTCTTTTAGTTTTTGCAACAATTGTTTTTCGCCGTGGCGGCGAACAGGCAGGCTACTATTTGTTAGCTAACTCTGTGTTTTTTGTTTTTCTTTGTCTTTTCGTCTACTTTGTTCAGAATAAACCCTCAGAAGGGTACTCGTCGATTCTGCTTGAGTCGAGTTTGAAAATTGGCTCGCTTGGGCAAGTGCTGCTGTTTACGTTGGCATTAGCCAACAGGTTTAGCCGGTTAAGTCGGCAAGTTGTTGAAAAGCAGCTTGAAAACGAAAGGCTTGAGAAGGAGAAAATTCTGGAAATTCAGGAAACCATAACCAGAGTAAACCTTGAACTTGAGGATAAGGTAAAAAATCGAACCGCTGAAATCAGTCAGCAGAAAGAGGAGCTGGAAACGCAGGCCGATCATTTGGAGCGAGCCAACCAAGAAATTTATAAGCAGAAAAGTTTAATAGAGAAGGCTCACTCGCAAATTACTGATAGCCTTTATTATGCGGCAATTATTCAGCAAGCTGTTTTGCCAAAACCTAGCCTTATGAAGTTCTGCTTCAAGGATCATTTTACGCTATTCATGCCACGCGACATTGTAAGTGGAGATTTTTACTGGACTACCCAAGTAAATGATATAACCCTTTTTGCAGTTGCAGATTGTACGGGGCATGGAGTTCCTGGAGCATTTATGAGTATGTTGGGAATTTCGCTGCTTAACGAAATTGTGAAGCGTGAAGGATTACTCAAGCCCGACGAAATTCTAAATTTACTGCGAATCCATTTAATTAATGCGCTCCAACAGGAAGCTGTAGGTAACGACATTCGCGATGGAATGGATATTTCGCTTTGCTCGCTTTACAAGGAGTACCCCGAAGCCGAAGGTTATATTCTTGAGTACGCTGGAGCACACAACCCCGCCCTAATATTCACACCTTCAATAAACAGCCTGGCGCTAGATAACAATAACAATGATTCTGTTTTTCTTGAAGAGCAGAACGGAACTTCAGCATACATGCTTCGAGCAGATTTAATGCCAATTTCAATGCATTTTAAAATAGAACCATTCTC
>CAZLXF010000056.1:7081-15057 GCA_964563065.1 uncultured Rikenellaceae bacterium | reverse complement strand
ATATTCCTTAATGCAATGGTGATGTAATTTTTGAACATGGCTATGTATTTTCTTTAACCTAAACCAAGTTCATACCAAGATATGCATATTACTGAATGACTGGCACTTGTAAAATTAATTAATTTCAGAAAGAAAATATTATTGTTCCCTTTTTAAACAAAGTCGTGTACGTTATCGAACAGCAGTAAAAAAGGAATGTTTGAGGTTAGTCAGAAAAGTCTTTCAATATTTTATCAACTTCTTCTTCGGTTTCGCGAAGCTGGGCTTTGCAGAATTTAAGCAATTCGGCTACTCTGCTAACGTTCTGAGGCAGCTCATCAATTCCTATTTCATTATTTTCAATTTGAGCGATAATATCTTCAATCTCCTCTATTGCCTGCGAATAGGTTAGCTTCTTTTTTGCCATAATAATAAATATTTTTAAAATTACACTAACGGCAGTGAAACAAAGAAAGTGGTTCCAACTCCTAGTTGGCTTTCAACCCAAATTTTTCCGCTGTTTGCCTCTACAAACTCCTTGCAAACAATAAGCCCTAAGCCAGTTCCAGTTTCGTTCTGGGTTCCTTTTGTTGACTGGTTCCCGTCGAGATTGAAGAGTTTAGAAACAGTTTGGGAATCCATACCAACCCCGTTGTCCTTCACTTCTATTATTGCATTTAGTCCTTTTGTTTTTGCGTTCAGGATTATTTTGCCATCAACGTTTGTAAATTTTAGCGCATTGGAAATAAGGTTTCTAAAAACAGTAATCATAGTATCCTTATCGCACAACACATTTATTTCGTTATTAGCCTCAACTTTTATTTCAATATTTTTTGTGCTAGCCTGAAGGCTAAGCTGCTTGTGGACTAAGTTGAAAATACTATTAACGCTAACGCACTGTGGGTTAAGCGATATATTCCCTGTTTGGCTTCTCGACCATTCCAAAAGATTTTCAATGAGAGTTAGTAAATTTTGTGATGATTCGTGAACGTAACCCGCATACTCTGAAATTTCTTTAATATTATCTGCGCCTGTTTTAGTTTTCATCACTTCGGTAAGTCCAACCAATGCAGTAAAAGGACTTTTTAAGTCGTGGGCAACAATTGAAAAGAGTTTATCCTTAGTTTTTATGGTAGCCTGCAGCTCCCTTTCCGACTTTACAAGCTTCTCGTTGATTTCATTCAACAAAATATTTTTCTTACGAATAACAAGGTACCCGGAAAGGCTAGCTGCTGCAAGTAAAAATATGAAAGCCAACCCCAACGCCAAAAAGTTACTTTTCATTTTTTGGCGTTCAATTTCATAGGTTTTGATCTTATCCTTCTGAACTAATCTGTCCACCTCACTTTCAATCTGCTTAATTTCTTCGGCCTTTTTATTCAGCTCCAAATCGAGGCTAGCCTGCCATATTGATTCCTTTCGTCCAATTGCCTCAAGGCTATCGCGAACTTCGATATGTTGTTTGTAAAACCTAAGCGCATCGTTGTGGTTTCCTCGCTGCAAGGAATAATTATGAAGCGCTAAAAGAGTGGTTTCAATGAGTTTGCCATTATTTGTTCCCGTTGCCATACTCAAAGCCAGCTGAAGATTTTCGTATGCAAGGGTGTAACGACCTAGTTTCAAGTGAGTTTCCCCGATTTTTCTTAAACACAAACCTCTTCGGTTTAGATCGAAAATTTGACCATACAATACCGCAGCGCTTTCGAAGGAAAGAAGTGCATCTTCAAACTTTTCTTCCTTTAAAAGAACGTTGCCCAACTCGTTCTCGGTATCGGCAACGCCACGCTGGTCGTCATTCTCTTCAAAAATTCTGAGCGATTCGTTCAATGCCTTTTTAGCTTCGCTAAAATTATTCAAATCGGCGTAAGCGTTCGCTACACTTCTCAATGCCTGTGCCGAACTTAGCATATTGCCTGTACTCGTTCTTATTTGTAACGCTTTTTTGTAACTCTCTAAAGCCTTTGCTGGTTCGTTCAGGTCCCTATATGTGTTCCCTTGATTTATATAAACGTAGGCTTTCCCCAACGGATCGGTTTCCTCTGAAATAAGTTCGAGCGCACGGTTAAAGTAGGTTAAGGCGTTATTGTTCGACCCCAGCCTTCGGTAAACAATTCCAATATTTGTAAGAGTTCTCGATGCTTCGGAATGCGCGCCTTTCTGCTGTTGAATTTTTAGTGCTAAGAGATAGTAACGAATAGCATCGGCAAGTTCTCCGCTCTGCAGGTAAATATTACCCATATCATTGTACGCCGAGGCTATTTTTATTTCATCATTCAGCTCATTCCTAATTTCTATGGATTTGAAAAGAACCTCTTCGGCTTTCTCGAATTGATTTAGCTGAGCATAAACTCTCGACAAATTCTCGTATGTAGAAGCAGTGCTGTTAAGGTAGCCAATCTCCTTACGAATATTCAAACTTTTACTGTAGTGGGAAACGGCTGATGCAGGATCGCCCTTACGTAGTTCAAGGCTTCCCTTTAGGTTATAAATTTCTCCTGTATAAGAGTTGATTTTAAGTGCCGAAGAAATTTTTAAAGCGTTTTCTAAGTCATCTTGCGATTCGGAAAATCTGCCAAGATCTCTCTTAGCAATGCTTGCAGAAACTAGCGATTCAATAATTCCTAGAGAATCATTTAACTCTTGGTAAAAGCCCAACGCTCTACTGTACTGCTGTATCGCTTCATCGTAATTACTAAGCAAATAGTTTGAGCTGCCAAGCGTGTTGTAGCACTCGGCAACAATAGTATTGTTATTAGTTTTTCGAGCAACCTCAATGGCACTTTGTAAAGTTAATATTGATTCCTCATACAATGAGTAATCTTTCTGAATTTTGGCTTTGTGAAGTAAAAGCTGGGCTTGAGTTTCAAAATCGCTACTTATCCTTGCTTTTTTTACCTTTTCGTTCAGATACTTCTCTGCCGAGGAACATCCAGAAACATATGCTAAATAGTTTGCCTTTGCAAAATCGAATTCTCTTACAATGCGCCTTTTTTCTGTAGTACTCACCTCTTTATCAATGCTATTCAAATAAAATTCGGCTCTAGGTTTATCGCCAACACCAACGTAAATATTTCCAATAAGAATGGTTGCAGCAGTTAACTTTTCAGCATCATTATCAATCCGAGCATTTGTTATTACTCTGTTTGCCAACAGTAATGCACGTTGAGGATTCTCTTTTATTAAGTCTAAGGATTGGTTTAGCAACGAATCGTTAAACGAATGGTACCATTGTTCCGTACACTTTGCATTTGTAATTGAAACTGCCAATATTGGTGAAAACGTTGCATATAGAACAACGAGAACCTTTATGATTGAAGAAAAGTTGTTGCGCATAAATATATATTGAGAAGTATTATTTTCTGGATCTCGTTACCCCCATCGATGTATTGGCAAGGTAAAAGTGAAGGTGCTTCCCTTTTCCTTCTCGCTGGTAACCCATATTTTCCCACCATTCTTTTCGATAAATTCTTTGCATAGAAGCAGTCCCAAGCCCGTTCCTTCCTCATCGGCAGTTCCTTTCGTACTAAACGATGCATCGAGCCTGAAAAGTTTATCG
The DNA here is from genome assembly GCA_964563065.1 of uncultured Rikenellaceae bacterium. GTDB lineage: Bacteria > Bacteroidota > Bacteroidia > Bacteroidales > Tenuifilaceae > DAOSWM01. The sequence goes on along the minus strand of CAZLXF010000056.1, from coordinate 11,522 downwards.
AGTTCTTCCTTGTTCATTCCCACGCCCGAATCGGTAATTGAAACTTCAACAAATTTCTCCTGTTCCTGTGCGTTAATGTTTATTTTTCCTCCGGGATTGCTAAATTTTATAGCATTGCTAAGTAAATTCCTAATTACAGTTGAAATTATATTTTTGTCGGCGTAAACCATTAAATGGTTTTCAACCCGAACAACAACTTTAATACTTTTATTATCCGTTACCTTTTCAAGGTACTCAATTTCCTGATGGATTGCTGGCAGAAGTGGGAAAAGTTCGGGTTTGTAAACTATGGTTCCTAGCTGGGTGCGCGACCACTGAAGTAGATTGTGTAGAAGTTTGAAAAGATTCTGAGCAGAATCGTAAATAATTTTTATATACTCTCGTGATTCCTCCTTGGGGCTAGTTTCAAAATTATTCATTAGGTACTCGCTGAAACCAAGAAGCGCATTGAACGGATTCTTTAAATCGTGCGCAATTATTGAGAAAAATCTATCCTTGGTAGCGTTGAGTTCCTTTAAATGTTCCTCTGATTCTTTAAGCTTAACATTAGCCTCCTCTAGCTGAATATTTTTATCGGAAAGTAGCTGGTTAACCTTTTTCTTCGATTGTAAGTTGCTGTAAATTAAAACTGCAATTATTATAAGTAGTACCGATAATGACCACCAAAAACGTTGAAGATTCTTTTGCCTTTTTAGCTCCAAATTTTTAATCTCATCGTTCTTTTTAAGAAGTTGAATCTCCTGCTCTTTCCTCTCAGTTTCGAAACGAACCTGCATTTCCATGAGCTTCTCGTTTCGGTCTATATTATAAAGGCTATCATTAAGTTCCATGAACTTAGCATTATGCTCAAAAGCCCTTTTGTAATCCTGATTATATAAGTATATTTTACTTAAAATCTCCTGACTTTCAGCCTTATACTGAAGACTTGTTGTTTCCGATTCGTACGAAAGAGCCTCAAGAACATACTCCATGGCTTTATCAATATTTTTGGAGTGGTAATGTACCCATGCAATATTGTTCAGCGTATTCATGCAGCTTGAGTAATCGTAAATTTCTTTAAACGTTCGGAGAGCGCTCATGTAGGACTCAAGCGCACTTCTATAGTTTTTTGTTTTGGCATGAAGGTACCCAATGTTATTGAGAGCAGTAGCAATACCAATTTTATCCTTCTCATCCATAGCAATTCCCAGCGATTTGGCATAAAAATCGAGGGCCTTCTCGTTCTCTCCCAACTCATCGTAAATAATTCCTAAGTTATTTGATGATGAAGAAATTCCTGAAATATAATTCTGTTCAACGTAAATGGAATATGCTTTTTTGTAGTATTCAAGCGCTAAGGAAATATTGTTCAAATCGCGATGTAACGAACCAATGAAACTGTAGGCCGAAGCCATTCCCAGCTGATCCTTGTAATGGATAAAAATATTGGCTGCTTTTATTCCATATTCCAACGATTTGTTAATATCGCTTACGGATTTATAAACACCAGCTATACCCAATAGAATATGGGCATTGAATATAAAATCTTCGTTAGTTTCGCAAATCTCCGCAGCTTTTTTGAATGCATCAATGGCTTCGGTGTACTTTCCCATATCAGCATTTACCAATGCAATGTTATTTAGAGTAAATGCAACCTTTTGTAAATCGCCAACTTTATCTCTGTATTTTTTAGAAAGTTTATAGTAATCAAGACTTTTCTGATTTTCGTGAATAAAAGAGTATGCATTACCTAGGCTATTGTATGCATCGCCCAAAAGTTCATCGCTATTGGAGACTTTCGCAAAATCGAGTGCTCTATTGGCAAAATAAATGCTACTGTCGGGGTTTGAAGCCCAGTAAAGTTTTGAAAGGTCAACGTAAAGGTTCACTTTCTCTTCATCGTTTGCTTCGTGAACTTTCACAAGCAAACTATCAAGCCTTTGTTGAAACCCCTGAGTTGAACCAACTAAACTCGAAAAAACAAGAACGATTAAAATGTAAAGCTTCCGTTTCACTCGATTTAAAATTTTTTGTGAAATATAGTCATTTTTACTAGGTTTCTTTTAACGTAAAAGTATTTTTTTCGCACTTTTTAACGGCGCTTTCAATTCTTCCCTCAGCAATAAATGTTTCCATTGTATCATTAATATTGATTTCTTCTATACTTTTAATTGGCTTCCCATTAACTAGCGTAACTGAGTAACCACGTTGCAAAACCCTTATTGGCTCAATCAAATTAATAGTATTTACAATTATGGAATGCTTCGTTTTCTCTCTATCTATCAACCTGTTAGTTGTGTATATTGCATTTTTTTTGTAGCTAATCAACCTGTTTAATTCACTCGAATTCCTGCTTGCAACTTCATTTTTTAGTCCTGTTACAAGATTGTTTACTTCATTTTTTCTATTCTGAATAAATTTTTGTGAGCAATCGTGCAATCCAAATGCTAGCCGTTGAAGAGAGATTCGTAAATTACTCGCCTGCTTAAGAATCATTGGAGTAATTTTAATATTAATGCTACTCAAATAGCTTTCGTACTCGCTTATTAAAAGCTGAACCTGCTGTTGAAAATCATCGGCTAAGGAGTTTGTAAGGCCTTCTGCTTCAGCAAAAAGGTTTACTAAAAATTCTGCCGCAGCAGTGGGAGTTTTTAATCGTGTGTGGGCTACCATATCAACTATGGTTGTGTCCTTTTCGTGGCCAATTCCTGTGATAACAGGAAGAGGGAATTGCGCAATGTTGGCTGCCAGATTGTAGCTATCAAAGCACGAAAGATCGGTTTGCGAACCTCCGCCCCTTATTATTGCCACAACATCCCAGTTCTCAATTTCAAAGTGAATTCTATTTAACGCATCAACTATCGATTCTTCAGCTTTACTTCCCTGAACTGTTGCCGAAAAAATTTTATAAAAAAATCGGTATCCATAAGCATTCGTATCGAGCTGATTGATAAAATCCTGGTATCCGGCTGCTGTTGGCGATGAAACAATTGCGATACGCTTGGGAAGTATGGACAACTCCAACTCCTTGTTCATATCAATTATTCCATCAGCAATTAGCCTTGCAAGGGTTTCGCGGCGTTGCTGCTCAATATCGCCAAGTGTGAAAGCTGGGTCAATATCCTGAATATTTAACGAGAATCCGTAAACCGAGTGAAAGTTAACGCGGCAAAGCACCTTAACCTTAATTCCTGCATCGAACTTAACTCCCGTTGAAGTTTCGAAAAAGGGTTTTATTACCCGAAAAACCCCAGCCCAAATGGTAGCACGAATCTTCGCTTTTGGTTGTGTTCCCGATTCTTCCTTCTCAACCAGTTCAAGGTAACAATGACCTGTTCTGTTAATTTTATACTCTGCAATCTCGGCAGTTACCCAGTACGAATCGCCAACTCCCTCTTCAAGAGTTTCCTGTATAAGTTGAGCTATTTCGAAAAGCGTAAACTGGTTTTGCTGAAACTTCCTCATAGACTGGTTTTAACAAATTTCCCTGTATAGTAATCGGCTCCTTGCGACAACCGTACAAAATACAAACCGGAAGGGAAAAAATCGGTGAGGTTTAGGGTTATGAAATTGTTCGATGAATCTACTTTTTCTCCAATAATTTGCTTCCCTGAAATATCCCAAAGCGAAAGATAAATGTCGTTGCCATTCTGCCACGGTACCCGAATGGTAAGATTCCCATTACTTGGGTTAGGGAAAATACTTAACTTTCGGCTATTATCGGGTTGGTCAGGAAGTGCATTCAGTGCCATTTCGAAGTTGGGTATTCCGAAACCGAGATTTGGTGATGGATTGTTATACTGCGAAGCCGATCTTACCATGTTACTATAAATTTCGTTCGCAGTTCCGCTAGGAAATGCTTGCCACAGGCAAGCAACCATTCCAGAAATTAGAGGTGCTGAAAGCGAAGTACCATTTGCTGTGGAAATATCGCCAGTAACCTGCTGTATTGCTGTAAGATAACCCATTGACACAACATCAGGTTTCACGCGCCCATCGGCAGACGGACCAACTGAGCTGAACGAAACGTAATCGCCGTTGCTGTCAACGGCTCCAACGGCAACAGCACCAAAAGCATCGGATGGAGTAATAATTCGTCCCCACTCGTTATCTGCTTCATTTCCCGCACTTGCAACAACCAGCATTCCAACTTCTGCTGCAATATTTGCAGCAATCGCTGCGGGAGTAGTTTCTCCGTCCATATCGGTGAAAGGATGATTCTGCCATTCAGCGTCAAATTCGTAGTACCCAAGCGATGAGTTAACTACATCGGCCCCCAAACTATCGGCCAGCTCAGCTGCCGCAGCCCAGTTATACTCCTCTATAATTTGCTCTGAATTAACATCCTCGCTTCGAATAAGAACATATTCTGCTTCGGGAGCAGTTCCTACGAGTACGCCGGGAATATTTGCGGCCATAGCCGACAAAACAATGGCTCCATGGTAATGCTCAGAGTAAATAT
>CAZLXF010000056.1:0-6981 GCA_964563065.1 uncultured Rikenellaceae bacterium | reverse complement strand
GGTAAATCACGTTCTGAAATACCTATTCCCTGCTTTTCTCTTCGTTCAATCGAACGTTGAGAAAGAAACTCCTCTGGAGAATCGATGCTGAATGGAGTTTCGTTTTTATCGGTGAATGCAATGAAATACTTCTCCTGCGAATTTGCAATGGTGAAAAAAAATGAACCAATGAGTAGGAATAGTATATGTTTTCTGCTCATAATTTGTGGTTATAGTTACAGTACTAATAACGTTATTAAACTTGCTTTTGTTGAACTTTTACCATTTTTCCATCGCATTCAACAATATCGCCGGGGCGAATTTTTGCCCTTTTTCTGCTCTCTTTTTCTCCGTTTAACGAAACCAAACCATCGGTAACAAGTTGTTGGGCTTCCCCTCCTGTTTGAGCAAATCGGCATGCTTTAAGTAGTTGAATTAACGGGATAAATTCGCTTTCAATGCTAAAAACTTTCATTTCATTTTTTTGACACCAAGTTAATCACTTTAATTCAAACTAACTCAATGGTGAATTAAATAAAAAAGGGATTCACACATGGAATCCCTTTTCTTCGAGTTTTCTATGCAAACTATTTAGTTGCGTTCTCAAGTCGCTTAATGATTGAGAAGATAAATAGAGCTGATAGTAAACAACATACAATGAAAATCGCCCAGAGTTGCCACAAATCTAATGTTCCCCAGAATTTACTTCCAACAAAAAGGAACTTATTACCTACAGCCGTTGCTAGTAACCATCCACCCTGCATTAATCCTTGGAAACGAGGAGGAGCTACTTTTGAAACGAATGAGAGTCCCATTGGACTTAGGAAAAGTTCAGCAATAGTAAGAATTAAGTAGCTACTAATTAGCCAGTAAGGTAAAACCCTTGATGAATCTGGAACGGGGTTGTACTTTGTAATTCCATCAGTATCAACAAACTGTAATTCGTGGGGAGAAACAAGGTTTAAGGAAGCAACTAGTATTACAACAAAACCAATTGCAGCAATAACCATTCCTATACCAATTTTCTTAGGAGTAGAAGGTTCAATATTTTTCTTCTTCATCCAAGCGAAAGCACCCATAACAGGGAAAGTTAATGCAACAATAAAGAGAGGATTAAACGATTGGAAAACCTCGGGAGCAATTGCATTCTCCGCTCCGAAACCCGAAACGAAATAGTAGGTTAAGGATCCAAATCCTAGGAACATTGCGCCTGCAATTAATTTTTGAGATATCGACTTCCTTACAAAAATGAGGAAGAAACCAGCAGTTGCTCCAATAAATGCAAGAATTGATTCGAGGTTAAAGAAAATGTTGGTGAAAGCATCAACCGTTTTTACCGTGTAATCTCTTGCAAAGAATGTTAATGTTAAACCGTTCTGGTGGAACGACATCCAGAAGAAAATAACAACAAAAAACACGAGAATTAGCGACGATACTCGAGGCCTTTCCTCTTTTGTTGAAATTTGAACAATCCAAGAAACAAACCCAATGAACAATCCTACCGCAGCACCAAGAGCAACATCATCCATTAAGAAGTAGAAAATAAACGAAGTTACAAGCATCAAACCAATTGCTAGCATAATTGCAACGGGACTTGTTGTTGAATTGGCTCTAGAAATAGCTTTGTTATCTTCAGTTTTTGATTCGGTTTCTTTTGAAACCGAAGGTAGATACTTGTTAAAAATAATGTAAACAAGAAGAGAAATTACCATTGCACCAGCGGCAATTCCGAAAGCATAATTGTATCCCTTAGCAAAGGCATCAATGTAATTTTTAGCGAAAACAGTAAGGTCAGTTACTGCTGTTCCCGAAACTTGGTTAGCTAGCTCTTGAAACGCTGACATATCGCTTAGCTCACCCCTGTTAAATGCGTGACACATTGCTGGCAAACTACCATCGTGTTCAAAACCTTGAGTTCCAAGAAACCAGTTACGAACTCCTTTTGCAACGAAAGGTGCAAAGAACGCTCCAATATTTATTCCCATGTAAAAAATCATAAAGGCTGTGTCGCGCACGCTTGAATACTTGGGATCGTCGTACATTTGACCAACAACTGCCTGCAGGTTACCTTTAAATAAACCATTACCAAGAGCAATGGTAAATAAACCTACAACGCTAAGCCATAGGAAACTTTGAGTTGCTGCGGTTGGGTAAGCCATTAAAACGTAACCAGCAAACATAATTATGATTCCGACAAGAATCACAAATTTATACTTACGAGTTGCATCGGCAATGATACCTCCAATTAATGCTAACGCATAGATTCCAAAGTAGAACCAACTGTAGTATTCGCCTGCTTGTCCTTCTGTTAAACCATACTTAGCCTGTAAAAATAGAACAAGAATGGCCATCATGGTGTAGAATCCAAATCGCTCTCCCATGTTTGAGAAGAACGCTACAAGTAATCCTTTCGGGTGACCCTTTAACATAACGTATTGTTTTTTAGTTAATAAATATTCAAACCAAATTTCAAACGTGGGCAAATATAGAAAAAACTTTTATCCTTTCACATTAAATCAATCAGTTCGCACTAATTCATGCCATGTTATTCTGTGTTTTGCGCTGAAAAAGATTATATTTGCTAATGTTCACCAAAACGTTTTTACATGCGTTTTTTTTTAACAAGCCAAATTCGTGAAATCGATCGCAAAACCATCGAATGTGAACCCATAACCTCCATCGACCTGATGGAAAGAGCTGCCAAATCAATATTTCAATGGATTGCCTCTCGGTTTTCAACCCAAAATACATTCACATTTTTTGCCGGCAACGGCAACAATGGCGGCGATGGGGTTGCTCTGGCTCGAATGCTCGCAATGGTTGGCTACAACGTTAAGCTGTTCATTCTAGAAACGGGTTCGAAAAAAACGAGTGATCTTGAAACGAATATTGAACGGGCGAAAAAACAGGGATTAATTGAAATAAGAACTATTTCTAACACCTCCGATTTCCCTTCAATAAAAAGCAACACAGTAGTTATTGATGCTCTCTTTGGTTCGGGGTTAACTCGCCCGCTGGAAGGAATCTATGCTGAACTCGTTACTCACATTAACCAATCGAAAAGCACCGTAATTTCCATCGATATTCCTTCAGGCCTTTTTGGTGAAAAGAATCCCTACCCAAACCCAAATCCAGTAATTGAAGCAAACCATACGTTAACCCTCCAGTTCCCAAAACTTTGCTTACTATTTTCTGATAATCAGAAATTTGTGGGCGATTGGAGCATACTTCCAATTGGACTTGATGAAAAAACCATTGAGGAAACCGAAACAGATTTTTACTATTTAACTCCAACGTTTATTAAACCACTTCTACAAAGTAGAAATAAGTTTGGACATAAAGGAACCTACGGTCATGCTCTTATTATTGCCGGTAGCTACGGTATGATGGGCGCTTCAATTCTCGCATCGCAAGCATGCCTTGCATCGGGAGTGGGACTGCTAACGGTTCACGTTCCAAAAGTTGGATACAACGTAATACAAAGTTCGGTTCCAGAGGCGCTGGTTGAAATTGACCAAAGCGAATTCATTTTCACTGATGAAAAGAATGTGGATAAATTCACCGCCATTGGAATTGGCCCGGGAATTGGGAAAGGAGTTACCAGAGCTGAAGCTCTAAAAAAAGTGTTAACTAAATGCAAAGTACCCATTACTATTGATGCCGATGCATTAAATATTATTTCAGAAAATAAAGATTTTCTTGAATTGTTACCGGAGAACTCAGTTTTTACTCCGCATCCGGGTGAGTTTGACAGGCTATTTGGAAAGTGCAACTCGGGATTCGAACGTTTTGAACTTGCACGAAACGTTTCTGTTAAATACAACGTAATAATTGTGTTGAAGGGTGCATTTACACAAATTTACACTCCCGAAGGGAAGGTTTATTTCAACTCAACCGGAAATCCCGGAATGGCCACAGGTGGAAGTGGCGATGTGTTAACAGGAATTATTACAGGACTGCTAGCTCAGGGATACTCACCAATAAGCGCCTCTTTGGCTGGCGTTTACATACATGGATTAGCCGGCGATTTGGCTTCAGAGGCCAAAGGTGAAAACGCGATGGTAGCATCGGATATAATAAGTTATACTGGTAATGCGTTCTTAAAAACGATTAATGTACAATGAACTTTATGAGAAAATTCGTTCCAATTCTTGTTTTGTTATTTCTAACTGTTTCGTGCAGCAAGAAAACAACAACTGTTAACCCAATCAATTCGGTTGCTTCATTATCGCCCCACGGAATGATTTACGCATTACCGCTTACAACTTTCCGAGTAAAAATTGAGTCGGCTCAAACAATACAAATTCCCGGTCCATACGCACAGTTTGCCGAAAGGTTTATGGGAATAAAAAATGTAGCCACAAAAAAATCTACAGAATGGAAAATTCAGTCGGTGGAAACGTTCAACCACAATGAAGCCGACCTAACCGCACTTTTTGCGTTAGAACCCAACGAAACATTTCAAAACGATTTTTTAAAGCTAACATCGCAGGGGTTAATAATCCCAACCTCAAACCTTCAGTTTGAAGGAACAAATGAAGTTAGGCCGCAAACTTCACCAGAAATTGAAAGCAGCCCATTTAAGGACTTATCCACCACTCCTTTTATTGCAGCCGAACGTACAACGCACTACTCCAGAGTTTTTCAAGATAGCACATTCGTTAGAGTTCCGGTTCATAAAACCGTAATTGTTGAAAAATCGTCAGAGGATAAAGCCCTTGAAGCCGCCGAATTTATATTCATGTTGCGGAAACGAAGGGTTGAACTGTTAAACGGCGATGCCGATTTTATTGCCGAAGGCAAAGCTGCCGAAGCAGTTCTTGCAGAAATTTCGAAGCTCGAACAGGAGTACCTTTCACTTTTCATTGGCAAGCGTTTTGAGCAAACCTTCACACACTGGTTCGATTATACTCCCAAACCCAACGGGAATAGCGCAACCATACTTTTCAGATTTTCACCTAGCAAAGGAGTTGTTTCGGCTTCGGACTTAAGCGGAAGCCCTGTTTTAATTACTGCTACGCCCGATGGCGAGTGGGGCGGGATTGATTTATTAAGCCAACTTTCCACCGAAAAGGAAACTCCTCGTACCGATGCCGTTTACTACCGCATTCCTGTTCCAATTGACATAAAAGTATCGTTTGAAAATAGCGACCTTTACTTGAGAAGAACAACCGCATTCCAGTTTGGCCCGCTCGTTCGAATGCCAGCCAACTTTTTTATTAGGGAGTATGGAAACATTAACTTTGTATTTCCAAAAAAGTAAAAACAAAAAAACCGAGCATTGAGTACTCGGTTTTTTTTTGGTTATTCGGTTCTACTATTCTTCAGCAACCTTTCCAACAAAACTCTGGCTAAAAACATCCCATGCGGTTGTTTTATAGTGCTCCTCGGCAAAGTAAACAAGAATAGGTTCGATTTGCTTAGGTGTATAGTAACCAGGAACTGCAGTAAGTAGCTGATTCTCTCCATCGAGGTATGCTATTGAAGGATACGACATTTTCCCCTGCAACAATGCTGCTGCTAGCTGATGAGGACTTCTGCGTCCTGTTCCCTCGTTCTTAAACTCGTAACCCTGAAAGGTAATAGGTTCAGTTGACTCTGCATTGAATTTAACCGGATAGTAATGCTTATTTAGGTACGCAGCAATTTCGGGATGGCTAAACGTTTTTTCATCCATTACTTTACACCAGCTACACCAGTCGGTGTAAACATCAACAAAAAGTTTTTTAGGATTCTTCTCGTTCAACTTTATAGCCTCCTCAAATGTATACCACTTCACTGCCGAATCGGCAGGTTTTTGCGATTGTGCATTACAACCCATAAGCGCAATTGCCGCAATAACTAAAACTAGTTTCTTCATTGATATTGTGTTATAATTTATATTCACAAATTTACATATATAAATATCGTCAATTATTTAGGTAACAAATCTAAACTAAAAATGTTTCCTACATAAACCGTACCTAACTTTTTTTGACAAAAAAGATGAATTACGTTTAAAACACGCTATCTGTTTGTGTGAAATACTGCAAGCTCGTTGATTGGATACTGAATGTTTTTTGACACAACGCCTCCAAACTTTTTTATTTCTTCCTCAAAATAATCTTTAAAAATACAACCTACTGAACCTACGATGCCAACAGGCTCGTTGGGGAAAGTATCGTAGCATAGTAAATGGTTACGAATTAACTCCTCGAAAGCAACACGAACAATTGATTGTATTTCTGCATTCTCAATGTTTTCATTTATAAACGGAACAAAACCAGCGAGAAACTGACTTGGAGATTTTTCGCTATATATTTTTAATAGTATTTGGCTAATAGTGAGGTTGCAAAAATTCTTTATTTTTTCGTTTAACTCAGCTGGTAGCTGGCCGTATAGCCACTTTTTAGCTAAAAGTTTTCCCATATGAGCTCCGCTACCCTCATCGCCAATGGCAAACCCCAGCGACGGTGTTTTTTGTTCCAAAGTACTTCCATTGTAGTAACCTACGTTTGAACCGGTTCCAACAATTACCACAAACCCCGATGATTTGCCAAACAATGCTCTTCCTGCAGCAAGAATATCGGTATATACTTCAATGCTCGCATTGAAAAAAATACTTTTTAGGTGCGATTGAACTTCTTTAACTTTTTCATCTGTCCCACAGCCAGCCCCGTAGAAAAAAACTTGCTCAACCTGTTGTGTCGAAAAATCAACGGGAAACGAATCTGCTATCTCTTGCACAAAAACTTCTTTACTAGCAAAGTAAGGATTAAGGCCACAAGTAGTAAAATCAGCATACTTTTTATCGTTCGATACAAGTCTCCACTGCGTTTTTGTTGAACCGCTATCGGCTATTAGAATCATGGGGGTTGATTGGTTGATTGGTTGATTGGTTCGTTTTTTATTTTGGTTTTACTTTTACCTTTTTAAGTACTAACAGATTCATGGGATTTACGCCTAGTCCTTCAACATTATACTGTGTAAATCGCACAACCTTATCGTAAAAAAGTGGAACTA
>CAZLXF010000055.1:12663-15426 GCA_964563065.1 uncultured Rikenellaceae bacterium | reverse complement strand
ATGCTATAATTTTCGTAACCAACAAGTTCTAAAACAGCACCCTCAAGGGTTGTTTGGTCGTTAGCATAAATAATTCCAGAAAATGCATGGCGTGGAATTTCCTCAAGTGTAACATCTACCTCGGTAACTAAATCCTCCCGAATAACAACATTATTTTCAACCTTTTTACGGTATCCATACAGATCAAATTCAACATCGTAGTAGTTAGGTGGCAGGTACGAAAGAACGTACTCACCGTTTGCATTGGTGAAAGTTTTCAACTTCATGTTACCAATTGAAACCTGAACTCCTTCCAATGGATCTGTGCCATCGGTAACTGTTCCCTCCAAAAAACCCAAACCTTCTGTGCCAAAAAGGAAGGATGTAAAAGGTACCCATCCAATAGCTGTTCCGTCATCGTGATTTGACGGATCGATTGGTGTTTGGTTATCGGAAGCTAAATAGCGGGTTCGAACAATAATTTCGTCAACCTCACCAAAAAAACCATCATTGCTATTGGCAAAGAAATCTTCCCAAACCCTGTTGGTTTGGACAACAATATTTCCGCCCTCGTAATTGAAGGGAATCTGCAATGGAATAACAATTGGGTGCTCTCCGCTTGGGAAATCGATGGTACCATCGAAAACTAACGATAGGCTAGAGTGGTTCACCCAATCCTCGGCAAGACTTGTTTCAAGCGTATTTCCCATCCAAATTTTCACTTGTTTGCCTTCTAATGCCGAAGAAAATTTGTTATAGTATACTAGCGCTTTTATTTCTCCTCCTATAAGTTCAATTTCATCGGCCTGGTAAATGGTTTGGCAAAGGCTGTTTTTATAGTAGAAATCGAAAGGAATACGATCGGCTTTAATTCTTTCGTTTGCAATATCAACCGAAATAACATCCGATTTTTGAATGTTGAGGTTTAGGTGTGTCGTTTGGTTATTATCCGTAACCTGATCGTTTGCTAATTCCACAACACCGTATAGGGATGTTTCTCCAACATCATCAGAGGTTGGAGTCCATTCTAGTTGAAAATCGTAATATTCACCACACTCAAGGTTTTCACCGGTTACTGAGGCAAGCAACGACCCATCATCGCGCATAAGTTTTACGTTGTAGTCCGACTGTTCGTTATTCCCGGTATTCTTCACCCTAATTGTGTATGGGTTGGTTTGACCAACTAAAGGGATTGCATTACCTTTAATAAACGAAGCTTCCAAGTCTTTGTTGAGAACAGGAACCAATGTTACATTGTCGATATTCCAGTTGTTAATTTGAAAAACATCGCCATTAAATTCCCAGCCAATTAGCATGCTAGTTGCGCCTTGAGGAACCGGAAAGAAAAACTCGAGTTCGCTCGATTCAATGTCGCCAACTATTGTATGCTCCCATAGGTTTGCCCAAGTTTCTCCACCATCAAACGATGTGCAAATAGCCAAAGTATTTTCGTACAAAGCGTAGTTGCTGAGGTAGTGCCTCATGTTAAGCCTAAGATTTGAATTTCCAGCGATATTGATAGGGGCAGAAATAAGCCTTGATTGCCCATCAAACGTTGGGCTCCAGAACAACCTGATTTCGGGGGCAGAGCCACCAGCCAAATCGGTATGTTTCACCGACCAGTTTCTCTCACCTAATCCTTGAATAGCCCATCCAACAGGAATTTCGCCAACCGGAGCAACGCTAAAAGTTTCGTACATAAGGGTTGATCCACCTGCAAGCAGGGCTATGTTTGAGCTAGCCGAACCTCCAATACCAATGTTATTATTTGCTGTTACAATATACTGGTAATTGTTAATGCCAGGAATGCTAGAATCGAGAAATTGTGTTTCGGTAATATTTTCGGCAACAACCTCATTGTCGGGCAAACGAACTACCGAGAACATAGTGTTCTCAGGAACAAAGTAACCGCCATAAAGTCCTTCAGTTGGCGACTGCCAAGTTATTAACCCATTGTTGTCCTGCGGAGTTAGCGTAACATTCCCTGGAGCAGCAGGAATTGCTGTACCAATCCATGCATCGACACTGGCGCTTAAGCCCTCGTCAACCGAGTTGGTTCCGCTCACCAGAAAACGGTACAAGTTATCGGTTTCGGGAATGAAAGTATAGGTTTCAGTACCGCCAATTTCTGGGTTATTATTTACATAAAGTGGTTCTGTTGAACCAGCAACAAAAAGTTGCACGCTTTGGAGTTCTGTGAGAGTTTCGCCCCCAATGTTTTTGGCAGGATTTGTCCATGTTATTTCTGCCTTTAAGGCACCGTTGGCATCGGGCTCCACAATAAAATTGGCAGGAGCTTCGGGTACACCATCTTCAACTAAAAGTTCAATGTATGCCTGGATATTCCAGTTGTAGGTTAGTTCAGGGTTAATTTCGTTAAGGGAAATCCACTCGCCCTCGAAGGCAATCATGTTCCCTTTTCCAACAACGGGAGGGCCTGCATCGCAACCTGCTGGGTAACCAGTTTGAGCAACTACATTGTAGCCAATCCATATTTCTTGAGTTATATCAATTTCAACTGGTTCATCCAAATCCACAATGTTCATGGAGCCAATTATTGGTGAAATAACTTCCTGAGAAAAAATTTCAACGGGAGTTGACCCCTTCCAAATTTTTAGGGTGTAGGTTGCTTGCTCCTCGTTTGGGAAAAATTTTATTTTTGTAATGGCGCCGTTTACAAGTTCCTCCAAATCTGATGGTTCGAACCTAGCAGCCACATCGAATTCAGCCTCATCGTTGGTACCAATAGCCGAACTATTTTCGCCATTATCCCAATGAATCCAT
>CAZLXF010000055.1:0-12563 GCA_964563065.1 uncultured Rikenellaceae bacterium | reverse complement strand
GGGAGTTAGGGTGAAATCGTTGTTACTTGCATTTCCCAGCAGTTTAACAACCTTGAAATCGTCGAAGTAGAAACCATCGTCGTTTACCTCTCCGTCGGTAACAATTCTAAAACATTTTTAATAATTGCATTACATCTAAGTTTACCAAAAGTAAAAAATATATAACCATTTTTGTGCAAGGTTTACAGTTGCCATACTGTGCGAAAACGAACATTATATGTTGCAAATTCGAACACAATTGAATAGTACAAATCAAAACAGAATACACTTACCATTCTCATTATCATTCCAATAGCAACAATGGCATGTTTAATGTAAATATTGAAATGAAAATAAAATTTTTAAACCCAACTAAGAAATGGATAGAGCAATTAAAAAAAAGAAATGGCCCCTGAAAAAGATACTTTGGGTAGGTGGAACAGCAGCAGTTGTTCTATTAGCGGGGTACTACATAATTTTTGGCGACAAGAGTTCGAAACTCAATGTAGAAGTTGACAAAATTACAATTGAAACGGTACAGGAAGATTTGTACCGCGACTACATAACAGTTATTGGAACTGTAGCTCCCATTCAAACGGTTTTCCTCGATGCAACCGAAGGAGGAAGCCGGGTTGAAGAAATACTTATTAAGGAAGGAAACAAAGTAAAAGAAGGCGATGTAATTGTTCGTTTCAGCAACACGAGCCTAATTCTCGACATTTCCAACAACGAGGCAAACGTTTCGCGAACCACAAACGATTTGCGCAGCACTCGCCTACAAATGGAAAAACAAACCCTTGATACCCGCAGCAACCTGCTAAATTTAATTTTCGAACTAAAAGAACGCGAGCGTACCTTTAATAATAATAAGGTGCTTTACGAGCAGAACCATATTTCGAAGGATGAGTACGAGCGCTCTAAGGAAGCATACGATCTTACCAACGAGAGAATAAAACTATTTCGCGAAAGCTGGAAACAGGATTCGATATTTCGAATTATTCAAATAAAAACTCTTGAAGAGGATGCCGAACGGCTTCAACGTAACCTTACTATTGTTCGCAAACGAATGGATGCGCTTGAGTTCAAAGCCCCTGTTAATGGTGAATTGGCTTCGCTAAACCTTGAAGTTGGTCAGGTTATTGGAGTTGGGACCCGCATTGGAACCATCCACGTACTCGACTCATACATGCTTAAGGTTGAAATAGACGAGCATTACATTTCGCGAATTACCAGAAATTTGAAGGGCGACTGCGAATTTTCGGGGAACCAGTTCCCTGGGCATATCACAAAAATATATCCCGAGGTACGCGGTGGCCGATTTACAGTTGATATGGTTTTCGACAACTCGGTTCCTGAAAACATACGTATTGGACAAACCTCACGTATACGACTCGAGCTGGGCGAATCGCAGCAAGCAATTCTTATTCCACGCGGAGGTTTTTACCAAAGCACCGGCGGACAATGGATTTTCGTTGTTGATCCTTCGGGAAAATTTGCAACCAAACGTTCAATTCGCATCAATCGCCAAAATCCTCGTCACTACGAAGTGGTTGAGGGGCTAAAACCAGGCGAAAAGGTAATTGTGTCGAGCTACGACAACTTTGGAGATGTAGACAAGCTAATTCTAAAATAATTCAAACCATAACTTAAAACATTAGCAAAATGAATAACAACGGTTTAATGCTAAAAACGAAAGAGTTAACCAAGGTTTTTCGGACCGAAGAAGTAGAAACCACTGCGCTTAACAAGGTTGACCTAGAAATTAAAGAAGGTGAGTTTGTAGCCATAATGGGTCCTTCGGGATGCGGAAAAAGTACGCTCCTTAACATTATTGGGTTGCTCGACAACCCTTCGGGTGGAGAGTTTTTCTTCAACGGCGTGGAAGTTTCAAAATTTAAGGAGAAACAACGCACCAATATGCGTAAATCAAACATCGGGTTCGTATTCCAAAGCTTCAACCTGATTGATGAGCTAACCGTTTACGAAAACGTTGAACTTCCTCTTTTGTACCTAAACATTCCTTCATCGGAACGCAAGCGTAAGGTTGAAGAGGTGCTGGAACGCATGAAAATTTCGCACCGCAAAAAGCACTTTCCACAGCAACTTTCGGGCGGACAGCAGCAACGCGTTGCAATTGCCAGGGCAGTAGTAGCCAACCCGAAACTAATTCTTGCCGACGAGCCAACGGGTAACCTCGACTCCGCCAACGGCGAAGAAGTGATGGGACTGCTTTCACAGTTGAACAACGAGGGAACTACCATTGTAATGGTAACACACTCGCCCAGCGATGCAGAAAAGGCTCATAGGATTGTACAGCTATTCGACGGACACATTGTAACCGAGAACGTGAAGAAGCTTTTGTAGGGGGAAGGCGGAAGAATGATTGAATGACCCGCCTGCCGTCGGGCAGGTTGAATGATTGGATGGTTGGATGGTTGAGTGACCTGCTTGCAGGAAAGGCAAACTTTAACCTTTACGCCTTTAAACTTTGATCTTTAACCTTTGTTCCTTTAACCTTTGTCACTTTAAACTTTGTTCCTTTAACCTTTGTTCCTTTAACCTTTAAACTTGAAAGCCATGCGAGAAATATGTATACCCATATCGGATTTTGGCGAAAATGAGATTGCAGAAGTCTCCCTTACCGTTGGCCAAAAAAAGCTGAACTACAGCTTTCGTGTTGAATCGTTCCCTTGGGAAATCGATGAGTCAACAAAAATCGATGAAGATTCCGATTCGCAACACGCAACCCTTGAACAAATTATGTTACTGAGGAAATCGTTGGCAAGCTACGATAAGGGCTGGGAGCTAATCCAAATTTTCACTCCTCGCAAAGGAGCCAGCCATATTCAGGTTCTTTACCGTAAACGCAACCACTAACCAATAAACCAACAACCATGAAACTACCAATCGTAAAAACCATCTTGCTAACCACAGCGATGCTGCTTTTTAGCAGTATTGGGTTTGCAGAACAGCAAAACAATGGGTTACCAATGCTAGTAAAGGAATTTACAATTCAAATTGAAGAAGTTATTTATGGAATAACCAATATTGATGAATGCGATTTAACTTTTGGAATTCCTTTACAGCTTGACAATGATAATAAGCCGAAGGAGTTAAAATATTCCGTTGGAAACGCATCACCAAACCCTCAGCAGTATCAGGACACAAATTTTGTTTGGACTCAGTTTGTTAAAACGTTACCAAAAAGTTTTCTTGAGAACGAACATACCCTGCATATCGTTGAGGTGCTTTAGTGCTTAACAGATATTTACATACAGCCATGAAAACAAAAATTGTTACAACCGCCATACTTGTTCTAGTTACTCAGGCAATGCTTTTCGCACAGAAAAGTTGGACTCTGGAGGAATGTATAAACCATGCAATGGAGAATAACCTTGAGGTTAAAAACCGTAAGTTAAACAGCCAGGTTTCGCAACAAAACAAAAGACAATCTCTTTATAATTTTCTGCCAGCAATCGATGCAGGAGTTGACCTAAACATTCGCCATGGTTTGGATTACAACTTCTACACCTCACAGTACGAGGACATGGACAACACCTCATCAACAATGTATATAAGGGGCGGAATAACAGTTTTTGACGGGCTGCAACGTTACCACGAAAAAGCCCAGCGTGAATACGAGTTCAAGCAGTCGCAGTTCGAGGTGGAAGGTTACAAGCACGATCTGGCACTTGAGATTGTTCGGCAGTATCTTCAAATACTATACGACACTGAATTGCTTGAGGTAATGAAAGAGCAGCTGGCAACCGACGAATTGCAGCTTTCGGCTGCACAAAAAAAATACGAGCTAGGATCGTTCTCAAAAAACGATTTTCTGGAGATAAAGGCACAGCATGCAAAAAGCAACGCATCGCTAATTGAAACCAGCAACAGGCTTAAACTTTCAACATTAAGCTTAGCGCAAACCCTTGAACTCGATGATCCCAATAGTTTCTCTATTACATATTCACCAAAAAATATCTCTGTTGAAGGACAAGCAATTACCAGCGAGAACGTACTTGAGTTTGCAATGGAAACATATCCACATTTGAAATCAAGAGAGATGTATTTGAAAGGACAGAAGAAGAATTTACTGAAAGAGTACGGCAGACTTTCGCCAACACTAACACTTTACGGTCAGTTCTCCTCACGCTTTTCCGATATGGCCATTAGTAAAACAATAAATCCTGGGGCAACATATCCCGACTTTAACTTCAGCAACCAAATAGATGAGAATTTAGCGCGTAACTTTGGCGTAAGCCTCAGTGTACCCTTGTTTAGCAGGATGCAAAACCACACGAGCATTAATATCGCACAAGTTAACATACAGAAGGCCGAACTCGCCGTTGAGCAAACAAAGTACGAGCTAACCAAAACAATTAGCCAATCGCTGGCCGATGCAAATGCATCGTTTGAAAATTACCAATCGTTGAGCCTATCGGCCGAGGCATACAATGAAGCTTTTGAGCAATCGAAAAAGCAGCTGGAGCTGGGAATGATTAGCGCCTCTGACTACGGTTTGGCAAAAACCAATAGCCTTAGGGCAAATGCCGATTTGCTGCACGCAAAGTACAACTACATTCTGAAAACAAAGATACTTGACTTCTACAGGGGAGTACCTATAACCCTGTAGCCACTAGGAGTGGTTTTTTCGTAGGTTTAGTTTATGGTTTGTTGGTTAGCCCTGGGGTGGTTCCCAGGGCTTTTCCGTTGTGCGTAAATGAATTCAATAAATTGATAGATAACATCTATATTATAAAGGTTGATTTGCTTAAATATTTTTTTTGTACCAAACCCTTTTCAATAATTAATATCACCCCTTCCCACAACCAGCGAAAAGGTGATACAAATCATTATTTTTTTAAAATAATTTCTTTAGTACCCAAAAAAAAATTAAACTTGCACGGCATTTTTTACACCAAATATTATTGATAGTATTACATTTTTATGCCTTATCATTTTTTTTCGGAATCGTTTGCGTAATTATTTCCGATATTTGGCCTTTGTATTAAATGCTTTATTTGATAAAGAGTGCTTTTTTATACACTAAACGTTGTATGAAAAGGTGTTTTGTTTTATGCATTGTACTATATTTCGTGTTTGTCAATTTCATTAAATGTTTTCAATAAGTTTCAGACAAAAACAGGATAACTTACATTATATCAGTAATATGAAAAAAGTTCTACTTTTTATCGCCAGCACATTTTTAGCAGTTAACCTTTACGCTCAGGAGGGAACCAAGCAGTTTATGCCCAACAACGATGTTACCGAACGATTGTGGCTTGAATTCAATGCTTTTGAGAACAACAACTTCGGACAGTACGGATGTGATGATAACGAAAGGATATATGTGCACCTCAAAAATGGAGAGAAGGTTCATTTTGGGATGAAAATGAATACTATAAACTACGGGGGTAATGTTGGAACGACAATGTTTAACGAGGGCATTGTTTTTCAAGTCCGTAAACCAAACGGAGACATTGCTTTTAGTGAAAGAACCATCCCCTCTTCAGGAACAGGTTACATATCTAATTATGATCAAGCAAAAAATGGACCAAATGGAGTAATCCTTAACAACCAAGCAATTAGTGGAGGATATTCTCCCTACTGGTTTCAAGCAGATATGGATGGAGATTATATAATTGAATTCTATGTTGAAAATGGTAATTTACGCTATAGTTATGAATTTTGGGGATGGACATTTTGGGAAAATACTGATCGTTTCGCTCTGGAATTTTTTGATGTTACTGTTACTGATAACTCTAATCATATTATTACCAATCCAGGTGACCCCAACCGTTCAGCTGGGCGTATGTGGTCAAAAGGATGGTCTTTCACAACAACTAGTTTTACAGAGTATCCTGTTAATGCACATTTTTATGTCGTAACCTCTGACGAGTTTATAAACAAGGTCAACTTCAAACAGTATCCATTTTCTTTTTCATTTGTTGCAAACCATTACGGTATAAAAACCGAATCAGAGGATGATCACTACGTGAGAAGAACACAAAGTCAGGTTGGCGACCAGATTTCAGGAAGTATTGGAGAGTACCCAATTTTCTTGAATGACCCCGACCGTAGCGTTTGGCCGAACACCATGCTACCCCCACCAACTGTTGAGGTTTGGACCGAGGAGGGAAAGTTTTTCGACTACCAGTACAACCGCAACCCCATGTACATTGACACTGACTACAGCAACGTTGTGCTTACAAAAAACCACCCCGACTGTGAATCTCTGGATATTACATTCTTTAAAATTGATGCAAATATAGATGGTTTTACAGCTATCCTTATCGATGCAAACAACGACGGAACGTTTACTACCGATGGAAGCGACAGGGTTATTTACCGTGAACTTCGCAAAGGACTTAACTATATTCTATGGGACTTTAAAACAGACAATAATGCTGATGTTCCCAACGGAACCTATAGCGCCTCGGCAACTTTATATGGTCGTGGCCCATCGCATTTCCCAATGCACGATGTGGAGCAACTCGATGGCATTGTAACTTCAGCCATTCGCCCGTTCAACAAGCTGGTTAACACAATTTACTGGGACGATAGGAATATTCAGGATCCTACTGGAACGCCCTCTTCTACCTGGGGCGACCTAACTGGTGGCAACCTAATGTTCGATACCGATATATCACAGCTAAAAGTTGGTGAACATGTTCCCCGTAAGTGGTCGTGGTCAACCCAAGAGAATACCTATAACAACGGAAACAATAACACCATGAACACATGGTTCAACGCCATTGATTTGGGATACGCCAACATTACCCTCGTGGTTCAGGAAAGCACCGACGAGGAGAGGTGTATTGATGGAACATTACCATGGGTTGGCGACCTTTGGATGGAGGGACCAAAAAATTCAGATGTCACCTTCGCCCTCGAAGATTTCGAGTCGAAGTTCTTTCAGGTTAATAATCTTTCATTACAAAGTATTGAAATTGAAACGCTCCCTCAGAACGGTACATTGAAATACAACAGTTCGCCAATTTCTGTGCCTTACGAAATAAGTTCATCGAACATAGGTAACCTTACCTTTACACCAACCACCAATTGGCACGGAGTTACAAACTTTGAATGGAAAGCTTCCGATGGCCTAAACTGGAGCTACAACCAGGAGCACGTTTACATTGTAATTAACACGCCACCAACCATTACCGAAATTGCCGACCAAACTGTATGTGCAAACTCATCAACCGGTCCGCTCGCATTTACCATTGGTGATGCAGAAACTCCCATTAACGAATTAGTGGTAACTGGCTTCTCGGCGTTTCCAGAAGTTGTACCCCACGAAAATATTGTGATTACCGGCACAGGAGCCACAAGAAACGTAACTGTTACCCCAGCTGAAAACCAAGGTGGCATGGCCATTGTGTATGTTATGGTAGACGATGGATTAACCCAGGTTCTTCAGGAGTTTGCCGTTACCATAATGCCAAGCCTTGAATTTACAGGCGACACTGCCATTTGCTATGGCAATGGATTATCATTAACAGCGGTTGAATTCAGTGCCGATTCGTACTCTTGGGAATTCGGTGGCGTTGAAAAATCGTCCGATAGATCATTGACCCAAGCACATGATGTTGTTGACTTAGGATTATGGTCGCTAACCATAACCCAAACTAAGGACACCAAAACCTGTACCTCAACCCGTGAGTTCACCGTTAGACGTTCTCCTGATGTTACTTTCTCAGGCGATGTAAATGTATGTGTTGGTGAGCAAATTTCGCTTGCAGCAAACGAGCCAAATGCTACATACCTATGGGAAAAAGGTGGAACTTTTGTTTCAAACCAACAGAACTGGGTGAAAAATGCTGCCCTAAGTGATAGTAGAAACGACTACACCCTTACGGTAACAAAAAATACTTGTACCCATACTTCTGAAGAATTTGAAATTAATGTATTAGAAAAACCAAATACGGGACTTACTGTACTGGGTAGTTCAGTTGACCCAGGGCACGATGGAACAATTACTATTGTTAACGCTCAGAGCGTTAAATATAACGTATATAAAGGGACAACCTACATAACAACGTTAGATGGTCCTAGTGCATCGCTTGTTATAACTATCCCTGCATCACATTTGGAAGTTGGTACAAACGAATTCACCATTTTTGCAACAAATGGGAATTGTGAGGTTGAACTTACAAACAAAGGAACAATTACAGTTAACCAACCTGGTATTACTGTAAACCCTAATTCGCTTAACACTACCGAAGGTGGAGCCAACAGAACTTTTACAGTAAGGTTAAATACACAGCCTACAAGCAATGTTACAATTAACATTTCATCTAACAATACTGACGAAGGAACGATTTCACCTGCCAGCTTAACATTCACAGATGCCAACTGGGACACTGAACAAACCGTTACGGTTACACCGGTTCGCGACTGGATAGTTGATGGGCCAAAAACTTATACCATTGATCTTGCTGCTGCAGTTAGCGATGATACATACTATCAAGGGGTTGACCCAGATAACGTAACGGTTACTAATGCCGATGACGATGCTGCTGGAGTAACAGTTTCAGAAACAACGTTAACAACAACTGAACTTGGCGGTTCCGACTCTTTCACGCTGGTATTAACCTCCATTCCCCAATCGGATGTTACCATAACTTTCTCGGGCGTAGTAGCCAGTGAAGGTGAAATTACCATCCCAGATCCTCCCACAATCATCTTCAACTCCACCAACTGGGATTCACCACAAACTGTAACCATAACAGGAGTTGACGAACAGATTGATGACGGAGATTTTACTTATACTGTAAACATGTCAGCCTCAAGCGCCGACGGCATTTACAATGGCATTTCTATCAGCAGTGTTTCGGTTACAAACCAGGATAACGATGCGGCAGGAATTACCTTTTCACCAACCAGTATTACTACTTACGAAGCGGGTGGTTCCACACAATTTACCGTAAAGCTAAACTCGCAACCAACAACTCCAGTAACCATTGAGGTTGTTTCAAGCAACACGCTTGAAGGAACCGTTACTCCGGGCAGCCTTACATTTAATTCTTCCGACTGGAATACAGGCAAGAATGTAACGGTTTATGGTGCAAATGATTTTGTTGTCGATGGAAACCAGTCGTACCAGATTAACCTAACTGTAACTGGTGGTGGCTCAAATTATCTTGGTAGAACAGCATTTGTTAGCGCTACCAATATCGATAACGATATTGCTGGAATTGTTTCATCAACCACAACATTGACTACAGCAGAACCTGATGTTTCTACTACCTTCCAGGTAAGATTGAACTCTAAGCCTACTACCACAGTAAAAATTGGTGTAACCTCAAGCGATGTTACCGAGGGTGCTGTTTCTCCAGGCGAGCTCACCTTCACAACCGATAATTGGGATGATGATCAAACTGTTACAGTTACAGGTGTTGACGATGCAATTATTGATGGAAACATTCCTTACACAGTTACCCTCGAAGTTACGCAGGGCGATGCAGTATACAATGCAGTTTCAGATATTGTTGTAAACGCAACAAATACCGATAACGATGTGGCCGGAATAGAACTTAGCAAAACAACTGTTACAACCAACGAAACGGGAACAACCGACCAGTTTAGTGTTAGGCTAACTGCACAACCTAACTCAAATGTAGTGCTTAATATTACTGGAGTTGACGAATTAGAAGGTTCCTTGGATCTTTCATCGTTAACATTCACTACTTCCAACTGGAACACATTCCAGCCAGTTACAGTTACCGGAGTTGACGATGCAATTGCCGATGGCAACCAAACCTATACGCTAACCGTTGCTTACAGTAGCGGCGATGCAAACTTTGGTAGCGTTAGCAAAACCCTTAGCGTAACTAATATTGACAACGATGCGGCAGGAATTACCGTTTCTCCAACAACGCTTTCAACTACTGAAGGCTTAACCAATACTTTCACCATTTCAATTAACTCGCAACCAACTGTGGATGTTACCATAAATGTTGTGTCGGGAAACACAAACGAAGGAACCGTCTCGCCTCCTTCAGTTCAGTTTACCAACAGCAACTGGACAGCAAAAACTGTAACGGTTACCGGAGTTATTGATAATATTGATGATGACAATAAGGTTTATACTATAACTACATCGAACACAATAAGCACTGATGCTAACTATAACAACAAACCTGTTGATGATGTTACTGTTACGAACATTGACATTAACACCGCGGGTGTTAGCGTTGATCCAACTTCGGGCTTAACTACAACCGAAGCAGGTGGAAAGGCAAACTACAACGTTAGGCTGAACAGCAAACCAACCAATCAGGTTGAAATTACTTCGGTTTCAGGAACTCCTACCGAAGGAACTGTTACTACCAATGCTACACTCATCTTCAATTCTAGCGATTGGAATACATGGAAACAGGTTACCGTTGAAGGAGTTAACGACAACATTGACGACGATAACCAACCCTACTCTGTAACCCTAAGCGCTTCAAGTTCCGATGGGAAATATGCTGGAATAACTATTCCAAGCGTTTCGCTTACCAACACTGATGACGACGTGGCTGAAGTGCTCCTTTCTCAAACAACCGGTTTGGTAACAACCGAAGCCGGAGGAACAGCAACTTTCACTGTTAGCCTGAAAACCCAACCCAAGAACAGCGTTACAATTTCATTGCTCTCCAGCAATACAAGCGAAGGAACCGTTTCGCCAACAACATTAAATTTCAACGCTGGAAACTATAGCGCCCCACAAACAGTAACTCTTACCGGTGTTGAAGATCAGATTGACGATGGCGATCAACCTTACACCATATCGCTTACTGCATCGAGTTCCGACACAAAGTATAACAACATCTCTATCCCATCTGTTAGCGCTACTAACACCGATGACGATACTGCCGGCGTTATTCTATCTGCAATTTCAAATAACACAACAGAAGCAGGCGGAACAGCAACCTTTACAGTTAGGTTAAACAGTGAGCCAACTGAAGTTGTTACTATCGCCAGCGCTTCAAACAGAACAAGCGAAGGTGTGGTAATAGGTGGCAATACTATCAACTTCGATAACACAAACTGGGAAACAAACCAAACCGTTACGGTGAGAGGTGTTCAGGATTTGATTGATGATGGTGATCAAACATACTCCATTGTACTATCGGCGACTAGTGGCGATGGAATTTATAATGGAATTGTAATTAGTTCTGTTAGCGTTATTAATGAGGATGATGATGAGGTTGGACTTGTGATTTCCGAGGCAAGTCTTACAACTTCTGAACCCAACGGAACTGATGATTTTACTGTAAAACTTAACTCACAACCCACAGGAACTGTTACAGTTGCAGTTACCTCAACCGATGGTACCGAAGGACAGGCTTCTCCTGCAACTTTAACATTTACAACTTCAACGTGGGATACTCCCCAAACGGTTACCGTTACTGGGCAAGAGGACTTTGAAGTTGATGGCGACGTTAACTATAGTATAAACCTAAAAGCCAGTTCAACTGCCGACACAAAGTACAATAACCTGGCAAACGTTGCAGTTCCTGCAACCAATACCGACGATGATGTTGCTGACATTACTGTAACCCCATACGCTGGACTTTCAACAACTGAAGCTGGAGGAACATCAATATTTAACATTGTTCTAACGAGCAAACCTACCAGCAGCGTATCGGTTAGGTTATCCTCAAGCAACATTGCCGAAGGTTATGTATCTGCCGTTTCAAGGGGAACATTAAATATTGCCGGCAACGAAGCTACTGCTACATTCGAGCCAAACGAGTGGAACAGTCAGGTAACCGTAACCATAAAAGGTGTTGATGATGATATTGACGACAATAATGTTGCCTACACAATTGTTACCGAAACTGCCGTTAGCAGCGATGGAAATTACAGCGTAATTAACCCACGTGACGTTTCCGTTATTAATAACGACAACGATACATATGGTACAACCGTTTCTCCAACAACGCTTTCGATGGATGAAAATGGAGCCGCTCAAACATCAACCATTGTATTGAGAAGCAAGCCAACAGCAACCGTTAGATTTAACATAACTTCCAACAATACCAACAGAGCAACTGTTTCTCCACCGTTCGTTGAATTCCTTTCAACTGGCGACAGCTGGAGAACTGCTCAAACAGTCACCGTAACTCCTGTCGATAACTTTATTGCCGATGGCAATGCCGAACCAAACATTTTATTCTCACCTGGCATTAGCGACGACAATAACTACAAAAACCATGTGCCAAGTGCAATTGCACTCACCATTACCGATGATGATATTGCCGACATTACGGTTTCAAGCATCGCTGGATTCACCACTGAGGCTGGCGGAACAGCAACCTTCACCGTGGTTCTAACAAGTGAACCAACCAGTTTGGTAACCATTACCATGAGTTCAAGTAATACCGATGAGGGAATTATAACTGAAGTTACACTTGGAAGAGGAACAGTTGGTCCAGGTAATACTGCTTCCATTACTTTTGACAATTCGAACTGGGATGAACCAGTTACAATTACTGTTCAAGGTGTTGATGAAATTATTGAGGATGGTTCACAAACGTACCAAATTGATTTCCTTCCAACCGAAAGCGACGATTTAAGTTACGATGAGATTA
>CAZLXF010000054.1:14014-15798 GCA_964563065.1 uncultured Rikenellaceae bacterium | reverse complement strand
TCGGAGCAGCTACTTAGCGAAATTAGCTCCGATTATTTTGTGTTTATGAAACCCTGCGAGCTGGTTAGCGGCGACTTTTTCTGGGCAACAACCTTCGAAAATTATCGAATTTTCTGCGTAGCCGACTGCACTGGTCACGGAGTTCCAGGAGCATTCATGAGTATTCTGGGAATTACAGCCCTTAACGAAATTGTTACTAACCACCGCGTTACAAAGGCAAGCGAAATACTGGGATATTTACGCGCCAGCGTAATCGACAGCCTGAGCCAAAACGACCCGCAACACCTCCACAAGGATGGGATGGATATTGGGCTTTGCGTTTACAATTTCAGTAACCACGAGCTGCAATTTGCCGGTGCCCGAATTCCTCTTTGGATAATATCAAAAAACACGGACAAAATTGATTTTGTTGATGCTAGCCCCGAAAAGCCAGTAACCCAAAACGATTTCACCTTCTCCGAAGTAAAAGGTGACATTATGCCCGTTGGAATTTCTCCTAAAATGGAGCCATTCACCAATAATACCATAATGCTTAATGGCGATTCAATTAGTATTTACCTGGCAACCGATGGATTCGCCGACCAGTTTGGACAAAAGGAAAACACAAAATTTACAACCAAGCGTCTCAAAAGCCTTCTTCTCGAGAACGTTAGTAAACCATTCAGCTTACAGGAAAAAATACTCGACAATAAGTTTGAAGGCTGGAAGGGTATGGAGTACCAAATTGACGATGTTACTATTCTGGGAATGAAATTGTAGTTATATGTATTTTACTGCTATGTTAAAAAATTAATCCTCTGTTTATTGATTTTATTTTTTGCTACTTTTACTTTCGTTGAAATATCTGTATTTTGTGAAAAGGGATCTCCATCAATTCCCATCTTACCATGAGACAACTTGTTAAATTTTCTCTTTTTCTTTTTTGCTTTTTCTTTCCTGTTCTGCTTACAGGACAAAACACTCATATAGATTCGCTGAAAAGCGAACTAAACAATTCAAAGAATGATACCTTATCCCTTCAAAATGCCATTAAAATTGGCAGCTACTACGAAAATAAAAATCCCGATTCCACCTTACACTACTACAAATTTGCCGTTGCAATTACCAATATAATTGCGAAACAAAATAATTATAAGAATTTTGCGCTTACAAAAAAGTCGGATTTGCTGCGTTGGATTGGTTTAGTTTACTACTTCCAAGGACAATACGATAGCGCCCTGAACTACTACAACCTTTCAGTTGAGCAGAACCAAGCAATAGGTAATTTGGTCGGTATGGCAAAGGCATATAACAACATTGGCGTAATTTATTCCGATTTAGGAGATTATAGCCAAGCGTTGGATTTTCACCTTAAGTCGCTTCACTTAAAACAGGAAATAAACGATTCGCTAGGCGTTGCTGCGTCGTACAACAATATTGGGTACATTCACTTTTGGCAAGGAAACTACGATAAAGCGCTTGAATTCAACCTTAAATCGTTAAAAATTTATGAAACGCTGAACTTTAAAAAGGGTATTGCCAATATTTACAACGACATAGGAAACATTTACGAAAAACAAAATAACTACGAAAAAGCCCTTGATTTCAACCTGAAAGCAAAAGATATAAAAGAAGAAATAAACGATAAAAGGGGGCTCGCAAAATCGTACAACGATATTGGTAATATTTTCGCCGCCCAAATGAACTACAACGAAGCAAGCAACTTCTATAATAAATCGTTAGAAATACGAAAGGAGCTTAACGATAAACTTGGCATGGCACACGCTTACGGAAACCTTGCCATA
>CAZLXF010000054.1:0-13914 GCA_964563065.1 uncultured Rikenellaceae bacterium | reverse complement strand
AAAGGAGCTTAACGATAAACTTGGCATGGCACACGCTTACGGAAACCTTGCCATAATAAACGAAAGGCAAGGCTTAATGAGTAACGCTCTGGCTTACAGCAAAAAATCGTTAAGTAAGTATTTTGAAGTCGGCGATAAAAGGGGCATAGCCGAATCGTATATGGATATGGGAAACATTTTCTTAAAGCAAAATGCGTATAAAACAGCCATGCAATTCTTCAAAAAATCTTACGGCCTAGCGTTGGAAATTGGAACGCTTCCACAACAAAAAAACGCAGCCGAAGGTATTAAACGAACTTATTGGCTGTTAGGGAACTACAAAGAATCGGCTAGGTTTGCTGACATATTCATTGCCTTGAACGACAGCATTTTTAGCCTCGAAAAAACGAAAGTAATTAACGAAATTGGTACACGCTACGAAATTGAAAAGAGGGAACTTCTAATAGAGAACCTTAATAAAGAAAAGGAGCTGCAGGATGAAATTATTGCTCGAAAAAATGCTGAAAGTAAAAAGCAACGTATTCTGCTTTACTCGTTTCTTGTAGGTTTTATAATTATACTGTTATTCTCATTCTTCCTCTACCGGCTGGTTCTTGCCAAGGCAAGCATTAACAAAAAGCTTGAAGTTCAAAAACAGCAAATTGAAATGCAGAACAACTTCCTGCAACAAGCAAACGAAGAAATTTCAACACAACGCGATACTGTACTTCAACAAAAAGAAAAACTAGAAACAATTAACAACCATATAACCAACAGTCTACGTTACGCACAAAGTATTCAGGCTGCCATATTGCCTTCGGCAAATAAACTGAAGGAAATTAGCTCCAGCTACTTCGTGTTTATGAAACCATGCGAGCTGGTTAGTGGCGACTTTTTCTGGGCAACAACCTTTAACGAATATCAGGTTTTTTGTGTTGCCGATTGTACCGGACATGGTGTTCCTGGTGCTTTTATGAGCATTTTAGGAATAACCGCATTGAACGATATTGTTGCAAATCATCGTGTTACAAAAGCAAGCGATATATTAGGCTACCTTCGGTCGAGTGTAATAGAAACCTTAAGCCAGAATGATTCGGGACACTTGCACAAGGACGGAATGGATATCGGTCTTTGCATTTATAACACTCAAAGTAAGGAACTTCAGTTTGCTGGCGCTCGAATCCCACTTTGGATAATCACAAAAAAAGAAAACACAATTGATTGGGCCGAGGCAAACACAACAATAATTGAATCAACCAATGGCTATGTTCTTACCGAGGTAAAAGCCGACATCATGCCAGTTGGCATTTCGCCCAAAATGGATATTTTCAAGAATAATACTATTACTATCAGTAATAGCTCAATTGGAGTATACCTTGCCTCCGATGGTTTCGCCGACCAGTTTGGCGGAACCACCAATTCAAAGTTTGGCGCATTAAGATTAAAGGAGGTACTTCTTAGCATTGAAGACCTCCCGCTTGAAATGAAAAAAGAATTTGTTGAAAATGTGTTTAACGATTGGAAAGGGCAAAACTCCCAAATTGATGACACCACATTGCTTCGAATATCTTTAGGATAAAAAACTCCCGCCACATGGCTTTAGTTAATAAGCAATACAAAAATTTCAACAGGTATTAGGAATTCGACAAATCGGTTTTTGGAACAGTAAACGAAAACGTAGAGCCCTCGCCTTCTTTACTCTCAACCCATACGGTTCCACCATTGCGTTCAACAAACTCTTTGCAAAGAATTAAACCAAGCCCTGTGCCTGTTTCCTGAGAGGTTCCCATGGTTGTAATGTTGGTATCAATTTTGAAAAGTTTTTCCTTATCCTTTTCGGCAATACCTACACCGGTATCTTTTACTGAAACTTTCCAGTATAGTCCGTTATCTTCAACACTGCATGTAATGGTTCCATCTTTGGGAGTGAACTTAATTGCGTTTGACACCAAATTTCTAACAACAGTTGTAATCTGATTTACATCAACATAAGCTGTAAAATTTTTGCCTACGTTAACATGCATTGTAATTCCCTTTTGGCGGGCATTTCCTAGTAGCAAATCAACACTTTCGTCAACAACATCTTTTAAATCAACCATTTTCGGCCGTAACGGCATTCTTCCTGTTTGCACCATGGACCACTGCAAAAGGTTTTCAAGAAGGTTAAAAGTGTTGTTCGAATACTTGTAAATTTGGTGTATGAAGTTCTTTAAACTATTCGAATCGAAACTTTCAAACTCGCGCGCCAATAGTTCGCTTATGCCAAGGACGGTGCTAAAAGGGTTCTTTAAATCGTGCGCAATTATTGCAAAAAATTTATCTTTTGTGCTATTAAGCGACTCGAGCTCCATTCGCTGTTTTTCCAGAATAGCTTTCTGTTCCTCAACCTCTGTGTTTTTTTTAGTTAACTCAGACTCAAGTTTATTGTAATCCCGTAATCTATATACCAAACCTTTAAGCATAGCCTGGTTAATTTCCGGACGTTTCTGTATTACATCAAAAAATGTTTGCTGATCGAACCTGAGTAAATTTGACGGTTCCACCGCAGTAACAGAAGCGCTTCGTGCTGAAGAATCAAGCAGTGAATATTCGCCAATGTACTCTTGCTTACCAAAGTATGCATAAATATGGTCGCCATCATGAACTTTGACTTTCCCCGAAACAATTAGGTAGAGAGCGTAGTCCTTATCGCCCTTTTCAAAAAGCATCTCGTTTTCAAGCAAGGATTTTGAAGAGAGAACCTCAGCAATGCTGGAAAGGAGAGACTCGTCGAGATCAGAAAAAATACTAATCGATTTAAGCAATGAGATTCGAGAATGAATTTCAGCAGAAGACAAATGTTCCATCGTTTGTTTGGTGTTCAAAAAGAATGATTGCTACATTAAAGCCTGTAAAATTATGAAAAGAATTGTTTTTAACGTTACCAAAAGGTATAAAAACCATTCCAAACACATAATAATATGCTCCCGATAATGTAGAAACAATTTTTTTTGCTATGTTTAAAGCTCCATTAATGTTGTACACAACAATATACACGCCATGAAGTTGCAGCTAAATATTCGACAAAAAATTAGTTTTTTCATCCTTGGAGCATCCATCCTCCTCTTTGCTATTACAATAGGTTTTTTTAGTGTATCGAGCAAACGAATGGCATATAGCAATATTACTAAGCTAACCGATTCGTATACCGACCATTACGCATCAATGGTTGAAAATTGGTTAAACAGCGACATGGCAATTGCTCGTTCCCTTTCAAACGCTTTTTTGGAGCACAAACAAATCCCGTTCGACCAGTGGAGGCAACTTATTATGGGAATGTACACCCGGGTTCTTGAAGCAAATCCTCAGGTAGATGCTATTTGGGATAGCTGGGAGTACAGCTACCTCGACCCCAGCTGGAATAAAAATCATGGACGATGGCTACACATTAGCTACAGAAAAAACGGAAAAATTCTATCAAAAACTGAGGCTCGAAGCCTCGATCAGGATCCGCCAGTTTACGCTTCGCTAAAAGTTGCAACCCACGAAAGTATTGTTGAGCCTTACCTTTCAACCCTTCAGGTTGGAGGTTTTATGACATCGCTGGCATCGCCCATGTTTGTTAACGGAAAATACATTGGACTGGTTGGAATCGACGTTTTCCTTGGCCGCTTTCAGGCTCTTGTATGTGGCATTAAACCCTATCCTGAAAGTTACTCATTTTTATTATCGAACAAGGGGACCTTCATTGCTCATCCCGATACGGCAATTTTTAGTAAAAACATTGCAGATACATATCCCGAACTGAATGAGGAACAAAAAATTGTTGAAAAACTTCGCAGAGGCGAACGGTACAGCTTTTCATTCACCGATAAAGCTTCTGGAAAAAAGTTGTTTTACAGTATAAGTCCAATTAACATTGGTCAAACAAACACTCCTTGGGCTCTTGGAATCGTTGTACCCGAGGACATTATACTTGCTGAAGCTAACAAAAACTTTAATATTAGTCTAATCGTTGGAATTGTTGGTGTGTTTGTTCTGGTAGTCATTGTTTTAATTCTCGCAAACAACATAACCAAACCTATTATACGAATCACATCGCTGCTTGAAGAGCTTGCGTTGGGTAGGGTTGACAAATCAATGCATGTTAACATTAACACTGGCGATGAGATTGCACAGATGGGGCGTGCATTATCGAAATCGATTGACGGGCTAATTGCCAAAACCGAATTCGCCACTAACATTGGGGAGGGCGAACTAAACACCGAACTTCAAATGCTTAGCGACCACGACTCGCTCGGCAAATCACTTATAGATATGCAACACTCTCTTCGAAAGGCTAAGGAAGAAGAAGAACTTAGGAAAAAAGAAGAGGACATTAGGAGTTGGATTAACGAGGGGCTGGCCAAATTTGGCGATATACTTCGCCAAAATAACGACAACCTTACCAAACTTTCCGACGAAATAATCAAGAATCTGGTTTGGTATCTAAACGCATCGTTAGGTGGAGTATTTGTGAAAGATCCAGACGAAGGAACCTTTGGTTTGGTTTCAGCATTTGCTTACGACAGGAAACGTTTCATTAAAAAAACGTTCGAACCTGGCGAAGGTTTAATTGGTGCCTGTGCAGCAGAAAAAGAAACCATTTTTCTTGCAGTTGTTCCCGACGATTATATTGAAATTGACTCGGGTTTAGGTGGCACAAAGCCAAATTCAATTCTACTAATACCATTAAAAATTGAAGGTGAAATTCTTGGGGTTATTGAACTTGCATCGCTTAAGCAGTTCTCAAAGAGTGAAATTGAATTTGTTGAAAAGCTGGCCGAAAGCATAGCATCCACACTGCAATCGGTAAGAATAAACCAAACCACCGCCGATCTGCTGCAAAAATCGCAGGAACAGGCCGAAATGATGGCAGCCCAGGAGGAGGAAATGCGACAAAATATGGAGGAGCTGCAGGCAACCCAGGAGGAAGCTGCCCGAAAATCGGTTGAAATGGAAAGCATTATTAACGCATTAAACGCGTCTTCGTATGTTATGGAGTACGATACAAACGGTACCATTATTAGCATAAACGATTCGTACCTGAAAATTCTTGGAATATCAAGGGAGGAGGCTATTGGCCGCCATCATTCGGACAACATAATGCTTACCGATGCTCAAAAAATGGTATACGAAGAATTTTGGGCGAACCTTCGAAAAGGAAAGATTCAAAAGCAAACTACGCATGTTAATATGCACGGTAACGATTTTACTTTTCTTGAAACTTACACTCCCATTCAAAATGCAATGGGAGAAGTATACAAAATACTTAAAATTGCTACCGACATTTCTGCAAGCACCAACCAACCAAAAAATAGTTAATGTTAAATTATTGTTTTTTGTGATGAATGGCATAATTTTTTATGCCATTTGTTGTTTTATTTGCAAACTATAAAAAACAACCCTTCAAATTAAGCCAACTAAATGTTTATAAAGCCAACTAAAGCAGTTTTAACTATTGCTTTTACATTCCTTCTTATTCCCTTTTCATACGGTCAATCACGCTATACTATTAGCGGTTTTGTTTACGAAAAGGGTAGCCGCGAAACCATGATTGGTGTTAACGTTTTTGTTAGTGGAAAAACCATTGGAACTGCAACCAACAGTTATGGTTTTTATTCCCTAACACTTCCGGCCGATAGCCTTGAGCTAGTTTTTTCG
This sequence comes from uncultured Rikenellaceae bacterium, assembly GCA_964563065.1. Taxonomy (GTDB): domain Bacteria; phylum Bacteroidota; class Bacteroidia; order Bacteroidales; family Tenuifilaceae; genus DAOSWM01. The sequence continues at coordinate 8,253 of CAZLXF010000054.1, read as the reverse complement.
TTTGTTGGTTACCAACCCCGTAGTTTTAAGATTAACCTTAACAAAAATCTCGACTTAAACGTTGAACTTGACCCTTCTATTGAACTTGAAGGTGTAGAAATTCGTGCCGATTTACCTAAATCGTCGAGCCGGAGCTCGCAAATGAGCATTATGGAAATTCCCATTAAACAAATCCGATCGATTCCTGCTTTCCTTGGCGAAAAGGATGCGCTAAAGGTAATTCAACTTATGCCAGGTGTTCAGAAAGGAAGCGAAGGCAATAGCGGCCTCTACGTTCGTGGAGGTGGTCCCGACCAAAACCTCATTATTCTCGACGATGCTCCTGTTTACAACGCCTATCATCTTTTCGGATTCTTCTCGCTTTTCAACGGCGATGCTTTAAAAAGCATTGAACTCACAAAAGGTGGTTTCCCTGCTCGCTACGGAGGAAGATTGTCGTCGGTACTAGACATTAACATGAAGGATGGGAATAAGCAAAATTTTGCTGGTGAAGCCGGAGCTGGAATTATATCGTCGCGTGCAGTATTAGAGGGACCAATCATTAAGGATAAAGCTTCTTTCATCGTTTCGGTTCGCCGTACATACCTCGATCTTCTAATCAAGCCCTTTATGCCAAGCGATGTAAAAGGAGGTTACTACTTTTACGATTTGAACGCAAAGGCAAACTGGGAAATCAACCCCAAAAACCGAGTTTACCTTAGCGGTTACTTCGGAAAAGATAAGTTTTTTGGCGGTGAAAAGTACTCGAATAACGAGTTTGAAGCCGGACTATTTTGGGACAACGCAACCTCAACAGTACGATGGAACAGCGTAATTACTGATAAGTTATTCTCAAACCTTTCTTTAATTTTTAGCAACTACCGGCTTAAGATTTATGCTAAGGAAAAATATCAGGACGACAAGTACGAAATGAGCTACCGTTCGGGAATTAGGGATTACGGCCTAAAATACGATTTTACATGGTTGCCCCTACCTTCTCATACAATTCGATACGGACTTAGCTCGGTTTGGCACAGCTTCAATCCTAGCGCTGTGGTTCTAAAAGATGACTACATGTCGGAGTTTATAAGCAAGGTAGAAACAATAAACACATTTGAATCGGGGCTATACGTTGAGGATGAAATAAAAATTTGGGACAAAGGGATTGTAAACATTGGTAGCCGTTTAAGTCACTTTGTTCACGACAACACCAGTAATTTCAATATTGAGCCTCGTGTTTCAGGAAGCTTCTACCTAACCGATAACATGTCAACAAAAGCTTCGTTTGCACAAATGAACCAGTACATTCACCTTCTAACAAATACGGGCATTGGCCTGCCAACCGATTTGTGGGTTCCTGCAACCAACGATGCTCCATGGCAGGAAAGCTGGCAAGCGGCATTAGGTTTGGTTCGCGATCTTAACAGTTTCTCCACTACCCTTTCCATTGAAGGTTACTACAAAGAGTCGAAGAATGTAATTGCCTATAAAGAAGGAGCCAGCTTCCTAATGATTGATGACCCTACAGACGCCAGTGAGGTTAAGTGGGAAGATAATATTACCAGCGGTTTTGGGAAATCGTACGGGATTGAATTCCTTGCCCATAAAAAATCTGGGAAATTCTCGGGCTGGGTTGGCTATACACTTTCGTGGACAAAGCTGCAGTTCGATGAGCTGAACCAGGGAAAAGAATTCTATGCCCGTTACGATCGTCGTCACGATATTTCAGTGGTTGCTGTTTACGAGCTAAGTAAAGGGATTACCCTTTCGGGAACCTGGGTTTACGGAACAGGAAATGCAATAACTCTGCCTTTGGCAACCTACTTTGCCGAAGAGCATTCTCCTGGAGTTGATAACAATTACACTTGGTACAGAACCATGGATGATTATGGTGAAAAAAATTCGTTTAGAATGGCTGCATACCATCGTCTCGACCTAGGCATTCAGGTTCATAAAAAGTTTGAAAAGTATGAAAGAACCTGGGAGTTTAGCGTTTACAACGCCTACAACCGACACAACCCATTTTTCTACTACATAACCCAAGATTATAACTGGGATCCCCAGCAGGGCGATACTTACCAAAACAAGCTGAAACAGGTTAGTATATTCCCATTTATTCCATCCCTTTCGTGGTCAATAAAGTTTTAATATTGAAATAGTTTGTTGAAATAAAAATAATATTAGCATGAAAAACAATAATTTAAAAAATATTTTTGTTGTTGTTTTACTTTTTTCATTACATAGCTGTATTGAAGATGTAAATGACGTTAACCTCCCTACAATTGATACAAAAATGGTTATATCGTCATTTATCACCCCGGGCGATAGCATTCGGATTAAAGTATCAAAATCTACCCCAATTTTTTACAATCAGGTATATACCGATTGGGAAAGCCAATACTACACTCCTCTAATCGACGCTACGGTTTCCATTTCAAACATTGAAACTGGTGAAACAAAAGAAATTCCATATAACCCAGAATTAGAGTACTACCTGTTAACACCATCCGAATTTCCAGTCGAAAAAGGACACGAATATCTGCTAACGGCTAGCGCAGCTGGGCTAAAGAGTATTTCTGCAAAAACTTCTGTTCCGTTTGGGACCCCTGAAATCCACAGCCTTTCCATTGACACTGTATATAGCGAAAGCTATGATTATGGCGATGGAACCACATATGAGTATCACGATTTGGTGGTATCAGGTTATTTAGTTGACACACCAAATGAAAACAATTATTATACAGTTGGGGCTTTCATTAGAGAGGAGTACTATTCTTCATGGGATGATACAACATACGTTTACTATTATTACCATGGTGGGGATTCGTTTACAGACTTGGATAAAGACGGGCAAGATATACCCTTCAAGACGTATGTTTACATAAATGGGAATTCTACATTCTCACTCAGTTTGCTTTCTACCGACGAGCACTACTATCGTTACCATAAATCGTTCTACAGCTGGGATTCTGAAAATCCTTTTGGTGAACCCTCACCATTGTACTCCAACATTGATGGCGGTTTAGGGATTTTTGCATCCTTCTCACTAATAAACCTTAATAATTCTGAAAAAGAAAACCATATCTTTTCTAGCTATCTTTGCAGGCATAAACGATGATTTTTTATTATGATTTCTTCTGGTACTATTGAAGTAATGTCGCCTGCTGGTAGCTTCGAATCGCTGATTGCTGCCATACAGGGTGGTGCAAATTCGGTATATTTTGGTGTTGGACACCTAAACATGAGGGCAAAATCAACCGTGAACTTCACGGTAAAGGACTTACCCGAAATAGTCAGAATTTGTAGGGAAAATGATGTAAAATCGTACCTAACTGTTAATACTGTTCTTTACGATCACGATATTGCTCCAATGCATTCCACAATTGACGCAGCAGCATCAGCAGGGATTTCGGCAATAATTGCTTCAGACCAAGCTGCAATTTTATACGCACGAGAAAAGGGTGTTGAGGTTCACCTTTCCACGCAGCTAAACATTAGCAATACAGAGTCGTTGAAGTTTTACTCACAATGGGCCGATGTTGCAGTGCTTGCCCGCGAACTTACTCTCGAACAGGTTGCTATCATTTCAAAAAACATTAAAGAACAAAACATAACAGGACCCTCAGGTAAACTTATCAAGCTAGAACTTTTTGCCCATGGGGCACTTTGCATGGCCATTTCTGGAAAATGCTACATGAGCCTTCACCAAGCAAACTCTTCTGCAAACAGAGGAGCATGCCTGCAAATCTGTCGACGTTCCTATACTGTTACCGATAACGAAACCGGGGATCAGCTGGAAATTGATAATGAGTATATAATGTCTCCTAAGGATTTATGTACCATTGGTTTTTTAAACAAAATAATTGATTCTGGCGTAACGGTTTTAAAACTTGAGGGAAGAGCACGGAGCCCCGAGTACGTAAAAACTGTAACCCAATGCTACCGCGAAGCTGTTGAGTCCATAACTGATGGCTCCTACAATAAGAAAAAAATTGATGGTTGGATGAATCGCCTTGGCAAGGTTTTTAACAGGGGATTCTGGAATGGCTACTACCTTGGACAACGACTAGGCGAATGGAGCCACCATTACGGTAGCGTTGCTACCGAACGAAAAATATACGTTGGGAAAATTACTAACTTCTTCACAAAAATTGGCGTTGCCGAACTTAAGGTCGAAGCAAACACCATTTCAACAAACGATAAGGTGTTGATAATTGGAGAGTCAACTGGTGTAGTTGAACTGTATGTTGAAGACATTAGAGTTGATGACTCCCCTGTAGAACATTGTCCAAAAGGTTCGGTTTGTTCGTTCAAAGTACCCGAACTTGTTCGCAGAAACGATAAGCTCTACAAAATTGTAGATGTAAACCACACATAGTTTCCTTCTTTTTTTCACAAATGTTTAGCATATTTGCCTTTCACAAAAAAATGCAATCATGACGTTTAGCGATCTCTGCAATAAAATTTTCTGGGACACCACAACCTACTACCACACAATGGATAATGTTGATGCGTCCCCCTCAATTCCCTACACTCCAGGAACCATCGAGTATTCTCTCTTTACAAAAAATTGGATTGATGCCGTTCAGTGGCACCTTGAAGATATAATTCGCGACCCGAGTATTAATCCGGAAGAAGCTCTAAAGATTAAACGTCGTATCGATAAATCGAATCAGGACAGAACCGATTTGGTTGAAATGATTGATAGTTTTTTCTTGGAAAAATTCAAGAACGTTGAACCCCGTGCCGATGCTAACATAAACACAGAAAGCCCAGCTTGGGCTGTAGACAGACTCTCAATTCTTGCTCTAAAAATTTATCATATGGAGCAGGAAACTTCCCGCACCAATACCTCCGATGAACACCTGAAAAAATGCAACGAAAAGTTAACCATTTTACTCGAACAACGTGTTGACCTGTCGAAAGCTATAGATCAGCTTCTACTTGAAATTGAAACCGGTAAAAAGTACATGAAGGTTTATAAGCAAATGAAAATGTACAACGATCCCGCATTAAATCCCGTCCTTTACGGAAACAAAAAGTAATGGAAACAAAGCGAATCTTGGTGACTCGCTTCAGCGCACTTGGCGATGTAGCCATGGTTGTTCCTGTTCTCTGGAATTTAACCGAGCAACATCCCGATGTAGAAGTTCTTTTTGCATCCCAATCTTTTGCCAAGGAACTTGTTAAGGGGGTTCCAAGGGTTTCTTTTTTCGAAGTTGATTTAAAAGAACGCCACAAGGGGGTTTGGGGTTTATGGCGTTTGTCTCGAGAAATTCGTTCTGTTGGCAAATTCTATGCCTTTGCCGACATCCACAACGTTCTAAGAACGAAACTTCTTAGGTTTTTTCTCTTATTCACCATTCCAAATAAAAGTATTATTAACAAAGGAAGAAAAGGAAAAAGAGCACTAACTAGAAAAAATGACAAGAAAAAAATTCAGTTAACTCATTCTATAGAACGCTATAATAAAGTTTTTTACAATTTAGGATTTAACGTAATCATTAAACCACTAACGCTTACTTCCTCACTGGGTCATTTCTCTAAAGAAGAGATCAAGACACTTGGTGAAAAGAATAGGATATGGATTGGCGTTGCTCCTTTTGCAAAGCATAAGGGTAAAGTTTTTCCCCTCGATAGAATGAGGGAGGCGATTAAGATTATTACTTCAAAAACCGACTGTACTGTAATTCTATTTGGAGGAGGAAAGGAAGAAACTTCTATTTTACGTGTATGGGAAAATGAACTCCCTAATTGCATTTCAATTGCCAGCAAATTTCCTTTGGACGGCGAGTTGCGAGTTATGTCTAAGCTTGACCTTATGATTACAATGGATTCAGCGAATATGCACCTTGCGTCGCTTGTGGGAACAAAGGTTATTAGTATTTGGGGAGCCACACACCCGTACGCAGGTTTCTATGGCTGGAGACAAAACCCTGAATTTGCTTTGCAAATTGATGATTTGGAATGCCGCCCCTGCTCCGTTTTTGGTAACAAACCCTGTTACAGGAAGGATTATGCGTGCATGAATGAAATTTCAGCAGAGATGCTTGCAAACAAGGTTTACGCCATGCTGCAAACCGGATCATAGCAAAGCTAAACAAAATGAAGTTGCCTAACGAAATAGAAGTAAATCTGCTTAGGTTTAAATGTATTGGCTGCTCCTACTGCGTATCCATCGCTCCAGAAGTATTCACAATTTCACACCTTGATGGAAAGGTAACAAACATCGTAAACCCTTTTTCCGATAAAGAGACGCAAACGTTTACGACAGAAAGAATTTATTTGGATGTACTGAAACAATCTGAAACTATTTGCCCTGTAAAAGCCATAAAAATAACCAGTTAAGATTTATTCTATCTTCCTCTTGCTACCTATTTCTAACCCTTTTTTATTTTTTTTTCTCTAATCTATTCATTATTAAACAATCTTTTCTAAATTTATAATCTGTTTTCATACCCTAAATTTCATAAATTGCTGGTATTATGGAAAGTAAACCTCAAAAGCTAATTGTGCCTTGGGATTTTAGCCCGATTACTGAAAACGCGCTGAAGTATGCGCTAAAAATCGGTTCTTTCTCAAAGGAATTTTCCATTGATTTAATTCATGTTGTTGAATCAGGAGGCTTATTCTCAAAAGGGAAATTGAACGAAAAGGAAGCGAGTGAAAAAATTAAGCAGGATGTTACCCGTTTAAAGGAAGAGTATGGTATTGAAGTAAAGCCGGTTATTCAGGAAGGTAGCATTTTTCACAACATAACCGAGTATGCTTTCGACATTGAGGCCGATTTTGTTGTAATGGGCACTCACGGAATTAAAGGTGTTCAAAAGCTTACAGGAAGCCGAGCTCTAAAGGTTATTGCCGGCTCAACCGTTCCCTTTCTGGTTGTACAAGAAGGGCCAAAGGCTGAAAGAATTTTTGAGAACGTTGTTATGCCCCTCGACTTTAGGGTAAATGAGAAAGAGAGACTTCGCTGGGCTATCAAAATGGGGATGGAATTCAATTCGCGAATTCATATAATCCTCCCTCACGCATCAGATTCTGGCATACAGAAAAAGGTGAACTACAACCTTGCTTTTGCAAAAAAGCACCTCGACAGCCACGATATAAAGTATGAAATACATAGCGCCAGTAAGGGGAATAGTTTCTCCGATGAGATTATTAAGCTTGCTGTTGATATTGAGGCAGACCTAATTCTTATAATGACCACACCAAACCTCGATTTTACAGACTACATGTTTGGAGCTCAGGAGCAATATGTTATTGCCAATAATGCAAAAATTGCTGTTATGTGTATCAATCCAGCTATGGTTTAAAAGATACTGCAAAAAATTAAAGGCCCAAGGGATTTTTTCTTGGGCTTTTTTATTGTTCTGAAATCATTTGAATGATTCTCTTAGCATTTTCATGGGGATTATCTTCTTCCAACTCGATTACTATTGGTTTTATTTCTCTTTTTTGAAGCCCGTAGCTATAGGTTTTGTCGTAGTAGGTTAAACAAATTTCTATGGCTTTTCGGTAATCTCCTTTTGCTATACTATCTAAACTTACTTTAGCATTATCTCCTCCTAAACGTTTTGAAATTCTCTCAACAGCTAACGAAAGATCGTTAGGAGGAAAAGATGCATACTCCTCCATTAACCGGTTTACCCTAACAGAAAAAGGGCGGTCAATTGCAATCGTTTTAGCCTGTCGCATTTGCTGAAACAATGGCATTGGAATAAAAACGGAACCAATGGAATGACTCTCATCCTCCAACCATAATCTTTTGTTTGGGTTAAACTTGGCTAACTCATCAAAAAGTATATTTTCAAAATGCTCGGTTGTTGGCTGTTTCTTTTGGCCTATTCCTCCGAAAGCCGAACCCTTGTGTTGGGCTAATCCCTCAAGGTCAACTACCTGCTCACCTATACATTCTAGCTCCTTTAAAATTGCTGTTTTACCACTACCTGTCATTCCGCCAAGAATAATTATTTCTTGAGTCCTCTCGAATAGTTTTAAGGCATTTCTCCTGTACGATTTATAACCACCAACCAGCACATGAGTTTCAATTCCTACCTGATTAAAAAGCCACGACATAGATGAACTTCGCATTCCTCCTCGCCAACAGTATAGCAACAACTTGTTTTCTTTGGCAACTTCCTGTGCCATTTTAACCTTCTCGCTCATTTGCGGACCAACAATATCAAGGCCTCTGTGAATAGCTTCAAGCCTACCTTTTTGCTTGAATAATGTTCCTACTTCTGCTCTTTCCTCGTCACTAAAAAGAGGAAT
>CAZLXF010000053.1:0-15907 GCA_964563065.1 uncultured Rikenellaceae bacterium | reverse complement strand
ATGAAAATTGAGATTGACAACCGATCGGGCTTTTGTTTTGGAGTGGTAAACGCCATTCAGAAAGCAGAAGAAGAACTTGCAAAAAGCAAATCACTCTTCTGCCTTGGCGAAATTGTACACAATAGCGAGGAGGTAGAAAGGCTTAAGTCAATTGGGCTAAAAACCATTACCCATAACGATCTTGATAGTCTTTCTGGGAAAAACGTTCTGCTTCGCGCCCACGGCGAGCCTCCCGAAACCTACAAGAAGGCGCTTGAAAAAGGTATTAACCTAATTGACGCTTCATGCCCCGTGGTGCTTAAGCTGCAAGTAAAAGTACGCGAAGGCTGGATAAGAATGAAGGAGATGGACGGTCAGGTTGTAATTTTTGGAAAAAAGGGTCATGCAGAAGTAATTGGTTTGCTGGGGCAAACCAAAGGTGAAGCAATAATTGTGCAAACTGCCGAGGATATAAGTTCCATCGATTTCTCAAAGCCAATTGAACTTTTCTCGCAAACTACCATGAGTCCCGATAAATACAAGGAATTGGCAAATACCATTGAGCTACGACTAAAGGAAACTCACGGTGCGAAACCCTACCATTTAAACATTCACAACTCAATATGTGGACAGGTAGCGAACCGCAAGGAGGAACTCATTAAGTTTTCATCGCAACACGATGTAATTTTGTTTATTAGCGGAAAAAAAAGTTCCAATGGGAGAATGCTCTACGAGGTTTGCAAATCGGTGAACCCACGTACCCACTTCCTCAGCTCACCAGATGAGTTGGATGGCTCGTGGCTAAAATCCGCTGAAAGCGTAGGAATTTGTGGCGCAACATCAACGCCAATGTGGCTCATGGAGGAAGTTGCGAAGGAGGCGGGGAAGTATGGAGAGGAATTAGGTTGATTGATTGATTGATTGATTGATTGATTGATTGGTGAACAATGATTAGATTTCAGTAAAAAATAGTTGGCAGTCTTCAATTGGCAGTTGGCAACTGCAAACTGAGAATTGAGAACTGAGGACTAAATTTGAGTAAGTAAATCATTTTCAAAAATTATATGAAAAAAAAACTAAACATAGCCATAATGGCAGGAGGAAACTCCTCCGAAGAGGAAATATCGCTTAAGGGGGCGGAACAAATTTCACAGTGGCTTGATAAAAGTAAATTCGAGGTTTTCCCAATAATTGTTAAAGGAACCAGCTGGACATTAAAACATTCGAAAGGTGACTTCCCTGTTTCATGGGATAATTTTACAGCCAATGTCGATGGTGAAACTTTGCAATTCAATTGCGCATTAATCGCTATCCACGGGAAACCTGGCGAAACCGGTCACCTACAGGGTTACTTCGAGATGATTGGAATTCCGCACACAACCGGTGGAGTAATGAACTCAGCGCTTACTTTCGATAAAGAGGTGACCAAACGAATGGTTCAAGATTTGAACATTCACCTCGCAAAAAGTATTCGGGTTATACGTGGACAAATCGTTAATCCTCAAGAGATAGTCGATAATCTCAGCCTTCCTCTTTTCGTTAAACCCAACGAAAGTGGAAGCAGCTACGGAATTACCAAGGTTAAAAAGGTTGAAGATTTACTCCCCGCTCTTGAACTTGCCTTTACCGAGGATAGTATTGCGCTGGTAGAAGAGTTTATTCCCGGAACTGAGCTAACCTGCGGATTGGTTAAAACACGTAATAAAACATTGGTTTTTCCAGTTACCGAAATCGTTCCGAAGAACGAGTACTTCGACTACGGAGCCAAGTACAAGAACGAATCGGACGAGATTACTCCCGCCCGTATCAGCGAGGAACTCGCTGAAAGCATCCAATCGGTTTCCTCAGAAATATACGATAGGCTGAAATGCCGTGGTATTGTTCGCATCGACTATATCTACAGCAATAAGAAACTTTACTTCCTGGAGGTAAACACCGTTCCCGGCATGAGCGAAGCCAGCATAGTTCCGCAGCAGGTTGCAGCCATGGGACTTACCATGACCGACGTTTTCAGCATGGTGATTGAGGATGTAACCAGCTAATTTTAACAAAAAAAATTCTGTAGAATAATTCCTGAGAGATTCCTTACATTCTCGGCATCGGAATTCGAAAAACTTTACTTCCCAAGAATTCCTCAATTTTCTGAAAGGATTTGCTCTCCTTACGGTTTACAAACGACAGGGCAACGCCATCGGCCTGGGCACGGGCAGTTCGGCCAATACGGTGAACGTAATCCTCGGGATCGTGGGGAACATCGAAGTTTACAATTAGGTCGATGTCCTCAATATCAATTCCGCGTGAAATAATATCGGTGGCAACCAGCAGCTGAAACTTTCGGTTTTTGAATAAACGAAGCACCTCCTCGCGCTCCTTCTGCTCCAAATCGGAGTGTATGGCTTTGGTAGAAATATCTTCCTTGGATAAGGATTTTTCAATGCTCTTCACCTTCGACTTGGTTGAAGCAAAAATTATTGCGCTCTTCACATGTTCTTTCCCCTTAAGCAGATGCGAAAGTAAAGCAATTTTTTCACTATCCTCAACATAGTAGGCTGCTTGCAAAACATTCTCCGCAGGCTTTGAAACTGCAATGTTAATTTCGTGAGGATTTTGAAGAATTTTTTTTGCCAACTTACGTATTTCGGGTGGCATTGTAGCCGAAAACATAAGGGTTTGTCGTTTTGTAGGCAGTTCCTTCACAATCTCCATAATATCCTCGAAGAAACCCATATCGAGCATACGGTCGGCTTCGTCGAGAATTAGGTGTTCAATATGTTTAAGCGAAACGTAGCCCATTCGCATATGCTGAATGAGTCGGCCCGGTGTGGCGATAATAAAGTCAACGCCATTTTGAATGGCAACTCGCTGCTTATCCCAAATTGCGCTATCGTTGCCGCCGTAAACGGCAATGGAACTTGCCGGAACGAAATAGCCAAAACCTTCAATTTGTTGGTCGATTTGAATTGCCAGCTCGCGCGTTGGAACAATTACTAGTGTGCTGGCCGATTGCTTCCGGGATGGAAGCGCTGTGAGTTTGCTTAGGATTGGTAGAACGAACGCAGCGGTTTTTCCTGTTCCAGTTTGCGCACAGCCAATAACATCGTTGCCTTGCATTATGAGAGGAATTGCTTGCTCCTGAACTGGAGTGGGATTCTCGAACCCCATGGCCTCAATACCTTCAATTACTTCGTGTTGAAGGTTAAAATCTGAAAACTTCAATATAATTTTAGTTTGGTAATTATTTAATGATTTGTGAGAAATTTTCACTTGAATTTAACGAAAACTTCAGCACAAAGATACTACAAATTAAGAAATTAGCAATTCAACAAATGCATAACAAGGGTCAATCATAATTTTAAAGTTTCCCATTTGTTGCTACCTTTGCGGGCTCACATTTTTGAACGATAACTGATAGCGATGAGTTTCCTGAATATACTTAAGGGCAGAAAGAAAGTTTACAAGCATATTTTCTTCGACCTCGACCGAACGCTTTGGGATTTTGAGCAGAATATGCGCAATACCCTTTTGGAAATTTACGAGAAATACAATCTTAGCTCGAATTTTCCAAGTTACGATATTTTCATTGAAACATTCAACAACCACAACCACCGGCTTTGGGAGGAGTACCGCAAGGGCGATTTGAAAAAGGAAATTTTGCGATGGAAACGTTTTGAGCTAACGCTCAACGATTTTGGGTTCAAAAGCAAGGAACTTGCCGAAAAAATTGGTATAGAATACGTAAATGAAAGCCCAAAAAAAACTGCGCTTATCCCTCATACAATCGAAATTCTCGATTACCTGAACGGAAAATACCAAATGCACATTATTACCAACGGATTCAACGAGGTGCAGTTCACCAAACTAAAGCTATGCGGTATTGAGAAGTACTTCGACAAAGTAATAACCTCAGAAATTTCTGGTTACCACAAACCACGCCCCGAGGCATTTGGCTATCCTCTTTCAGCTGCAAATGCTAAAAAGACTGAAAGCATAATGATTGGCGACGACATGGAGGTTGATATTGTTGGCGCTCGTAATTTTGGGATGGATCAAATTTTCTTCAACCCCGAAAACATTCCCCACAAAGAGAAGGTTACGCATCAAATTCAATCGTTGATTGAGCTGAAGGGGATACTGTAATTTACATCAAGTAAAGTAAACTCAAAATAGTTACTGTTACAATCATGTAAATGAAAGCCAGCGGTCCGCCAATTTTCATGTAGTCGGCAAATTTATAGCCACCCGGACCGTAAACCATCATGTTGGTTTGGTAGCCAATGGGCGTAATAAAGTTTGCAGCGGCAGCAAACGAAACCACCAGAATGAACGGTAACGGATTAACCCCAAGTTTCACCGCAATGCTAAGTGAAATTGGGAAAATAATTACTACCGCAGCTTTGCTCGTTATAAAAGCAGCAAGCAGTGTTGTAATTAGGTAAATTCCGATAAGCAAACCATATTTCCCGAATGGTCTGAAAATTTGCAAAACGCCCTGAGCTAGAGATTCGGCCAATCCAGTTTTCATCATGGCAGTTCCCAGTGCAAGCGAAAGCGCAATAACAAACGCCAACTCAAAATCAACGCTAAGGGCAATATCACGGGGTTTAATAATTTTCAGGAAAAGTATAATTATTAAGAAAACCAAAAGACCCGTAAAAAGCTTGATAATGCCTAGCACATTGAGCAAAACAATTAGAAGCGGACCAACAATGAGAACTGCTGTACGAAAAACCCCAAGTCGGTTTATCTCCTTAATTTTTGAAATTATGTAAAAATCGCGGGTGGTGCTAGCCAGCTCCTTAAAGTTACTTCCCACCATAACCAACAGTGTATCACCCGCTCGTAAATCAACCTGAGCAATTTCGCCAGTAATATTTTCACCGTTACGGTGAACCGCAATTACGGTGGCGTCGTACTTTCCTCGGAAATTCTCGTCGCGCAGGCGTTTTCCAATCATTGATGATTTATGCGAGATAACAATTTCAACAATCTCGGATTTTTGTTTTCTGGAAAACATTCCTACCGATGGAATAATCCGATGCTTATCGGCATTCACCAAATCGGCTATGGCTTCCTTATTTCCAACGAAAAGCAAAATGTCGTCTTCTTCAAAAACAAAATTTTGCCCAACTTGAGTGTAAAGAACTCCATCTCTAAAGACTTCGGTTAACATAAATCCCTGATTACGAAGGAATGGGCAATTTTTCCGCGATTGGCCAATTACCTCGCTCCCCTTTTTTATTTGAAGTTCGAACACGTAATCACGCTCATTTTCTTCCGTTTCCTGAATAACCTTACGATTTGGAATAAGCTTGTTACTGAAAAAAATCATATACAAACCGCCAATTAATATCATGGGAATTCCTACGCTAGCATAATCGAATATTTGGAGCGGTTTAAGGTCTGGAATAATTTTTTGTTCGGTAACCAAGCCGCCAACAATAAGGTTTGTTGAAGTTCCAATAAGCGTTACACATCCTCCCAGAATTGCAGCATACGAAAGCGGAATTAAAAGTTTGGAAGCGTTCACCTTATTCTTCTCGCTCCACGAATGCACGTAAGGCATCATAAGAGCAACTATGGGCGTATTGTTTACGAAGGCTGAAATTGGGCCAACAATGAACATTAACCTAGCCAAGAAACCCTTAGTAGTTTTGGTTTTTTTAAAAACCGAATTGAAGAAGATATCGAGTACCGATGTTCTGTGAAACACTTCACCTACAAGCAAAAGCAGAATAATAATGGCAATTTGCTCGTTAGCAAACCCCGATAGTATTTCTCTTGGTGTAATTACTTGAAAAACTCCCAGAAGTGCTACCGCGATAACAAAAGTAAAACCGGTTCCAACTATGTTGAAGTACAACGAAACCAGTAGAAAAAGTATGACAACTAAAACCAGAATAGCATCGAAACTCATTAATCTTCCTATTTTGCAACAACAAGCAACAAAGTTATAATTTTTTACATAACCATTAACGAATTCAAGGGAGGCCGTGCAGAACTGCTAAACATTCGGGCTGCTTCTATATGCGTCAACTTTCTTTTTAAAAATAACATGATACGGCAATGGCAAACTGGCACTCATTTTTACTAACTTTGCAGGCTAACTATCAAATTCTTGAACAATAACCACAAAAATATTCAGCTCCTCGCCGAGGCGCCTATTAAAAGGGTTCTGTGGAAATTTTTTCTTCCAGCTTTCACTGGCGTTGTAATCAACTCGCTATATAACATTGTCGACAGAATTTTTGTGGGGCAAGGAGTTGGAGCAATGGCACTTTCGGGGCTTAGCGTTGTATTCCCAATTATGATAATAATGATGGCTTTCGGAATGCTGATTGGCATGGGTGCCGGCGTTCGAATATCCATTTTCCTTGGAAAGAAGGATTTGTTTCAGGCCGAGAAAGTTTTGGGAAACGCATTTGTTCTTCTGCTAATAACTTCGGTGGTACTAACAATTGTTGGATTTGTTATTAAAGAGCCCATGCTTCGCATGTTTGGAGCCAGCGCCGAAACCATTGAGTACGCCAACGATTACCTAAACATAATTTTGTTGGGAACCATGTTCAACATGGTGGGTTTTTCGCTTAACAATATGATTCGGGCCGAAGGCAACGCAAAAATTGCCATGTACTCGATGTTAATAAGCGCCGGAACGAATATTGTTCTCGACCCAATTTTCATTTTTGCGCTCGACATGGGAGTTGCTGGTGTTGCCTGGGCAACAATAATTTCACAGTTTATACTTTGCATTTGGGTAATTCGACATTTCCGTTCGAAGTTCTCAGTTGTTAAACTTAAATCAAAAAACTTTACAGTAAACAGAACTGTAGTATTCTCAATATTATCCATCGGCTTCTCTCCTTTTGCCATGCAGTTTGCATCCAGCTTTGTTCACGGAATATTCAACATTCAACTTATTAAACACGGAGGCGATTTGGCTGTTGGAGCAATGGGGATTATTATGAGCATATCAATGATAGTGGTAATGTCGATTATTGCAATAAATATGGCGGCACAACCTATTTTTGGATTTAACTTCGGAGCAGGAAACTTTGTGAGGGTGAAACGAACCCTTTACGTTTGCCTGAAGGCAGCAGTGCTGGTTTCAATTGTTGGATTCATTTTTATGGAACTTTTCCCATCGCTAATAATTAAAGCCTTTAACACTTCTGACCCAGAGTTGTTAGCCATTGGTCAACAAGGACTTCGAATATTTATGTTGGGCCTACCGTTGGTTGGATTTCAAATTATTGTAGGAAACTATTTCCAGTCGACAGGCAAAGCTGGAATTTCGGCATTCATATCCCTTTCACGTCAGGTAATTGTGCTTATTCCAATGCTTTTCATTCTACCATCTTTTTGGGGACTATCGGGCGTGTGGTTTTCAGCACCAATTTCCGATTTTATTTCAGCTATCATGTCGTTTTCCTTCCTAGCATTTGAAATAAAGAAACTCAACAAAGCCATTGCAAAGCAAAATGAAAAAAACGAAATATAAAAAAGCGAAGGTACTGTCCATTTCCACAGGACATTTTCTGCACGATATTTACTCTTCGTTTCTGGCACCAATGCTCCCGTTACTAATCGATAAGTTGGGATTATCGCTCTCGCTTGTTGGTTTGCTGGATGTTATTCGCAGAATTCCATCGTTGATTAACCCCTTAATTGGGGTAATAGCCGATAGGAGTGAAATAAAATACATGATTATTTTAACTCCTGCTGTTACAGGTTTTGCGATGAGTTTTATGGGCATTGCTCCAAATTATGCAACCATAGCAATACTGCTATTTGTGGCCGGGCTGAGTGCTGCATTTTTCCACGTTGCCTCTCCTGTGTTGGTAAAAATGTTTTCGGGGACAAACACCGCAAAATCCATGGGATACTACATGTTCGGGGGAGAAATTGCCCGCACACTTGGCCCGTTGCTTATAACTGCTGCCATTTCGTGGTGGAGCCTCGAGGGCTCGTGGCGGGTTTTCCCAATTGGAGTAGTAGCCTCCGTTGTACTCTACTTTCAGCTACGTAGATTTAGGTATACCCCAAAAAAGATTTCGCCAACTACAAACGAGAACCGAAAAATTGCTAGGAAGAAACACATTCCACTTTTTACCGCCATTTCAGGTTTCCTGTTTTTTAATGCAAGCATGAAGGCATTCCTAACACTTTATCTAGTTGTGTATTTAACCAATAAAGGCAACTCCTTATGGTTAGCCAGCATTTCCCTTTCTATTCTGCAACTATCGGGCGCAGCAGGTAGTTTCCTTGCTGGAAATATAACCGAAAAACTTAGCTATAGAACCACGTTGCTAATCTCGTCCATTGCCAGTCCAATACTTATGTTAGGCTTATTCTATTTAAATTTTTTAACAATTCCATTGTTGGTTCTGGTGGGGTTCACCTTTTTTATTGCAACGCCCGTAATAATGGCCATAGTTCAGGAGCAAGCTACTGAAAAACCTGCTTTTTTTAATAGCATTTACATGACCATTAGTTTTGTAATAAACTCGCTTATGGTGTTACTTGTTGGCGTTTTGAGCGATAAGATTGGGATGGATAACACCATGTTAACAACTGCTATTATGGCTTTTATTTCCATCGCCTTTGTTTTCCTTTTTCCAGAGAAGAAAACGGTAAAACTTTCGTAAAGTAAGCCCAAATTGGAATGCACTTTACCCCTTATGAAGCAGATAATTTGTTTCTTTAAACAAAAATACCGTGTGCGAATTTGCATCCCACACGGTTTCTGATTTTATAGAATTAGAAATATTAAGACAACCTATACCGTTGCCTCAATGTTCCAAACAAAGGCTCTTACACCAATGTCCTTGTTTCGTAGGTCGAGTTTATGAACAGTTTTCAGCAGAATTTCAACCTTATCGTCATCAACCATTGTAATTACTGCTGAATTCATTTCGGGCCATGTGTGCGTTCCTCTTCGGGGTTCACCCGTAACGGAGCCTCTACCTTGCACCTGTTCAAAAAAAGTAAAACCTCTAATTTCCAACTTTTCGAGCATGTACTCCACTCGCTCCGTATTAGCCTGATTAAAAACTATAAAAACTGCTTTCATGGTATGTATTGTTACTTGCCGTTAATATCATCTGAAAGTTGAAGGAATACAAACTCCTTACGAGTTCTTTCTTCCTTATCGCGTTCACCATGTCGCGACATAATTCCGTATAGAACTGGTACAACAATAAGCGTAATAAAGGTTGAAACTAAAAGTCCACCGATTACTACGATACCCATAGGGCGCCACAATTCCGAACCTTCGCCCTGACTAAGCGCCATGGGTAACATTCCCAGAATGGTTGTAAATGCTGTCATAAGTACCGGACGTAAACGCGATGCACCAGCGAGGGCAATGGCTTCGTAAAGTTCGTAACCACGATCGCGCATAAGGTTAGTGTAATCTACCAGCACAATACCATTTTTCACCACAATTCCCACGAGCATTATGGCGCCAAGAGCGCCAATCATGTCGAGAGTTGTACCCGTTACCAGCAGTGCCAAAATCACCCCTGTTATTGCAAAAGGAACCGCCATCATAATTATAAATGGTTTACTAAACGATTCGAATTGCGAAGCCATTACAATGTAAACCAGCATAATAATTAGAAGCATGAATAATCCCATATCGGCAAAGGTTTCCTGCTGTTCCTCGTAGTCTCCACCCATTCTTATTGTAACACCTTGTGGTATATCAACGCCCTCCATAGCCTTCTCAATTTCAACTGCAAGTTCACCCAACGAAGTTTGATAAGGAGTAACCTGTACTAATACAACACGTTGCCTACTTTTACGTGAGATAGTTGGTAACGACCAGTACTCCTGAACCGAAGCCACTTCGCGAAGTTTTATTTTCCCTCCCATGGGAGTTGGAATCGATAAATCCTCAATAGCAGTTATTGAATTCCTATTTGCTTCCTCCATACGTACAATGATGCTGTACTCGTCGCCGTCCTCTTTAAGGTAACCAGCAAGCATTCCGGAAACCCTATTGCGCACGTATGCTGAAACAGTTGCAGAATTTAAGCCATGAAGCGCCAACTTCTCCTTATCGACAACTACCTTTAATTCCGCCCTTTGTTCCTCTCTGCTAATGGTAATATCGCGAGCACCAACAACTTTGTCGGTTATAACTTGTTTTATATTTTCTGCCAGAACATCGGTAGTGTTAAAATCGTACCCGTATATTTCCACGTCAACCGTTGAGTTGGCACCCATGCCAAATCCAGCCATTTGGGCACGGTAATCGATAATTTCGGGGTACTGAGACATTTCCAATCGAAGAACCTCTGCAATGTCCATAATTGAACGTTCACGTTCATACTTCTTGGAACAAACAACTTGCATACTAATGGTATTGTTTGTTGTTGAAGAGAATAGTGCTGAAATACCCGCCTCATCGTTTGAGCCTGCAGATGTTGAAAGTATACGTATTTCAGGGACAAGTTCCATGAACCTAGTTTCGAGTTTACGGGCTGTTTTTAGCGTTTCATCAATTCGTGTACCACGGTTAAGTTCAACAGTAACGCTTAAACGTCCGTTATCAGTCTGCTGCATGAAATCGGTGCCAATAAATCCCATTGCAAGAGGAACAAGCGAGCCCAAGAACAACACTACAACTGCTGCAATGGTAATTCTTTTATGTCGTAAACAGTAGCGGAGCGCTTTGGCGTACCATCTATCCAAGCTATCCATAAGACCAATTGCATAACGCTCGTACCAGCTAACTTTCGATTTTACATCCTCAATTCGACCATTCTCACCAACCTTAACCTTTTTCGACTTAAGCAGCTGAGATGAAAGCATTGGTGTTAAAGAAATTGCTACAATGGTTGAGGTTGTAACTACAATGGTAACAATCCAGCCAAGTTCCTTAAACATAACGCCCGCTAATCCTCCAAGCATGGTTAGCGGTAAGAAAACTACAACAATAACTAGGGTTGTAGCAATTACCGAAACCCAAACCTCATTGGTTGCATACTTGGCAGCTTCGCGCGGACTTGAACCACGCTGAATGTGTCGCATAATATTCTCGAGCACAACAATTGCATCGTCAACCACCATTCCAATTGCAACGGTAAGCGAGCTAAGTGAAATAATATTTAGCGAACTTCCTACAAAAGCCAAATATACAAACGAAACGATAAGGGCGATAGGAATTGTAATTGCAATAATGAGGGTTGCCCGCACCTTTCCAAGGAAAAAAAGAACTACCAAAACAACGAAGATGAGAGCATAAAGAATTGACCTCTCGAGGCTATAAATCGAATTCTGGATGTCGAGGGAAGAGTCGTAAATCAAGTCTACCTGAACATCGGCTGGCAGGAGTTTCTTGACTTTCTCCATCTCCTTATTCACATCCTGACAAATTTGTACCGTATTTGCTCCCGATTGTTTTGTAATTATTACCCTTACACCCTCACGGCCATTTATCTTCTCATCGAGCGATAAGTCTTTGATAGTGTCTCGGACAGTAGCAATGTCGCGCACGTAAACCACCTTCCCTGTTGGTGAAGTAGTTACAACCAAATCGTTTATTTCGGAACTCTCAATATATTCGGTACGAACCTGCAGCTGGTACTGCTCCTTCTCCATTTTAACTGTACCCGATGAAAGGTTCAGGTTATTGCTGCTTATGGCGTTTCCTACTAGTTCAAGCGGAATTCCGTAAGCATCGAGTTTCTCCTGGTTTAGGTCAACGTAAACGTAACGATCGGGAGCCCCTGAAATAGAAATATTTCCGATTCCATCAACACGGTTTAGCTGCGGAACCACAACATCGTTCAATAATTTATCGAGCCCAGCGTAACTCTCATCTGCCGTAAAGGCAAACTGAATTATTGGCATTGCACTGGAACTAAACTTGAAAATGAACGGATTGGAGCAACCCGTTGGAAGATTGTCCTTAGTTATGTCGATAAATGAGCGCACATCGTTTATTACCTCGTCGAGGTTAGTGCCCCACTCGAGTTCCAAAAATATTAACGACATGTTATCGCGCGACGAGGAGTTTAGTTCCTTTAGCCCGTCGACTGAGTTTAAACTGTTTTCGAGTAACCGGGTAACATTGGTTTCCACCTCGCTGGCGCTTGCGCCAGGGTATGTTGTCATTACCGAAATAAATGGCGGTTCCAGCTCAGGGAACTGATCGATAGGTAGCCTCAGCAGCGAGAACAAACCTATTACAATTACGGCTACAAAAACTAAAAGTGTCGTAACGGGTTTATCTATAGCAGTTTTGTAGATACTCATTTTAAAATATTTAAACTTTTTTTCTTACAATATTGAAGTTAGATTGGCTAAAATTCGCCTTCTCTGTTTTGAGTTATTTCAGTATTTCAAGTTTCACACCGTCGATAAGTTTTCCCTGACCCACGGTTACAATTTCGTCGCCCTCCTTAATGCCATTTGATTTAATTTCAATCAGTTCGTCGAAACGTTGTCCCAGCGTAACGTCAACACGTTTTGCAACACCATTATTGTTCAGAAAAACGTAGCGATTGTTCGAGCCAGTTAGCTTCAGCACCGACTGGTATGGAGCCATTATGGCTTCAATTTCGCCCAGCTCAAGAGTTGTACGAACGAACATTCCCGGACGAAGCAGTTCCTTTGAGTTGGGAATTTTCAGCTTAGCCTGAAATGTATGCGTTGCAGCATCGATAGTTGGGTAAATAGTTTCGATGGTAGCATCGAAAGTTTGCGATGGATAAATATCGGAGTATAACTTAATTTTAAGTCCTTCCTTAACCAAAGGAAAATACGATTCGGGAATATTTACTAGCGCTTTAAGCACATGAATTTGGGTAAGTATTAGGATTGGGGCACCAGCGTACAATTCGCCATCCTCGTAATTTTTTGCTGCAATAACTCCTGGAATTCTGGCTTTAACAAATGTGTTCTCAGTTAAAAAATCGATATTCTGTTTTGTTTGGTCGTAACCCAACTTAGTCTGATCGTAAGTTTGTTGAGGTATAGTTCCTGATTCGAACAGGGATTTTACACGTTCGTACTCAACCTTAAGGTTTGCAAAGGTGAGTTTGGTTGTGTTTAGCTGGGTTTGATCCATGCGAACCAGCATGTCACCTTCCTTTACGTGCGAGCCTATCTCAACGTAAATATGTTCAATTCGTCCGGTAACGGCGGGTGCAATATTCATGGTTTCGTACCCCTGCAGGGTTGTTGAAAGTTCGATATGGCGAGCAACCTTAGTTTTGGCAAGTGGAGTTACCTTAACCTTTTCAATCCTTTCAATTTCAACCTGCTGCTCAGACTTTTTCGTTCCGCAGCTGGTTATGGCCAAGGCCATAGTTCCAACAATAAAAACTTTTAATAAATTATTCATATTCAAATTATGTTTGCTTGTATACACTACTGATTACTAGTATTCAACAATTCTTCCAATGCTATTTGAGCCGTAACAACATCCATGAGCGCTCTCACGTAGCTACTTTGGGCGGTAATAAGGTTTGTTCCAGAAGTTGTTACATCGAGGCTAGAAGCCATGCCCTGTTCATATTTCTTTGAAATATTATCGAGAATTCGCTTGTTAACTTCAACGTTTTCCTTCTGGTTATCATAGCTTTCAAAAGCCGAAGTGAGATTATAACGCAGCTGGCTATGCTGAATTTTTAGCGCTTCCTCGGTATCATTCAACGTGTTTATCTGGGTTTCGTAGTTTATTTTTGCCTCACGAACTTTTGCATAGTTAATTCCACTTGAAAAAATGGGGATGGAGAGCGATGCTCCCACTAAATTTGGGGGAGTTGTGTTAAAACCCTCGTCCTTGCCAAAGTACGTTTTTTTAGTGTACTGGTAAAAAGCGCTCAGAGTAGGACCATAACTCCACGAACTAATCGTAATCTGTTTTTTCGACAAATCGGCCGATTGTTTCAGCAACTGGTAGCTAAAGTTGTTATCGAGGATAAAGTCTGTTTTAAGCAGCTGCAAAGCACTTTCCATATTCAATAAATCGTCAATGCTTTGAGTTAAATTTATCTGTTGCGCAACGTCAATTCCCATTTGTAGGCGAAGTGAGTTATTAAGCATTTCAAGCGACCGCTTGGTTGAGTTTATGCTGGTTTCCAAGGTTGAAATTTGTACCTTCAGCTTATCGGCATCGGTCTGGTCGGCCACTCCTACCTTCACCGAGTTCTCGGTGAAACGGTAGAGCTTATTCATATTCTCCAGGTTCTGCTCCAGCAACCCAATGGTTTGTTTCATTATTAGGATGGAGTAGTATAAAGTTTTCACCTGATTGGTTAGCTCCTGCTCGGTTTTCTGCAAGTTAACTTCAGCCATTCTTGTAGCAATTTGGCTAAGTTGGGCTCCCACAACCTGTGCACCGCTCAAAGCCACGGCTACTTGAGCTGTTAAGTTTCCTGATGGGTTCATAGGGATCGACATCATACCAAAGTTAATTTCGTAGCCCATAAAGTTTGTGTAATCCAATTTAACATTGGCTTGCGGAAGCATTGATGCAAGTGCTTGCCAGCGCCCAGCCTCTGCTTTTTGAATTTCGAGCGATGCGTTTTTAAGTTTTCTGTTATGTTCCAACGCTTGCGACTGAGCTTCGTTAAGAGAAAGACTCAAAGTGTCCTGAGCGAGAGCCGTTGCGCTACTAATAAATACAGCAATGGAAATAAGAATTAATTGTTTCATCTGTTGAGATATTAATTGTAACCTTTAGTGCTTTGTATGACTACCCAAAAAAAATAGGTTTAAAAACTTTTAAATTATTTTAAGTTTTTATTTTTTTGCAATACTGCATCCAGTATCTCCAACCCCTTTTCGGTACAAATTCCCTTTATATAAGGAAAAAATACCGACTGCCAAACCTTTGAGTGCGGAATACTTTCCGCCTGATCCAATCTAAAAAAGAATTCGTAAGTATTGTGTATGAATTTATTAACAACATCAATGTCGATAGTTTTTACAAAAGTACCTTCATTTACTCCCTTCTTGAGAATGAGGTACGAAATTTCACCGTTCCTAACCTTTTCACCACCAACAATACTATCGAACAGTTTTGCATAATACTTTTTTAGATCCTCGAAGTAAACAGGATTTATTTTGGAAAAAACCTCACTATTGTAACTACCAAATCGAATTAGCGCTTCTATAACATTCTCAGAACTTTTCACGATTTCGAGTAACCCGTTTTTGTGCATAACCATGCTTTCGGTCAAGAAGCAACTAATCAAGTCCTCCTTATCCCTAAAGTTTTCGTAAATAGTTCTTTTTGACACGCCAAGTGACTGAGCAATGGCATCCATTGTAACATCCCTCAGCCCTTTATCCACAAAGAGTTTACCTGCTCCTTCGAGTATTTTTTCACGAATTTCCATAATTTTTCAAGAAGAAAATGAGCCACAAAGGTAGAAAACTTTTAAGCCCCATTAAGTTTTCTGTGTTAAAAAGTAATAAAATAAAAAAAGCGTTTACAAATAATGCAAACGCTTCTATTTTGGTGGTTAAATTATAGCTATTCGGTTCGTTTAGTAATCTCTTCGGCCTTTTTCACCTTCGTTTCAAGTTCAATTACTGCTTGTTCGGTTTTCTCAATCTTTTCTTTCCTTACCTTATACTCCTCCTCTGAAATTTTATTGCTCGTCTTATCCTGCTCCAACTGTTCTTTAGCCGCATTAACTTTTCCCATCGCCTCAGACACTTTTTGCTCACCCTCATTGGCGGTTTCTTGCAGCTGATTCTGTTTCCTCTCCCTATTTTTTCTTGCCTCTTCGGCCCGAGCTTGACCGAACTCTTTACCGGTCATGTCGCCCTTATCTTTTCCGTATGCATTTCCTTTACCTTCATTATCCTTGCTCTTGTCCTTATCTTTATCTTTGCCTTTGTC
Source organism: uncultured Rikenellaceae bacterium (assembly GCA_964563065.1). Taxonomy (GTDB): domain Bacteria; phylum Bacteroidota; class Bacteroidia; order Bacteroidales; family Tenuifilaceae; genus DAOSWM01. The sequence continues at coordinate 66 of CAZLXF010000053.1, read as the reverse complement.
CTTATCTTTTCACTTTCCTTTACCACCCTTTCCATTTCCATCCTCCTCCTCTTCCTCTTCGACAGC
>CAZLXF010000052.1:0-15916 GCA_964563065.1 uncultured Rikenellaceae bacterium | reverse complement strand
TCGATAACTTGGGAGTTCCCAACGAAATGATTGCTTTCGACGATTTTGGTGGTTAGCACAAATTATCACACACATAAAATCGCTAATTCATATTAATTTGGGTTAGCGATTTTATTATTTGTGAAAAATTCTAATGATTTCATAATTTTTAATAGTCCCTCGTGTTATTAAAATCGGACACTAAAAAGTTAAGATTTACATTTCATGAAAGATACCTTGTTGAATCAAAAGGAGACAAATAAAGAGTTAGCACTATTATGTTTTTTAACCATTATTACACTAGTTTTTATTGGACTTTAAAATCATTATATTATTAACAATGTGAACTTTCCCAAGTTTTTTTTAATGATTGCTTCGATAATATTAACACTACTTAATTGATGATTTCTTGATAATTATAATAAATGGTAATAATTTAGCTAAAATATAAACACTCATACAACATCCTAACAACCTAATTACTAACCCAATACCAAACAAAACATTAGTATGAAAAGAGTTATTTTTTTGATTTTTCTTTTTCTAGGTTTTACCCTAAATGCTCAAATTAGCACATTCAAACTTGAGAATGGGCTCACAGTAATTGTAAATGAAGACTCCAGAACTCCATCGATTTTTGGGAGTATTGTAGTAAAAGCCGGTTCGGTTGATGAGCCAACCGACGCTACCGGATTAGCTCATTACCTTGAGCATATGCTTTTTAAGGGAACGCAAAATGTGGGAACGACAGATTGGGAAAAAGAAAAAGTACATTACGAAAAGATCATCGATCTTTACGACCAGCTTGCTCAGACTCCCGAAGAAGAACGGGAAGCCATACAACTGAAAATAAACGAGGAGTCGTTATTAGCGGGTCAGTATACCATTAACAACGAATTTAGCAACCTTATCCAAGCCATGGGAGGAACATCGCTAAATGCTGCAACCAGCTACGATATGACTTACTACTTTAACGTTTTCCCCTCATTTATGCTTAAAAAATGGCTTGTTCTTCAAGCCGACAGATACGAGAATCCTATTTTCAGAGGATTTCAGGCTGAACTTGAAACAGTGTACGAGGAAAAGAATATGTATAGCGATGACTCATTCCAGGTTTTATTTGAAGAGTTTAATCACAACCTGTATGGAGAGAACAATCCCTATGCCCGCCCAATTATTGGTTTAACTGAGCACCTAAAAGCACCATCCATTAGCAAGTTGGTTGATTTCTACAACACCTACTACATCCCATCAAATATGGCGCTAGTGCTTTCGGGTGACATTAACACGGATGAGGCGAAGAAACTTGTTGAAGAAACCCTTGGTAAGTGGGAGCCCAAAAAAGATATACAACGCCTTAAGATTGAAGAACCTACCATAGAAAAGAGAACAACGGTTAAAAGCAAATTGACCCCAATGCCAGTACTAATGATGGGTTACAAAGGTGCACCATCAGATTCGGATGATTCCTATAAACTTGAAGTACTCAGTAGTGTGCTTACTAACAGTAACAGAACGGGGATTCTTGACAAGATAGTTCTAGACGGCGATGTTCAAAACATTTCTGTATCAGTATCTTCACAGCGCCAAGCTGGCGGAATTACAATTATTGGAATTCCCGTTTACGATGGTGTTCAAAGAACTTATGGTTCTCTCAGCAGTGTTGAAAAAATGATTTTAAAATCACTAGAACAACTAATGAACGGACAAATTGACAATTGGTTAATTGAATCAGTGAAGGATGAGTTTATCATGAATTTTGAATTATCAAAGGAATCGAACCTAAGCTACGGAATGATGCTTGCTCAGGCTTATGGTAACGATATGACAGTTGAGGAATTCGAGAACTATATTGAACTAATTAGGCAAATAACTAAGGAAGATGTTATTGCTGTAGCTAAAAAATATTTTGACGCTCCATACCTAGCATTCCAATCGTTAACAGGAGAGCCCAAAAAGGACAAGTTACCTAAACCCAATTACAAACCAATTGTTCCGGCAAAAGGACAAACTTCAGCCTTTGCTAAACAATGGTTGGATGAAAAAGTAGAAGTTCCTCCCTTTAAACCCATTGATTTCAACAATGATTTTTCAAAAGGAGAATTAGCTCAAGGTGTTACCCTATTCCATTCTGAAAATCCAGAGAGCAACATTTTTTCACTCACTCTAAAGTATGGTGCTGGCAGCGCAAAGATTCCTGGTCTCGATTTTAGCGTAAGCTTAATGAATAGAGCAGGGATTATGGCACTATACACTCCATACGAGCTGAAAAAGGAGTTTAGTAAACTCGGTTGCACGGTTTATTTCTCTAACGACAGAAGCTACACATACGTTACTCTTAGAGGGAAAGAAGATAACCTGCTGAGAGCTTGCAAATTGCTTTCGAGTGCGTTTTTGATGCCTTCGATGGATGAGAAACAGAGAAACAGTCTTATCGGAAACCAGTTGGGGTCAAGAATGATGGAATCAAGAAACAAGGATATTCAGTCGGATGCATTAAGTGAATACCTTAAATACGGAGAAAAATCGAGGTTCCTTAACCGCCTAACAAACGCAGAGGTTCTTGAGTTAACCGTATCTAAACTTGCTGCAAATTTTATTGAAGCAACAAAATATGAAACATCTGTCCATTATACAGGGAAAATGTCATATAATGAGGTAAAGGATGTGCTTACAAAAAGTTTAGCATTCCCTTCAAACCTTAAGAAAAGTAGCTCTCCCGTTTCGATACCAACTACTGAGTATGCAGAAAACACTATCTACTTACTCAACAACAAGAATGCCCGCCAGGGTGATGTATACATTTTTGTGCCGGGAGATGAATACCAGCATGAACAAAGACCTGTGATAGATGCCTTCAACCAATACTTTGGAGGCGGTTTCAACGGGCTGGTGCTTCAGGAACTACGCGAACTACGTTCGTTTGCTTATACCGCAAGTGCAAACTACAATACTCCACCTGTTCCTAACCGAAATTCGATGTTTACAGGATACATCGGTACACAAGGCGACAAAACGCTGGGTGCTGTAAATGAATTTCTTAACCTAATTAACAGCATGCCACAATATCCTGAAAGAATGGGGAATATAAAGGACTACCTCAACCAAGCTACAGTTTCTTCATCGCCTACAAAACGACAGCTAACGCAAGTAGTTGAGAACTGGATGCAAGCGGGTTATACTGAAGATCCACGCATAAAATTGGTAGATGGTTATAATGCTACCTCCTTTGAAGATGTTCTGGAGTTTTACAACCAAAAATTAAAAAACAAACCCATTGCAATTGCAATACTTGTTAACAAGAAGATGATTGACAATAAGCAGCTAAAAACACTAGGAAAAGTTGTGAATTTAAATAGCAGTAAGATTTTTAAGTACTAGAAGAAGGTTATATTTTTTTAGGAGGCTAGCAGAGCTAGCCTCCTATTTTTTAACAAAGAATTTTCACCACAAGTAATCTTAACAAACCGTTTGAAGTATTCTTAACCCCCCGCTGAATTCCTTTCTGAATTTCAACCGTCATATCCGGTTCAACCAGCTTCGATTCATCCTCGGTTTCAACAATTCCTGAACCTTCAAGAATGTAAAATACAACATCGAATGGGTTTGTGTGCTTTTCAAGCACCTCCCCAGGTTTCAATGTTAGGTGAATAATTTCCACCTTCTCGCTGGTAAACATTTTTCGGCCATCGAGGTTGAAAGGAACCTTCTCGGCGCTGTCAAGAGAATTTATCTTCATAAAACTACTCCTTTTCAATTCGAATTCTTGCATCCACGGCTACAACCTTGTCCTTTCGGCCAAGAAGTGGGTTTAAGTCCATCTCAAAAATTTCGGGAGCAACTTTCACCAATGCGGAAACCCGCGAAACCATTTCAGCAAAATGCTGCTCGTTTACAGGTTCCTGTCCGCGAACTCCCTGGAGAATTTTGTAACTTTTTAAACGTTGAATCATTCCTAACGCTTCGTCGGTAGAGATTGGTGCTAGTCCTGCATTTACATCCTTCAACACTTCAATAAATATTCCACCCAAACCGCAGAGAACCATGTGGCCAAACTTATCCTCGCGTTTTGCACCAACAAAAAGTTCAACGCCCGAAAGCATCGGCTGAATTAGGATTGCTGTAGTATCCTTAATTTTTATCATCCTGTTGAATTCCGAAGTTACAGTTTGGGTATCCTTAACGTTCAACACCACGCCACCAACATCGGATTTGTGAACCGGACCTACAACTTTCATAACAACAGGTAAACCTAATTTCTGTGCAGCAGAAACCGCATCCTCGGCAGATGTTACAACTGCCTCGCCAGCACGGGAAACTCCGGCAGCATCGAGAAGTTTTTGAACATCCTCGGGCGAAAGGTAACCGTTCGATGCGCCATCAATTACGTTTCGGATAGCAACCTTATCAACCTCGGGTAACTTTGGTTCGGCAGGTTGGGGTTTTGGCGTGTGGTAAACTTTTGCCAGCGCATTTCCGAAAACAACCTCGTCGGGGAAGTTAACTCGCCCCTTGGCGAGAAAATGCTCAATTTCATCCTTCACATTGATAATTGACGGAAGAATTGGATAGATTGGTTTCTTGCACTCCTTCATTTTTTGGTCGAGCAAATCGTATACATCGTAAACAGGGAAAAGCCCGGGACTACCGAAAATAACTGCCATTGCATCAACGTTATCAAAATCGTTTTCGCAGGCATCGATAATGTGTCCCAGCTGCTCGGCCGTTCCTGTTGCCAAAAAATCGATTGGGTTTGCAACCGATGATCCGGGGAATAACTTCTCTAGCAGCGCTTTGGCTTTTGGCCCTTCGATGGATGGAATTTCCAGCTTATTGTTCGAAAGCGCATCGGTAAGCATAACTGCCGGTCCACCGGCATGAGTTATAATTGCAATTCGCTTCCCGGTAAGTTCGGGATGCATAAAGATTGAAGCAACGGTTGCCAACTCCTCGCGTCCGTTACAACGCACAATTCCCGCTTTGCGGAAAAGCGCTTCAACAGCCACATCACTGCTGGCAAGTGCACCGGTATGCGAACTGGCAGCACGACTTCCAGCCTCAGAGCCGCCACTTTTTATGGCAGCAATTTTACACCCCTTACTAATAAGCGATGATGCGTGCTTAAGAAGCTTATCGGGTTTATTTACACTTTCAACGTAAAGCAGCTTTATATGTGAACTTGTAGCGGGATCGAAGCTGTTATCCATGTACTCCAAAACATCCTCAACGCCCAGTTGCGCGCTGTTTCCTACGCTATAAACCGAAGCAAATTCAAGCCCTTTTGGCATACTTGCCTCCATTATGAAAACTGCGGTAGCTCCTGAACCTGAAATAAAATCGACGCCTTTGGGGTTGAGTTTTGGAATTGGAGTTGTGAAAACGCCTGCATAGTTCGAGTTCATAACACCAATACAGTTTGGTCCAATGAGACATCCGCCGGTTTCGCTAATGGTTTTAACAATCTGCTCCTCAAGCCTTGCTCCCTCCTCGCTCTCCTCATGGAATCCTGCAGATAGAATTATAAACGCCCGGGTTTCTTTCTGCTTTGCCAGAATGTCAACTGTTTGCGGACAAAATTTTGCAGCTATGGCCAGAATGGCCAAATCAACCTGAGGAAGTTCGGTAACATCGCGATACGATTTTACTCCCTGAACCTCATCAAGTTTCGGGTTTGCAACGTATAGGCTTCCACCAAACTTATGGTCAATTAAATTCTTTAATACTTTACCACCAGGTTTCTGGATATCATCGGAACCTCCTACAACAACAATGCTGCGAGGATTAAGAAGTTGCTGTGTAATCATGCTTAAAGTTTTTATATCAATTTAAATATTATTTCTTCAAACTAAAAAGGCTAACCACAGGATTCACGAATAACGAAACCAGCATTCCAATAGTTCCTGCTCCGGGAGATGTTAAGTACCAGGGAACTCTTACGCCGGCGTCAATGCCAACTCCCATAAAATACAGAACAAGACAAGTGCCTAGTCCAAGCAAAGCAGATGCAATTGCACCGTTTCTATTTACCTTCTGGCTGAAAAGCCCCCAAACGAATGGCCCTAGGAAAAATGCACCTATTGCTCCCCATGAGATTCCAAGAATCTCAACAATTACATCAAACTCAACCAGAGCAAGCAGAACTGCAAGCAGAACGAAAATTCCGCTCATAACACGCATCATTCCTGTAAGCGATTTGTCGGTTGCATTCTTTTTAATGAATCCGGCATAAAAATCTTTAGTTACCGACGAGCTGGAAATAAGCACAAGAGCAGCCAGGGTTGACATGGATGCTGATAAAATAAGCAACAAAATTATTACGGATAGCGATGGAGGAATAATGCTTGTGAGCAGCTCCGGCATCAGCTTATCAAATACTGGTTTGCCATCAACAAATGTGTTTGGTGAACTCTCAGGCGACAAGAAAATTCGTGTTGTTGAACCCAGGAAGTATGCTACACCACCAATTAATACTGCAAAGAAAGTTGAGGCAAACATGCCAATTTTCACCGATCGCTTATCGCGAATTGCATAGAATTTTTGAACCAGCTGAGGCATTGCAAAAGGAGCCACGCTTGTTAAAAATACGAGAGAGAAAAGTGGCCAGAAACCCGGAGGGCCAACTGGTTTTACCAATTTTGGCTGAATGGCAGCCAGCGAATCAACAATATTTGGAACTCCTCCCCCTTTGCTAGTTGCAAAAAAGTAAAGCAGAATAACGCTAACACTCATTATCATTCCAAAAATCATATCAATTAATGCCATCGACTTGTAGCCACCCAGCACGATGTAAATGGCTGTAAAAATTCCCATAAATATTAGGGCCTGCCAGTATTCAACTCCAAAGCTGCTCTCGAATAAATACGAAAGCCCCATAAATACTGCAGCAGAGTATGGAATCATAAAAACAAATATTACAATTACGGCTGCCATTTTTAGGAATGGGCTGCTATAACGTTTCTCAAGGAACTCACTCATTGTTGCAACTCCATACTCTTTCGACATTTGCTTTATGCGCCAACCAAAAAAAGCCCAAACCCCAAACACTCCTATAAGTGCGTTGAACAGCGCAATCCACAATCCCGACATCCCAAAACTCCACCCAATTTTACCGGCAAACCCAATAAACAGAACTGCCGAAAAGTAGGCTGTTCCGTATGAAAAGGCTGTCATCCACGGGCCAACATTCCCTCCACCAAGGAAGAAATCGTTGAACGATTTAGTGCGTTTTAATCCGTAGATACCAACCACAATTATCATTACCGCATAAAGCGCAATTACAACTATTTTAACTACCATAAATTGGATTTTTGAGTAATGGTTAAATTAATTCCTATCTATATCGCAAACGTTTTAACGGCGACAAACTTACAAAATTTTTTGGCATCATTCAACCCAATAATAATTGGATATTCAATTGTTTTGTATCAGTATTTTTAGGAACATATCATTATTCTTTAAGACACTTCAACCCCCGTTTACCGACCCAAAACCCTAATTCACCGATTTCCTATTCCAAAGTGAATCCCCCTAGTTTACTTTTGCATTGTACAAATAAAACTTTTTCAACTATGGAAACAATAAATCATCAACCATCACGAAACAACAATGCACGCATCATTGTTGGTTTAGTATTTTTAACAATTGGAGCCTTCCTTTTTGCCGACAGGTTCGATATTTTTCCGTTCAACTGGAACCAATACATTTTTACATGGCAAAGTTTACTAATTGGTATTGGATTAATTAGCCTGGCTAAAAACGAGTCGAGAGCTACAGGCGTTGTGCTTATCGCCATCGGCGGTTTCTTTCTAACCGCAAAAATTCTCGGGTTCCACTATCCTATCCGCTACTTCTTTTGGCCTACCGTTTTTGTTGCAATAGGTTTAATCCTTATTTTCCAACGTAGGTACCATCATCCAAAAATGGGCTTTAGCAAAGGCGAAACCGACATGGATATTATTGATGATGTGGCCATTTTTGGTGGTAGCGAGCAAAAAGTTACCTCGAAAAACTTTAAGGGTGGAAAAGTAACAAACATTTTTGGCGGAAGCACTTTTGATATGAGTGACGCTGTGCTGGCTCCGGGAAGAAATACCCTTGACATGTTCTGCCTGTTTGGTGGTTCAAAAATGATTGTGCCTCCAACATGGAAAGTAAAAATTGAGATTACAGCCATTTTTGGTGGATACTCCGATAAGCGCCGAAATGCTCCTCGCGAAGCAACCGAACTGAACGAAAGCGAGCTGGTAATTCGTGGCGTTGCAATATTTGGCGGCGGAGAAATAAAGAGTTACTAGGTTACTTGTGAAAGTTGAAACTAGCTACTAAATTGCTCTCAAATTTTCCCCTGAAAAAATGTACCATCCAATAATTGGGAATAAAGTAGGACAAATAACCTTTGCGGCGTGGTGGATAGCATTATCGGCTATCCACTTTGCCGTTTTCGCATTTATTTACAAAATTCCCTATGCGCAGGCAGCAACCGACAGCGTAATTTCGAATGCGCTATACGCAATTGTATCGCTCGGGCTTTGGTACTGGGTCCGACTATCGGATATTGAAACAACAAAACCCGCGTCGCTTCTAATTAACCACTTGGGAGCATCAGCGTTAAGCATAACTTTCATAGTATTCGTACAGCACTACACGCTGGGTTTCATTTTCGCCGAAGATGAAAAATACATTACATTTCTCAACGACTCAATGGTTAGCCGTTCCATTACCGGAGCCCTCATCTACATTCTTGTTGTGCTGGTTTTCTACCTAATTATCTACATTCAGAATTTCAGAGAAAAGGTTTCACGCGAAAGCGAGTTGAAGGCGCTGGTTAAGGATGCAGAACTCAACTGGCTTAAGCTACAGCTAAATCCACACTTCCTGTTTAACAGCCTAAACTCGGTGAGCTCGTTAACAATCTCATCGCCCGAAAGGGCACAGGAGATGATAATTCGACTTTCAGAACTGCTCCGTTACTCCCTTAAACAATCGCCCGACAGTATGGTAACGCTGCAGAATGAGCTGGATAACTGCGTAAAATACCTTGAAATTGAAAAGGTTCGTTTTGGTGCACGGTTAAGCTACACCATAAACACAACGCCCGAATGTCTTACCGTAAAAGTTCCGGGAATGATTATGCAGCCGCTTTTCGAAAATGCCATAAAGCACAGCGTAGCCCAATCGGCCGATGAATCGATAATTGAAGCTGTTATATCAAAAAATGACGAATTTGTTGAAATTACCATCACCAACAGCATTCCGCAGGACTCGTTTCCAAGCGGAGGAACGGGAGTTGGACTGGAAAATATTCGTCGAAGGCTGAAATTAATTTACGGAACGTCGCAATTCCTTAACATTGAAAAAACTGAAAGTCAATTTACTGCATCAATCCAAATCCCCATTAACGAAACTGTGTAGAGATGAAAATAAGATCCGTTATAATTGAGGATGAAGAACCTGCCAGGGAACTTCTAAAAAAATACTTATCCAGCGAATCGGACATTGAGCTAATTGGCGAATTTGCCGATGGTTTTTCGGCTGCAGTTGGTGTTAACAAGGATAAACCCGATTTGATTTTCCTCGACATTCAGCTGCCCCGCCTTAACGGTTTCGAACTTCTCGAACTTCTCGATTACACACCACAAATAGTTTTCACAACTGCATACGATGAGTTCGCAATTAAAGCCTTTGAACAGAATGCAACTGATTACCTGCTGAAACCCTTTTCACAAGAACGATTTTCAAAAGCGTTATGTAAAGCCCGCGAAAAATTTGCGATGCAGCCACAGCCAACCAAATCGGCAGAAGAGGTTGCTGAAAACCTTACAGCCACAATGCCGCTAACGCGAATAGTTATTAAGGACAGCAAAGGGATAAACGTAATTCCTGTAAACGAAATTTTTTACTTTGAAGCTCAGGACGATTACGTGATGATTCACACCTCCAAGGGAAGGCATATGAAAAAGCAAACGCTTAAAAACCTGGAGCAACGGCTAAATTCCGAAATTTTTATTAGAACCCACAGGTCTTACATCGTAAATTCAACTGAAATACAACGTATTGAACCATACGAAAAGGATTCGTATATAGCAATACTAAAAAACTCCGCTAAGCTAAAAGTTAGCGGTACCGGCTACAAAAACTTAAAGGAAAAGCTGGGCTTTTAGCTAAAACTCCATGGTTTTAATCATTATGCCCTGAATGTTCGCCAGCTCCTTTTTCAGTTTGTCCTGATCGACTTGCGGACCTGTAAGTTCAATAATAATTAACCCGTTGGTACTACAGTGGTTATCGGTAACCTCATGAAGCCCCAACCGGGTTTTAATTGAGCATCCGTACTGAGTTAAAACCCGTTGTACGTTGCCAGCTTCTTTAATCCGATCGTTAATTCTAATTCCTAAAATACAGAGTGATTCAGCCATTTCAATAAGTTTTTAAGTGTTAACTTGCAATTTAACATATTTTTTGTTTTTATATCGTTAATATTTGTCAATATTTACAAACATTTTTGCACTTTTTTTGTAGTAAGTATTAGTTGGTGAAAGTTTTACTTTAAACTTTCATTAAACCTTTCTTAATTATGAAAACACTAATATTCAGAATATTAACAATTGTAAGTTTCGTTTTACCCCTTTTGCTTCCACAGGAAGCAAGTGCACAATACTTTGGGCAGAACAAACCACTCTACCGTTCGTTTAGCTATGACGTTTACAATACACCCAACTTTGAAATATACCATTACTTCAAAAACGATTCGGTAGTTAACCGCTTAGCCCAAGCCGCCGAACAGTGGTATAATATGCACTATCAGGTTTTTGGCGACTCAATAAAAGAGCGAAATCCGCTCATTCTGTATGCAAACCATGCCGATTTTCAACAAACAACAGCTATCTTCGGATCGGTTGGTGTTGGAACCGGGGGCGTAACCGAAGCCCTAAAGAACAGGGTGGTAATGCCCGTAACTGAAACCTGGGCGCAAACCGATCATGTTCTTGGCCATGAGCTTGTTCACGCATTCCAGTTCAACTCAATAATTTCGGGCGATTCAACAAACCTCAACTCCTTACAAAACCTTCCGCTCTGGATGATTGAAGGAATGGCGGAGTACCTTTCAATCGGCAGTGTCGATCCGCATACTGCTATGTGGATGCGCGATGCAATTCTACAAGATGATTTCCCTACATTGGAAAAGATGACAAAGGACATGAGCTACTTCCCATACCGCTACGGCCATGCTTTCTGGGCTTTTATTGGGCGTGCATTTGGCGATAGCCTCATTGTTCCCATTTTTCGTGAAACTGCCAAACGCGGTTACGATATCGCACTAAAAAAACACCTGGGCTTAAACGAGGAGGAATTCTCCAAAATTTGGCGCAACGCTTACATTCAGCACTACAAAATGCTAATGAGCGACACAATCGATACTCCGATTGGCAACAAAATTATTTACGAGGAGAATGCCGGAGAAATGAATATTTCCCCTACCATTAGCCCAAACGGAGAGTATGTTGCATTCTACTCCGAGAAGGATTTGTTTTCAATCGACCTGTTTATGGCCGATGCGAAGACCGGAAAAATACTTCAAAAACTTTCCTCCACCATACACGAAAACGAAATTGATGCGCTGAATTTTATTGAATCGGCAGGTGCATGGTCGCCCGATAGCAAACAATTCGCATTTATTGCCTTCAGCAAGGGTAAAAATAAGCTGCTGGTTGTTGATGTTGACAGGAAAAAACTTGTGAATGAAATTGTAATACCCGGAATACCCGCATTCAACTACCCAGCATGGTCGCCCTCTGGCGAAGAGATTGTTGTATCGGGATTGGTAGACGGGCAGAACGACTTGTTCTCTTACAACCTAAACACCAACGAGGTGAAGCAACTCACCAACGATCCCTGGGCAAACGTTCACCCTGCATGGTCGGCCGATGGAAAAACGATTACCTATGTAACCGACAAACCCTCACCGCTCGATTTTCAAACCAAACGTACACCCGGATACTACATTGCCACGCTCGATGTTGAAAGCGGGAAGAGCAAAATTTACAACTTCTTTCAGGGTGCTGCCAACCTTAACCCACTTTTTTCGGCCGATGGCCGAAGCATCTTTTTCCTGTCCGACAGGGATGGCTACCGGAACCTTTACCGTTTCGATATTGAAACTGAAAAGTTATTTCAGGAAACCGATATTCTCACCGGAATTAGCGGAATTACTCAACTCTCACCAGCCATAAGCATTTCGCACGATTCCGACCTAATTTCCTACTCCTACTACTTTAAAGGCAACTACTCCATTTACACTATAAACAGAAACGAACTAAAATCGATTGAGGTTGATGCCACTGAAGTTGATTTCACAGCAGCAACCCTTCCTCCCTTAAACCGAGCAATTGCAGGAATTATTGACAAAAACATTGGCATACGAATGGGGCAGCCCGAAACACCCGTTGATTCCTTTAAAGTTGTTGAATATCGTCCAAAATTCAAACTCGATTACATTTCAAATATTGGTGTAGGTGTTTCTAGTAGTTCCATGGGATCGGGCATGGCAGGTGGAGTTGAAATGCTTTTCAGCGATATTGTTGGAGCAAACCTTTTCCATGTTGGGCTGGCGTTAAACGGTGAAATCTACGATTTTGGTGGGCAGCTAACCTACATAAACCAAAAAAACAGAGTCACTTGGGGAATCACCACATCGCACATTCCATACTCGTATGGTTTAACAGGAATTTCATCGGGTTTAGTTGAGGACGACCAAGGATTCATCCACATGGTTGATACAATTTACTTTGAGCACTGGCGGTTCTTCGAAACCATGTTTGGTGGCATGGCCCAGTTTCCGCTTTCGCAAACCCGACGAATTGAGGCTTCCGCCTCAATGGCTTGGTACAATTACCGAATTGACGTGTACTCGCACCTCTACGTTGATGGCTGGTACCAGGGAACCCGTCGCGACAAGGCCGATGCGCCCGATGGTTTTGCACTACAACGAACCAATCTTGCTTACGTTGTAGACAATTCATCGTTTGGCATTGCCTCGCCCATGCGGGGAGCACGCCGCCGTTTTCAGGTTGAGAAAGTGTTTGGTTCCATGGACTACTTCGGAACGCTTGTCGATTTCAGAAAATATTTCTTCGTAAAACCATTCAGCTTCGCCTTTAAAGCCTACTACTACGGACGACACGGATCGAACCTCGACAGGCTTTACCCGCTTTACTTGGGCTATCCGTGGTTAGTTAGAGGTTACGACCGCAACGATTATCAAGGGAATATTTCTCCCACATCCACAGCGGTTAGCATTAATCAACTTTTAGGAAACCAAATGGCGCTCACCAGCTTTGAAATCCGATTTCCCTTTACCGGGCCAGAAAGATTAACGCTTATTAAATCGAAGTTTTTATACACGGAGCTGGCTCTTTTTGCCGATGCAGGGCTTGCCTGGTACGATGTTGACGATATTGAATTTAAATGGCAAGCCAGCAATACGCTTGAGCGAATTCCGGTTGTTAGCACGGGTGTTAGCCTTAGGATAAACCTCTTTGGAATGATGGTTCTGGAGCCATTCTACGCAATTCCATTCCAGCGCGGAGGTTTCGAAGCTGCTAACTTCGGCATAAACTTTACACCTGGCTGGTAAAACAGCAACTGTTTAAAATAATCTTTTCCCGTCTTCTGAAAGTATTGCTTTTTTATTCGTAAATTAGCATACTTCAACAATAATTTACAGAACTGATGAGATACATTTTTACCCAACTTTTATTGGTTTTTTCATCTGCAATCTGTGTCTCACAGTCCATTCACAATTTTCCTCTGCAAAGCAGAGCAGAGGTTGAAGAAAAACTAAAGGAGCACGTTTCTTTCCTTACATCCAAAAAACTACTAGGCCGAAGCACCCTCAGTGGTCACGATACCCTTGCCGCTCGCTATATCGACTCGCTTTTCAAATTGTACAAGTTTGAGCCTTACACCCTTGTTCCAAGAACTTCTTATCATCAGCCTGTAGGAATTATTTCACACGAACCCGATTCCCGCAACATTTCGTATCGTGGAATAAACCACAATTACTTCAACGATTTTATTTGTTTAGGACCAGACCCTTTAGCCAACAAGCAGTATGAAATTGTGTTTGGCGGGTTTGGCACGGAGGAAGAAATTGATAGCCTTAACCTTGATGGGAAAGCCCTGTTTATACTCACCAACAACCTCAGGGTTGGAACCATGAAGATAAACGAATTAGTAACGGCAAAGGGTTGCCAACTGGTGCTGGCAGCTAACTACAGCAACACAGCCCAGTTCGAGCTAATATCGAAGCAGCTAAGCAACGATCATAAACACATACGATACAGTTTACTCGGAAGCAGAAACATGGGAGCCAGCCGCTTTTTTGCCAAGTTTGGCAAGCCCATTCCGCAAATCCTTCTCTCCGATGATCTCGCAATGCGGTTCCTAGGCGAAAGCCCACAAAAAGTTGCTGCAAAAATTGAAAACGGAGAAACCCTAAGGCCATTCGCACCGTTTTTTAAACTGGGTTTCCAATTCAACTACAAAACCGATACAATAAAAACTTTTAACGTGGTTGGATTCATTCCTTCAAAAGAGCCAACAGAACAGAGTGTTATTTTAAGCGCCCATTTCGATCATCTAAAGGCCGACGAACAGAACTGGTACCCCGGTGCCGACGATAACGCATCGGGCGTAGCAGTAATGCTTGAGGTTGCAAGGTCGCTCTCGGAAATGCTTACGGGTGAAATGAGACCCTATCGTAATATTGTTTTTGCTGCTTTCACCGGAGAAGAAATTGGGCTTTTAGGCTCGGAGGGTTACACCCAGCAACCCATTTTTTCAATCGACAGTACAGTTGTTGTTATAAATTTAGATATGGTTGGAAGAGAAAGCAAAAAGAAACCCAACGAGAGAATACTTTTTATTGACGGGAAAGAAGAGTACAATAATTTCATAGATGTTCTTAGCCTATGTAATATCAGCGGTGAGCAAATAATTAAACCCAATAGCTTAGACGATGCAACCCTTTTCTCAATTTCTGACCACACCAGTTTTCAGCAAAAAAATATTCCTGCATTTCTAATAAATACAGGAATTCACAGCGACTACCATCAACCTACCGATACTCACGAAAAGCTAAACTACGCCAATATGGCCAGCATTTACGATTTGCTGCTGAAAACTGTTTACCATCTTGCAACCCAGCCCGACCCCTGGCAAATGCCAGAGGAATAATTGAAAAGGCATTAATAGGGGGATTACTGCTTCATATCTGTACCCGATTTCCTAAGAACAACTTCCGTAGGCGACATGGTTACCAAGTGCCCCTTTTGCGCTTCTGCAAACCAGGGACGCAAATGGTTTAGAAATTTCACAAGCAGCTCCTTCTCATCGTTCAACTCAATAATTACAGGAACCTTCTCAACCAACTCCCAGAATTTGGTTGAAACCATACGGCTGCTTGTTCCAAAACCCATTAGCCCCCGATAAACCGTGGCTCCCATTATGCCATAGTTCTTGGCTTCAATGGTTATGGCTTCGTAAAGCAACGACCCATGAAATTTGTCGGTAGAACTTACGTAAATTTTCATGGTAACTGTTTGACCGGGTGTTTCCATTTTTTATCGTATTAAGTTAGAAGAAATATAGCCCAAATAAACCGCTATTAAACCAACAACAACGCTTAGAATTGTATATACGCCAAACTGAAAGAACTCCCCACCGCGCAGCAATGTAAACCCTTCGTTTGCAAATGTAGAAAAGGTTGTAAAACCGCCACAAAATCCAACGGTTAGTAGTAACCGCATTTCGTTCGACATAACACTCCCCTTCTGGGATATCCCATAAATAAATCCAATTAACAAGCATCCCAATGCATTTACAACAAATGTTCCCAAAGGGAACGAAATCCATGAGTAACGCTGAATGTATACAGAAA
>CAZLXF010000051.1:0-15953 GCA_964563065.1 uncultured Rikenellaceae bacterium | reverse complement strand
GGAATTCGTAATCCATCGCAAGCTACTTCTCCAAATTTCCGCTAATCCACTCCTTAATCATGTTAAAAACTTCGTTCTGAAGGGTTTCGTTGTGCAACTCGTGGTACATTCCTTTCCATGGAACGAAACTACAGTTTGGCGCTTTTATGGCCAATTCCGATGACTTGTCAAACGAAGTTACCTCATCAGCATCGCCATGGAGCAGCAGCATGGTTTTTTTAATTTCGTGCGCATGCTCAACCGCATAATTGCCCGAATCATTAATAACTTTGTAAAGTCGTGGCGTTATTTTGCTGTGGTTCAACGGATCGGTTCTATACTTCTCAACTTCCTCTGGAATGTGGCTTATTTTTTCCGCCTCAAGCGGAGCTGTAATCGGAAAACTTGGCCAAATAACATTCAGCACTTTTACAAGAGCCTTGAGTGCAGCAGGAGCAGGTTTTGCCAAGCGAAGCCAGGGTGAAGTTGCTACCAGTAGGTTAAACGGATTATTGTACCTAATGGTAAAATTTATGGCAGTATTTCCACCCATGCTATGTCCGTAAAGTACAATAGGAGCGCCGGGAAACTTCTCGCTGGCAGTATTTAGCGCCTTATCGATGGATTCCATAAAAACCTCGTAATCCTTAACGTGTCCGCGTTGTCCATCCGACTGGCCGTGTCCGTACTGATCCCAAGCGAGAAAAGCGTAACCGTTGCTTACAAAATTCTCTGCCCAGTGTTTGTAACGAAGCGAGTGTTCGCCCCAACCATGGCTTAAACAGATCACAGCCTGAGGAGATGATGCTGGCGCTGCGTACCATGCAAAAAGTTTTTCGCCCGAGTTAAGCGTTATTTTGAATTCTTTGAGTTCCATGGTTAATATTTTCTGGTAAATGTAGCTAGAAAGGTAAAAACTTTTTCTGGTTTTTATATTGAACTTGCTTGGGAATTCTTCATAAATCTTTTAAAACCCGAACGAGCAACAGGCGTATCGCCAAATAATTGTGTAAATTCTGTTTCGTTCAACTCCTTCGCTTTTTTTGAATTGAATGTTAAAACATCACTTTTTGGTTTTATAACATCGTGGTTGCTAATGCTAATTTTTGCATTCCACGGACAAACCTCTTGGCAAATATCGCAGCCAAAACACCAGCCGTTTAGCTTACTTTTTTCTTCATTGGTTAGCTCACTTTTTTTCTCGATGGTTAGGTAGGAAATGCATTTGCGGGCATCGATAATTCCGGGAGAAATAATTGCCCCGGTGGGGCAAGAATCGATGCAGCGGGTGCAGGTTCCGCAGCGGTTTGGAACAGTATTTTTTGAAGGTTCAATATCGATATCTAAAATCAACTCGCCGATAAAAGTGTACGAGCCAAACTTTGGGTTAATTAGCAGCCCGTTCTTCCCAATCCATCCCAACCCCGATTTTGCTGCCCAAACACGCTCAAGCACCGGAGCCGAATCAACAAAAGCGCGACCGTTCACTTCACCAAAATTTTCCCTGATTTGCTCAAGCATTTCCCAAAGCATTTGCTTAACTACGTTGTGGTAATCAACACTTAGCGCGTAGCGCGAAATTTTGGGAGGGATGGTTGATACGTTTGGATTTCCCGGATAGTAACTGAGAAGAACCGAAATTATTGATTTTGCTCCCGGAACTAGCAGCAAAGGATCGATGCGTTTGTCGGCGTTTCGTTCCATGTAGCTCATCTCACCATGCATTCCCTGCGAAAGCCATGTTTTAAGATGATCTTCTTCCGCGGAAAGTTTTTCTACTCGATTTACTCCGCAGGCATCAAATCCCACATTTTTTGCAATGGATTGTATGGTTACCAGATTAAGTGCCAAAATCAAAGTATAAATTGATTGTAAAAAAAGCAGGGTCATTTCGACATGCTCAATGACCCTGCTAATTTACATTTTTTGAGAACTAATCTTTTGCCAGACTAGCAATATTTTATATCACTACGTTTACAATTTTGTTGGGAACAACAATAATTTTTTTCACTGGTTTTCCATCAAGATACCGTTCAAATTGATCGTGAGCCATAATCAGCTGTTCAACCTCTTCCTTTTGAAGGTTCAATGGGATATCTATTGTAAACCTCATTTTACCATTGAAGGAAACTGGACACGTAAAAGTGCTTTCAACCAAATACTTTTCATTGAATTCTGGCCATTTTGCATCGCAAACGGTTGACGAATATCCAAGCAGATGCCAGAGTTCTTCGGCAATGTGCGGAGCGTATGGAGCAAGAATAATTGCAAGTGGTTCCAGAACTTCACGCTTGTTGCATTTTAGCTCGGTAAGTTCGTTCACACAAATCATAAATGCCGAAACTCCAGTGTTAAAGCTGAACTTCTCGATATCTTCCGAAATCTTTTTAATTGTTTTATGTACTGCTTTCAGTTCTGCCTTACTTGCTGCTTCGCTGCTAACGTTTGGCTCGTTATTCGAATCGTGGTATAATCTCCACAAGCGACGTAAAAACTTGTGAACTCCGTCAATTCCGTTGGTATCCCAAGGTTTCGAAAGTTCAAGCGGACCGAGGAACATTTCGTACATGCGGAGCGTATCGGCGCCGTAGTTTACAATAATATCATCCGGATTTACCACGTTGTACATACTTTTGCTCATCTTTTCAACGGCCCATCCACAGATGTATTTTCCGTCTTCAAGAATAAACTCAGCATCGGTAAATTCTGGTCTCCATGCGCGGAACTTGTCCAAATCGAGAATATCGTTGCTCACAATGTTTACATCAACATGAATTTCAGTAACATCGTAATCCTTTTTTAGGTTTAGCGAAACGAACTTATTGGTGTTTTTTATCCTGTAAACAAAGTTCGAACGTCCCTGAATCATTCCCTGGTTAATCAACTTTTTAAACGGTTCGTTTTTACAAACGTAACCCAAATCGAACAGGAATTTGTTCCAGAAACGTGAGTACACTAAATGTCCGGTTGCATGTTCGGTTCCCCCGATATATAGATCAACATTTTCCCAGTACTCGTTTGCTTCCTTCGAAACCAAACCTTTGCTGTTACGTGGATCCATGTAGCGCAGATAATATGCTGATGATCCAGCAAAACCCGGCATTGTGCTCAGCTCGTATGGGAAACCTTCGCTAGTTTGCCAACTTTTTGCACGACCAAGAGGCGGCTCACCCTTTTCAGTTGGAAGGTACGCATCAACCTCAGGAAGTTCGAGTGGAAGTTTACTTTCGTCGATAGTGTATGGCATTCCATCCTTGTAGTAAATTGGGAATGGTTCGCCCCAGTAACGCTGGCGACTGAAAATTGCATCGCGCAAACGATAGTTTATTTTGTAGCTACCAAGTCCTTGCTTTTCAATATTTTCGTTAATCGTTCGGATGGCATCCTTAACCTCCAGCCCGTTTATAATTCCGCTGTTGATAACGATTCCTTCCTTGGCGTCGTACGATTCCTCCCAGGTTGAAGGATCGGAAGGAGTTTCGCTGGGGCGAATTACGGTTTGAATAATTGGTAAACCGAATGTTTTTGCAAAAACAAAATCGCGGCTATCATGTGCAGGAACTGCCATAATTGCGCCGGTTCCATAACCTGCCAGCACGTACTCGCTGATCCAAATTGGGATTCGTTCCTTTGTGAACGGATTAATTGCGTAGCTTCCAGTAAATTGGCCGGTAACATTTTTTGCTTCAGCCTGACGCTCGCGCTCGGTTTTACGCTTTGCAAGCGTAATGTAATCATCAACAGCCTGCTTGTGCTCAGCAGTGGTTAATTTTTCTACGAGTTCGCTTTCGGGAGCCAGTACCATAAATGTTGCTCCGTAAATTGTATCGGGACGAGTTGTGAAAACAATAATTCCCTCGTAGGAACCATCAATCTTGAAAGTAACCTCGGCACCCTCGGAGCGTCCAATCCAATTTCGTTGAATCTCCTTCAGCGAGTCAGTCCAATCGATAGTTTCCAAATCATTCAGCATTCTTTCGGCGTACGCCGAGATTCGCAAACACCACTGCTTCATTTTGCGCTGCTCAACTGGATGTCCTCCGCGAACAGAGAATCCTTCCTTTACCTCATCGTTTGCCAGAACGGTGCCAAGAGCCGGGCACCAGTTTACCATAGTATCGGCCAGGTATGCCATACGGTACGAAAGTAAAATTTCCTGCTGCTCACGTTCGCTCATCGCTTTCCACTCGCTGGCAGAAAATTCTTTTACCTCGCTGCATGCTGCTTCAACTGTTGAATTCCCATTCTTTTCGAACTCAGTAATCAGATTTTCAATGGGTTCGGCTTTCTGGGTTTTGTTGTTGTACCAGTGCTTAAACATTTGGATGAAAGCCCATTGAGTCCAATGGTAGTATTCCGGATCAGAAGTGCGAACTTCACGATCCCAATCGTAGCTGAAACCTATTTTATCGAGCTGTTCGCGATATCTTTTTATGTTGATATCGGTTGTAAGTGCAGGATGCTGACCAGTTTGAATTGCATACTGTTCAGCCGGAAGGCCGAAAGCATCGTACCCCATTGGGTGTAAAACGTTGAAACCCTGTAAACGCTTGTAGCGTGAGTAAATATCGGATGCTATGTATCCAAGTGGATGGCCAACATGTAATCCTGCTCCCGATGGGTAAGGAAACATATCAAGCACGTAATACTTGGGACGCGATTTATCAATATCAACCTTGTAGGTTTTGTTTTCCTTCCAATATTGTTGCCATTTCTTCTCTATCTCGACAAAGTTATAATCCATAATGCGTTGGTTTTACGATTTTTTTGAACGTGCAAAGATAGGAAAAAGAGATGGAACGCAGATAACACTGATTGAATAGATTTTCACGGATTTTTGGTTAACCACATTACCTGCCTGCCCTGTCTGCCGAGGCAGGCGGTAGGCAGGGGCACAGTAGTCACAATAGGAAGCAGGAAGAGGAAAGACTGAAGATGGAAGTGGAGGGAAGACTTTCCAATTTACCTGCCCAAGGCAGGCGTCCGCTCGTTTTATTGCGGACATGGAAACGTCTAGTTTAGGAAAGATGGAATGCAAATAATGCGGATTGAACTCCTGCCTGCCGAAGCGGCAGTTCAGGCAGGGATTTACGCAGATTTTTAAGATAACGGATAGGGTGAGTTCAGAAGTCTCACAGAGCCAGTGCGCAAGCGACTTCGGAACTCTGACAAAGGATTTGTTAATCGAAGAAAAGATGGAACGCCTGCCTGCCGAAGCGACGGTAAAGACAGGGATTTATGTCGATGTTTGTTTAACCACACTAGTTACAGTAGGAAGATGAAAGTCAACCCCTACGAAATGATTTTTAACTTTCCATCTTTCCACCGGGAGGCGGATCATGGAAACGTTAAAAATTTTAAAAAATATTTGCCGTAAGAGTTCTCTAGCGTATTAGCGAAAAATGATGGATATTTGATTGTATTTGCCATACGTTTAAAATCTGAAGCTTTGCGTTGCTCTACTTTACTCTCCAGTTGTATTCCAAAACGGAATGCAAAAAGAATAATTATTAAATATAACACAATAATTATCAACACGTAACGATTAGCGAAGGTAAAAAACCCATTTAACTTTAGGATTATTCAACCTAATTATTAATACCTTTGGAAGTTGTTGGGACTACACTAAATCGAAAAACATGCTTATTTATACTGTTGGTAAAAAGGATAAATCATTATCTGGTGAGATAGCTTTAACTCCTTGCAGGAGTATAAGCAATCGTTCGCTAGTGATTAAAGCAATTAAAAGTGCGAAGTTCGACATTAAGGCGATGTCGGATAAGGATGCTGAAAAAATTATCGACAAATCAGTTCGTAAGGGGAAGGTTCCTCTCGATAAGGGCGAGCCTGCAAAAGCCATTCGGTTTCTGCGCGCTTTTTTCTCATTTTTTGAAGGTGAATGGATTATTACCGGATCCGACGAAATGTACAAACGCCCAGTTGGCGATGTAATAAAAATGCTTCAGCAACAAGGCTTTAACATTAAGTACCTTGAGCGTAACGGATTTCCTCCGCTAAAAATTATTGGAAAAGGCTTTAAAGGTAGCATTACCAGAGTAGATGCTTCCATAAGTAGCGGGTTTATAAACTCTTCGCTACTTTTCTCACAATCTCTTCCAAAGGAAGATTTAATAGAGTTGAAAGATAAAATCATAAAGTCACCTTTTATTTTTCAAACTATCCGTCTTTTCAGCTATTTAGGAGTAAACGCTACCTGGGAGAGGGACGATATTCTTACTGAGTACGAATTAAATGATGGTTCTGAAATGTCCGTTGAGGGCGATTGGACATCTGCCAGCTACTGGTACCAAATGGTTGCCCTTTCAAAAAAAGCTACGTTAACGCTTAAAGGGCTTAACATTGAAAGTATTCAGGGCGATGCCATTGTTAAGGATATTTTTACTCAGCTCGGGGTAAACACTGAAGTTACTGCTGATGGTTTAGTTTTGAAGAAATCGAAACCCAAAATTAAAAGTTTAGAGTACGACTTTACAAACAACCCCGATATTGTTCCAACCGTTGCAGTAACCTGCATTGCGTTAGGAATTTCATTCCGCTTTTCGGGAGTTGAGTTGTTGCGGAAAAAGGAAACCGATAGGCTAATGGCTATTCAGTCGCAAATGGCGCTGTTTGGCGCCAAAGTTACCTTCGAAAAGGTTGGTGAATTTGAAACCATGGTGTTCGATGGTAAAGCAAAAGGATTTGGAAAGAAGGTTCCGGTTCTTAGCTCGTTCAACGATCACAGAATTGTTATGGCGCTTGCGCCATTATCGTTGGTGGTTCCTGAACTAAAAATAGAAAACCCAAAGGTTACTACTAAATCGTATCCATGCTACTGGGAGGATTTAAAAAAGGTTGGTTTTAACTTGGAACACACTATATAGTATCGCTTATTAATTATTGGCAAACGCCTACTTTTTAAACCAAAGTGGGCGTTTGCTGTTATTGTTCTATATTTTAATGTTACGTATTATTTTGTTTTAAGGTATTGCAATGTTTGCTGGTTTTTTAAAATAATTATTTTTGATGATTGCGTTTGATAACACACAGGTAGCCTTTGCCATAAATTCAAATTACGATTTAAAAAGGGCTCGATTACTTTTTACAACTATTTCATGGCCTTTTATGGTAAAGGTTGGGGAATCTTTGTTGAAACTTGCTAACTCTCTTCGTGTTCCTGTATCGTGGGCCATTAAGCCATCCATTTTTCGTCAGTTTGTTGGTGGCGAAACTTTGGATGAATGTGCAGAAACAGTTGAAAGGTTAAATAAATTTGGGGTTCAATCAATTCTCGATTACTCCGTTGAAGCTAAAGATAACGAGGATGACAGGGAAAGCGCAATGAACGAGATTCTGAAATCGATTTCTCACGCTTCAAAAAATCCTGCTATTCCTTTTGTAGTGTTCAAACCATCGGGTATTGCCGATACTTCAGTTCTCGAAAAGGTGAGCTGTAAAAAGGAGCTGAGTACGAAGGAGCAGGAATTATATCGAAGTTTTTTCAGGCGGGTTGAAACGCTTTGCCAGGCTGCTTTCGATTCCGATAAACCAATACTGATTGATGCGGAGGACTCGTGGTACCAAGCTGCAATTGATGAAGTTGTGGAGAAAATGATGGCCCGCTTCAACAAAACCAAAGCCATTGTGTACAACACCCTCCAAATGTATAGAACCGACAGGTTGAATTTCCTATTTATTGCCCATAAAAAAGCCATTGAGAACGGCTATGTTCTGGGCATTAAGTTGGTTCGTGGCGCCTACATGGAAAAGGAGAGACTCCGTGCCGACGAGCTTGGCTACATATCGCCAATTCACGAAACGAAGGCCAATACCGACAGAGACTTCAACGAGGCCGTGAAATTTTGCATTGTCAACATCGACTCAACATCAATGTTTTGCGGTACGC
The DNA here is from genome assembly GCA_964563065.1 of uncultured Rikenellaceae bacterium. GTDB lineage: Bacteria > Bacteroidota > Bacteroidia > Bacteroidales > Tenuifilaceae > DAOSWM01. The sequence continues at coordinate 8,068 of CAZLXF010000051.1, read as the reverse complement.
ACAACGAGGATAGCGTTGCTTATGCTGCCATGCTTATGGAAAGAAATCGTATTCAACCCTCCGACTCAAGAATATTTTTCTCTCAACTTTTTGGTATGAGCGACAATATTTCGTTTAACTTAGCTGCTAGCAATTACAATGTTGCGAAGTACATTCCTTACGGTCCAGTTAAAGAGGTTTTGCCTTATCTTATCCGCCGTGCTCAGGAAAACACATCGGTTAAGGGGCAAACAGGAAGGGAACTTTCGTTAATTCGTAAGGAGCTAAAACGAAGGAACCAGTTAAGGGAAAAATAATTTATAAGAGAAAATGACTATCGAAAATTCCGACGCAGTAATTCGCATTCAAATGCAGAAGCGAATTTTTGCCATACTAATTGCATTGCCAATTGCATTGTTCTACGCCACTAACCTTGGCGATTATTTATATGGTTTAACCGGTGTAAGCAGGCAAATCCTTTCGTTCGTTCTTCTGGGTTTATACCTTTCGTTCTACATTTACCATATAATTATTAAATCATCGTACCTCTACTTTAGCGATGAGAATTCCAGGGTTGTCATTCGTTTTTACCTTCTAAACCCGTTCAATTCAAAGAAGAATTCCTACGAAATACCGAAAAAACAGTTTGTAAAGTTTCGGTTAAAAAAGTCTCTTTATAATCTCAGAGAAGAAGTTTTTGTTTATCAGAATATTAGTGGAACCGTGGCACAGTATCCTCCCTTTAGCATTTCAAGCCTAACAAATTCGCAGAAGCAGAAGCTGATAAAATCGTTAGCTTTGAATTCACAGCAATAGATTCTCAATTGTGGATAAGGAGCTGCTCAAATACCAGATAGCAATTGACATGATTCCCAAAATTGGGAGTGTTAATGCCAAAAAGTTAATTGCATACTGTGGCGGTGTTGAGGCTGTTTTTAAGCAAACGCCTCGTGCTCTCACAAAAATTCCTGGAATTGGGAAAGTTCTAGCCAACGAAATTATTAACCAGAAGGTGCTCGACCGAGCCAAGCAAGAGGTCGATTTCGTTGTAAAGCATAACATTAAAACATACTTCTACCTCGATTCCGATTACCCGAACCGTCTTAAACAGTGCGAGGATAGTCCAATTGTTCTGTTCCAAAAAGGCATTCCCAGCATAAATTTGAACCAACAAAAAGTAATTAGTATAGTTGGTACAAGAAGCATTACCGACTATGGTCGCGATGTTTGCGAAAAAATTATTTTCGACCTCAGCGCCAGAGGGCATAAACCAATAATTGTTAGCGGGTTAGCATACGGTGTCGATATTTGCGCACACAAGGCAGCACTTAAAAATAATTTGCTAACCGTTGCTGTTCTGGGACATGGGCTTAACACCATTTATCCTCAGGCTCACCGTTCAGTTGCTCGTGAAATTAACGCCCACGGGGCGTTAGTTACCGATTTTCCATCGGGGCCTACCATCGACCGTAAGAACTTTATTAAGCGAAATCGAATAATTGCGGGTCTTTCCGATGCAACAATTATCATCGAGAGTGCCGAGGAGGGAGGCTCGCTCATTACCGCCGACATAGCAATTTCCTATAACCGCGAAGTTTTTGCCCTGCCCGGTCAGGTTACGCAGAAATATTCCAAGGGTTGCAACATGTTGATTAAGCAGAATAAAGCCGCGCTTATCGAATCTGCATCCGACATTGAGTTTCAACTTGGTTGGGAGTCGCCATCGGCAAACCCAAAGGTTACCCAGCCAACCCTTTTCCCAAACCTTACAAACGACGAAAAAATTATTATTGATGCGCTGCGCGAGAATGGCTCCGAAGTTATCGATGTTATTTGCCTTAAAGCCAAAATGCCCGTAGCAAAAGTTTCCTCCATCCTTCTCAATCTCGAGTTCTCAGGAATGGTAAAGTGTAAACCCGGAAAAGTTTTTACTCTTATCGGTGCATGTTAGCTGCTTATCATCCAATTTTTTGCATATTTTTTCGTTCAATTTATAGTATCTCCTAGCAAGCTCCCAAACATTTGCTAAGTTTGTTGTTTGTTTATGCTCAAACTGATAGAATGAAATTTATTGATACCCATACACATATATTTTCCGAAGAGTTCAACTCCGACCGAAAAGAATCTATCGCTCGGGCAAAAGAGGCTGGCATTCAGTGCATGGTAATGCCCAATATCGATGGCTCATCAATTGCTAGCTTGCTCGCTGTGGCCAGCGAATTTCCTGGCTACTGTTTCCCGCTAATGGGATTACACCCAACTTCGGTAAAGGAGAATTTCGAGAAAGAGTTGGACATTGTTGAGAAAGAGTTTTCTATAAAAAAGTACTATGGCGTTGGCGAAATAGGAATCGATTTGTATTGGGATAAAACCCACGTTGAGCAGCAAAAAGTTGCATTCCGTCACCAGCTTCGGCTAGCAAAAAAGTTACAACTTCCAGTTGTTATTCATTCGCGCAACTCGTTCGACGAAATCCTTGAGATTGTTGATTCAGAAATAGACTCCTCGCTTAGTGGTGTATTTCATAGCTTTACGGGAACTCTCGAAAACTACGAGCATATTGTTAAGTACAATTCGTTTATGGTTGGAATTGGTGGAGTTGTTACCTATAAAAATGGTGGAGTCGATAAGGTTTTAGCAAATATGGACATAAATAAAATTGTTCTCGAAACCGACTCACCCTATCTTTCGCCAGTTCCAATGCGCGGTAAGCGCAACGAGAGTGCAAACATTGTATTTATTGCAAAAAAAATTGCCGAAGTTTTAAATGTTTCGGTTGAGGAGGTGGCTAGCAGCACAACCAGTAACGCCCTAAAATTATTCGATTTAACAAGCTAGTTTTATGGAGTCGAACAAAACATCTATACTTATTATTTATACCGGTGGAACCATTGGTATGAAACAGAATCCCGAAACGGGAGCCCTTGCACCATTCAACTTCGACCAAATTACCGACGAGGTACCAGAGCTGCGCAAGTTTGGTTTCAACCTCGATACCATCTCGTTCAATCCGCTGGTCGATTCTTCTGATGTATCACCAGAGTTTTGGATTAAATTGGCGCTACTTATCGAGGACAACTACAAAAAGTACGATGGTTTTGTAATTCTTCACGGAACCGACACCATGTCGTTCTCAGCCTCAGCGCTCAGCTTCATGCTCGAAAATTTGGATAAACCTGTGGTATTTACGGGTTCGCAACTCCCAATAGGAATGCTTCGAACCGATGGTAAGGAGAACCTAATAAGCGCCATTGAAATTGCTGCCGCCAGCAGCAATGGTCAGCCTCTGGTTCCTGAGGTTACCATTTTCTTCGAGAACCAACTTTTTCGCGGAAACAGAACCACCAAACACAACGCCGAACATTTCAATGCATTCGGTTCATATAATTACCCGCCGCTTGCGCAGGCTGGAATTAGCATTAAGTATAACTTCGCCTTTATTCATTACTTTACGCACAAGCAGGAGCTGAAGGTTCACCCGTTTATCGACAATAGCGTTGCAGTACTAAAATTATTCCCTGGAATATCACCATCAGTGGTTGACGCAGTGGTAAATACGCCCGATGTAAAGGCAATAATTCTTGAAACCTACGGGTCGGGGAATGCGCTTAGCCAGCAATGGTTTTTAAAGCGAATTAAGAAAGCCATAAATAAAGGTATTGTAGTGTTGAATGTTACCCAGTGCCAGGCAGGTAGCGTTGATATGGATAAGTACGACAATGGATTGCTGCTTAAAAAAGCTGGAGTTGTTAGCGGGAAGGACACTACTTTCGAGGCAGCAGTTGTAAAACTAATGTTTTTGCTTGGTAAAGGCTACTCGGTAGAAGAGTTGGTGCAACAGCTCGAAAAATCGATTAGCGGAGAAATTACAGTGTAAAAAAACAATATTTGAATATTTTTTAGTATTTTGCGCCCCTAAATTTGGAGGGTTGCTGCTTAGGCAAACCTACTGGAGAGATGGCCGAGTGGTCGAAGGCGCACGCCTGGAAAGTGTGTATACCTCAAAAGGGTATCGTGGGTTCGAATCCCACTCTCTCCGCTTGCATTTTTAAAATAATTAAAATATTTTTGTAATCACTTAATCCTAACTAGTAATAATTAAAGACAACTTTACCATGAAAAAACTATTTGCACTTTTTGCAGTTACAGGCATGCTGATGTTTGGCGCATCAACCTACATTTCTGCTCAAGATGAAACAGCAGAAACACCTGATACCGCAATGGTTGAAACCGACACCGTTGCTGTTGAGGCCGTTGATACAGCCCCTGCAGCTGCAGTTGAGGAAGAACTTGGTATCCACAAAACTCTTAAGAAAACCTTTATCGACGGTGGTCCCGAGTTTATGGGAATCGTTCTTTTGGCACTTGTGCTTGGTTTGGCTCTTTCTATCGAAAGAATCATTTACCTGAACCTTGCAACAACCAACGCCGAAAAACTTTTGAAGTCAATCGAGGAAGCTCTTGAGTCGGGCGGAATTGAAGCTGCAAAAGAGGTTTGTCGTAATACACGTGGTCCTGTAGCCAGCATTTTCTATCAAGGTTTATCACGTGCTGACGAAGGTATTGATGTAGTTGAGAAATCGGTTGTTACTTATGGTTCTGTGCAAATGGGACAACTAGAGAGCGGACTTACCTGGATCGCCCTTTTCATCTCACTTGCCCCAATGCTTGGTTTCATGGGTACTGTAATTGGTATGATTGATGCTTTCAACTCTATTGAAGCAGCTGGCGACATATCCCCTGCGCTTGTAGCTGGTGGTATTAAGGTTGCTCTTATCACTACCGTATTCGGTCTTATCGTTGCTATTATTCTTCAAATTTTCTATAACTACCTAGTTTCAAAAATCGATAAACTTGTAAACACCATGGAAGATGCTTCCATCAGTCTTATCGACATTCTTATGAAATATAACCTTAAAAAATAGTACACCATGTCCAACAGCCTAATAAGTAATTTAGTAAAAATATTATCTTGGGTACTGATGGGAACCTCAACTGTTATTGCGTTGCTATTTTTTGCAGGCATAGTAGATGAGAACCTATACATTATTTGGGCATATGTTCTGCTGATAATTGCTGCTTTCTTCGCAGTAATTTTCCCGGTTGTTTTCTTTGCCCTATACCCCAAGAACGCAGTGAAGGCTCTGGTTGGGCTAGTAGGTTTGGGTATTGCAGTATTAATTGGTTACTTGTTGTCAGATACAACAACAATTATTACAGCAACTAACCACCCAAATTTCTCAAACCCTAAAGTGCTAGCGTTTACCGATACTGGGATTATTGCTACCTACGTTCTGTTTGGAGTTGCCGTACTAGGGCTGCTCTTCACAGGTATCAGGAGCATTTTTCATCGATAGTTTAATGTCGGTAACACTATGTTGCCGTTCATAAAAAAAATAATAAAATGGCAAGACAATTAGGAGAAATAAATGCAAGCTCCATGGCCGATATCGCCTTCTTGCTGCTGATTTTCTTCCTGGTTACCACAACCATGAACGTGGACACCGGGTTAGCAAGGATGTTGCCACCAATGCCAGAGGATAAAACCCAAGATACACAGCAAGATGTTAAGCAACGAAACATTTTTACGGTGCTTATAAATAAGAGCGATCGCTTGCTGGTTGAGGATCAGCCAATGGATATTGGAATGCTTCGGGAGAAAACCAAGGAGTTCATTATGAACCCCAATAACGACCTAGATCTTCCCGAAAAACAAACCGTTGAGGTGGAATACTTTGGAAACGTTGAGGTTGGCAAGGGCGTTATCTCTCTTCAGAACGACCGTGGCACATCGTACAAGATGTACATGCTGGTTCAGAACGAGTTGGTAGCTGCTGTTAACGAGTTGCGCGAACAGGTTGCTCGAGGTAAATTCGGGAAATCTTACAACGAGCTTCCCGAAGATCAGCAGAAAGCGGTGCAAAAAGTTATTCCTCAGCGTATTTCTGAGGCCGAACCCAAAAGCGTAGGAGGGAAAAACTAATGGCAAAATTCGAACGCAAAGGCAAAAAAGGTATGCCTGCAATATCCACTGCTTCGCTTCCCGATATTGTATTCATGCTGTTGTTCTTCTTCATGGTAAGTACAACAATGAGGGAAACCGAACTTTTTGTTAGGATTAGACTCCCCGAAGCTACAGAGGTAGTGAAACTAGAAAAAAAATCGTTGGTTTCATACATTTACATTGGGCCTCCTGCTGGTCAGTACCAGAAGGTGTTTGGTACCGATTCCAGAATTCAGCTTAACGATAGTTTCAAAACGTTGGTTGACATCCGTGACTTTATTTCCTCTGAAAGAGAGGCACTTAGCGAAGCCGATAGAGCGTTTTTAACAACTTCGCTTAAGATACATGAAGAAACTCGCATGGGAATCGTTACAGATGTTAAGCAGGAGCTTCGTAAAGCGAGTGCATTGAAAATTAGCTATGCATCTCGTAGAATGGAAGAGAAATAGTTAGAACTATTGGAAATATAAAAAAAGCTGAGCATTTGCTCAGCTTTTTTTATATTCAATTAATCTTTTTTATAACTTGCTTGTTTATTTAAAAAAAATAGTGATGAGAAATAGACATAATTTATTATTGGGTTTAATCCTAATTATCACCCCTTTATTTATCCAGAGTTGTGGAACCGAAAAGGTAAAATCACCACATGCAAAATATGTTTTCTACTTTATTGGTGATGGCATGGGAATTCAGCAGGTTAATGCAACTCAGGCATTCCTTGCTTCTAGGGATTCAAGTTATGGGAACCAACACTTAAGTTTTACAACATTCCCAGCAACGGGTTTTGCTACTACATTTGCTGCAAACCGTTATATAACAGGTTCAGCAGCAGCGGGTACTGCGCTTGCAACTGGTCACAAAACGTCAATTAACACTCTTTCCTTATCTCCAGACAGGAAGGATACCCTCTATAGCGTTGCATATTATGCAAACAAAAGTGGAGTAAACACAGGTATCGTTACAAGTGTTAGTATCGATCATGCTACACCAGCCGCTTTCTATGCGCATCAACCCCTGAGAGATATGTACCATAATATTTCTCATGATTTAATAAATTCGGGTTACAGATTTTTTGGAGGAGGAGGTTTTATTGACCCAGAAGGGGCAAGAGTTGAAAAGTCACTTGGGAATGTGTTTGAAATAGGCTCAAAAAAAGGTGTGTTCTTCACTCAGGATCTCGTTATCCCCGATACAATTTTATCAAGAAATGGCACAATAGTTTACTCAGCACCCAACCCGGCTACAGGCAGTTCACTTCAGTATCATATTGATAAGAGTGAAAGCGATGTTTCGCTTTCTGATATTACAAAGGTAGCTTTACGTGTTCTCGATAATCCCAATGGTTTTTTTCTAATGGTAGAAGGCGGTAAAATCGATTGGTCGTGCCACAATAACGATGCAATTACAACACTTTTCGAAACCATATCGTTTTCCGATGCTGTTGCGGTTGCTTACGAGTTCTACAAGAAACATCCTAACGAAACTTTAATTGTTGTTACTGCCGATCACGAAACAGGAGGAATGAGTTTGGGATCACGCTCAAGGGGTTACGACAGTGACATCTCTCTTCTTTGTAACCAGAAGGAATCGTACGATGCTTTTAATGAGAAGGTTGCCCAATTCAAGAATAAGTATAACGGGAAACCTACGTTTAAGCAATTTATTGATTTCTTAAATCAAGAGATTGGCCTAGGAAAGGAAGGTATGGAACTTACTAATGGTTACCTATCTACCTTAAAGCAGGCTTTTGAGGCTTCACAAGGGAAACTCAGTTCAACCCAAATTGATATTGTTAACGATGAGTATGGCGATTACGATCCGCTTACAATGGCCGCAATTAAAGTTTTGAACCAAAAAGCTGGAATTGGTTGGACTTCATACTCCCATACAGGCTCACAGGTTCCTGTTTACGCCATAGGCGTAGGGGAGGAACTATTTATTGGGCAAATGGACAACACAGATATTCCCAAGCGAATTGCGAAGGTTATGGGAATGGAAGGGGTTTTGGACTAGGATTCTTCCGCTTCAACCCTTTTAGTAAACATCCGGAACAAAAGTTTGATCGGTAATTGGGGGACGCACGTA
>CAZLXF010000050.1:4520-16224 GCA_964563065.1 uncultured Rikenellaceae bacterium | reverse complement strand
TCGAAAAGAAGTCGGTTGAAGGTTGGCAGAATCTTTACCATAACCAGAGAGGCATTGGCTTTGATGACGAAACTGTTGAAAGCAAAATGAATGCTGATTTTGAGGAAGAAGAATCGCTCTTCCCCAAAGCTATTCAGCGTTTTTTTCAGTTTAAGAATAAGTATATTTTGTCATCGGTTAAGTCGGGTCTTATGATAATTGACCAGCGTAGGGCTCACGAGCGAATTCTCTTCGAAAACTTTTTGTTGAACCTTTCTATGGGCCCAGTTAGCTCGCAGCAGGAGCTGTTCCCACAAACCATGGAACTTAGCTCTGCCGATTTAGCTCTACTCGATGAAATAAAGGAAGACCTTTCGTTGCTTGGGGTTGAAATTTCATTTTTAGGACAGGAAACCATTGCGGTGAACGCACTACCTGCGCATCTGAAAATTCCAAATCCCGAAAAGTTTGTTTTTGAGCTGCTGGGCTACTTTAAACAAAACATGGGCGATGCAGCGATTGATGCGCACCAAAAAATTTCCATGTCAATGGCAAAAGCATCGGCAATTCCGCACGGAAGATCGCTTGAACCTCTTGAGATGCAGGATCTGGTAGATAAACTGTTTGCCTGCCAACAGCCAAACCTTTCGCCCGATGGCAAGCCAATTATTCACATTCTGCAAACCAACGATATTGAGAAAAGGTTTAAGTAATTGTTGAGTTTTTACTAACTTAGCGGTAAATCGGTTTTTTATAAAACAAATTGCTGCAATAACTTGTTTTTATTAGGAAATTAAAGAGAATTACTATGAGTACAATGGGCCGAACGGGTTTCGAAAATATTCCACCAGTAGTAAAAAACTTAATTATTATTAACGCCCTCCTTCTTCTTGTTACTTGGGTAATGAGGACAAGTTTTGGCGTTGATTTGAACAGAATTTTAGGGCTATTCTACTTTGGTTCGTCGTTGTTTCGCCCGCACCAAATTGTTACGCACATGTTTATGCATGGCGGGATTACACATTTGTTCTTCAATATGTTTGCCTTGTTCATGTTTGGACGAATTTTGGAGCAGGTTTGGGGAAGCAAACGTTTTTTAGTTTACTATATGGTAACGGGACTAGGAGCTGCCCTGCTACATACGTTTGTAATCCATCTTCAAATTTCGGGCATTGAAGAATCGGCAACCGCAATGTTAAATACCCTTTCGCCAGAAACTTTCGCAGCGTTTGTAACCAAACACTTCCCCGATTACTACGGAACTATTTACGACAATATGCTTGGGGCATGGTTCAGTAATCCCAATGGACAAATGTTTATGAATCAGGCACAGGAGTACACACGACAGCTTATTGAAGCAAAAATGAACATTCCAACAGTTGGTGCATCGGGCGCCGTTTTTGGGGTTTTGCTGGCTTTTGGAATGTATTTTCCCAACACTCAGCTTATGCTTATTTTCCCTCCAATACCCATTAAAGCAAAATACTTTGTAATGGGTTACGGAGCAATTGAGCTTTGGCTTGCAATTACGCAACCCGGAAGCAACATTGCGCATTTTGCGCATTTGGGTGGCATGCTTTTTGGGTTTATTTTAATTAAATACTGGGCGCACAGGCGCGATAAATTCTACTAAAAGTTAGTATACATTTTGCTATGAACATTATTGATGAGATTAAGCAATCGTTTAGGGAAGGTGGCTTGCTGGTTAAAATAATTTACGTTAACCTGGCGGTATTTTTGGTATTCAATGTTCTAAAAGCGCTGCTTTTTCTTGCTGGGTCGGATTTTGGATACACAATTTCGCGCTACCTTGCTGTTCCCGCCTATTTACCAAACCTGCTTAGCAGGCCATGGACCATTTTTACATACATGTTCTTTCACGAAGGGTTTATTCATATACTGTTCAACCTGTTGTGGTTATACTGGTTTGGGAAAATTTTTCTGGGTTACATGTCGGAGCGTAAACTTTTGGGAGTTTACCTAATGGGTGGAATTGCCGGCGCTTTCCTTTACATACTCTTCTACAATATTTTTCCCGTTTTTGCTGATGTGCTTCCTGTTTCGTTCGCATTGGGTGCGTCAGCATCGGTTTACGCTGTGGTATTTGCTGCGGTAACCTTCGCCCCAAACATTTCGCTAAACTTACTGTTCATTGGTCCTGTAAAGTTAAAGTATATAGGTCTTTTTTTAATTGTTCTAGATGTAATTAGCATTGCAGGAAGCAACGCAGGAGGACATATCGCTCACTTGGGAGGTGCGCTTTTTGGCTTTCTTTACATATACTCCTACAATAAAGGTTTCGATTTAATTAAACCTGCAACCTGGCTAATCGATGTATTTTCATCTTCACCTTCAGCCCGAAAAAGGAGCAAAATGAACGTAAACTACAAGCGTGCTGCTGCCGACGATATTGAGTATAATAAGATAAAAGCAGAGAAGCAGGAAGAAATTGATCGCATTCTCGATAAAATTTCGAAGGCTGGCTACGATAGCCTGACTGCCGAAGAGAAGAAAACATTATTCAGCATGAAGAAGTAATATGCATGCAATAAGAAAGTTGGGGAATAATATAATGGTGTTTGTGAGCATCCTCTTAGGGCTCACACTAATCTTTAGTTACCTCTCGGTTTACGTAAATCCCCAGTCATTTTGGCTTTTTAGCATTGTGGGTTTGGGTTACCCGGTTCTTCTGCTTCTTAACCTTCTTTTGCTGGTTTATTGGATTCTTAGGTGGAAGTGGGATGTGTTTATTCCGATAGTTGCCATTTTACTAGGGATAAACCATTTTTCAAGTTTCTTTCAGTTTCCTTTCGGAAAGGTGAATGCTGCCGGGAAAGGCGATGTTAAAGTTCTTACATATAATGTAAACCTGTTTAAACTTTACTCCTGGTCAAACGAGGAACCTACTCATAAAAAGGTTTTTGAATTTATACGTAATGAGAATATCGACATTGTTTGCCTTCAGGAATTTTACGTTGTAAACGGTAAACTGAGCGAGAAACAGGCGCGAGAAAAGATTGGTTACAACGCCCACATTGGATATATCGTTAAGCGAAAGGAATCGGGTTACGGACTAGCAACCTTTAGCAAGTACCCAATAGTAAATACCGGAGAAATAAAATTTGAGAACAGTGCCAACGCCTGTATTTTTACCGATGTTTTAATTAATGGAGATACGGTTAGGGTTTACAATAACCACCTCCAGTCGGTTAGGTTGAAGGAACGAAATATTAGTTTTTTAATTAACCAGAATTACCGCAAGGATTCGCAGAAAATGGACGAAATTAAGGACATCTCGTTTCGCTATCGCGATGCGCTGGTTAAAAGGGCAAAACAGGTTGAGCTGGTAACCGAACATATTCTCAAAAGCCCTTACCCAGCAATTGTTTGTGGCGATTTCAACGAGTCGCCCATTTCCTATAACTACCGACAAATGAGAAAAAACCTTGACGACTCCTTCGTTGAAATGGGCTCTGGGGTTGGCTATACCTACCGGGGCTTTATTCCTTCCTTCCGCATCGATTTTATACTGTATAACCCAAAGTTTAAGTCAACTTCGTACCGGTCGCCAAAAGTTAACTACTCCGATCATTACCCGGTAATTTCAACCATAAACGTAAAGTAAATACTGGGCTTTTAAACCATCTTCTTTGGGTCAACCCACTGGTTGAACTCTTCCTCGGTAACGTAACCAAGCTCAATGGCTGCCTGTTTCAAGTTTTTTCCTTCGGCGTAGGCTTTTTTCGCAACTTCGGCAGCTTTTTCGTAGCCAATATGTGGATTTAAAGCGGTAACCAGCATGAGTGAATTATTGAGGTTGCTTTCAATCCTGCTGTGGTTCGCCTCAATTCCCATTGCGCAGTTTAGGTTGAAACTGGAAATTGAATCGGCAAGTAACTTTGCCGACTGAATAAAATTGTACGCAATTAGTGGTTTGTAAACGTTCAGCTCAAAGCTGCCGCTAAGTCCCCCAATGGTAATGGCCGAGTCGTTGCCAATTACCTGAGCGCAAACCATGGTAAGCGCTTCAATTTGGGTTGGATTAACTTTTCCGGGCATAATTGACGATCCGGGTTCGTTGGCTGGAATAATAATTTCGCCAATTCCGCTTCGGGGACCCGAAGCCATAACACGGATATCGTTGGCAATTTTTATTAAACTTACTGCTAGCTGTTTCAACGCTCCGTGTGTTTCAACCATTGCATCGTGTGAGGCCAGCGCTTCAAATTTGTTTGTTGCCGATTTGAAAGGGAAACCGGTTTGCTCAGAAATAATTTGAGTTACTGTTTTGGAGAATCCTTCGGGAGCGTTTATTCCTGTTCCAACGGCAGTCCCTCCAATGGCAAGTTCAAGCAAGTGGGGGAGAGTGTTCTCAATGGCTTTTTTAGCATGCTCTAGCTGCGACGTGTAGCCCGAGAATTCCTGACCGAGGGTCAGAGGAGTTGCATCCATCCAGTGCGTTCGCCCAATTTTTATTATGGTTGAAAACTGGTTTGTTTTAGTTTCAAAAGTTTTCCTCAACTTACCTAACGACGTAAGAACTTCTTCCTGAATGAGTTTGTACGCAGCAATGTGCATGGCAGTTGGGAAGGTATCGTTGCTACTCTGCGATTTGTTTACATCATCATTCGGATGGAGAAGCTTTTCTTTGTCGGTTAAATTTCCGCCGCTTAGTTGGTGTGCTCTATTGGCAATTACCTCGTTTAGGTTCATATTTGTTTGTGTTCCCGAACCAGTTTGCCAAACCGAAAGAGGAAACTCGGCGTTGTGTTTTCCCTCCAGTATTTCGTCGCAAACCTTCACTATTAATTCTTTTTTATTAACAGGAAGTAACCCAAATTTATGGTTTGCAATTGCGGCTGCCTTTTTAATGGTTGCGTATGCCCAAATAATTTCCCTGGGCATTTTCTCGGTACCAATTCTGAAATTAATAAGTGAACGTTGGGTTTGGGCTCCCCACAGTTTTGTTTCTGGTACGTTAACCTCTCCCAGCGTATCGTGTTCTATTCGGTATTTTTCCATAAACTTTTTTAGGGGTAAGTTATAAAAATAAAAGGAGAGAGCCATTGACTCTCTCCTTTGAAAAACACATTGTATAACCATTTAAAACCTAAACCCAACTAATAAACAGTTTAGTTGCTTTTTAGTTCACCCGAACCTGTAATTTTTGCATCGATGCGTGGATTCCCCGAGTAGCGAATGTCGCCACTGCCAACGATTCTGGCAGTAAAGTTTTCTTTAACAGCGATGTACGCATCGCCCGAACCAACAATGCTAACTTCTGCATCGGTAAATTCAATTCCTGAAATTGAAACATCACCCGATCCGCTAACATCAACATCAGCATTTTTTCCGGCCGACTTGCCCTCAACATTTATATCGCCGGAGCCTGAAATTTTGGCTTTTAAATCGGTAACAGCTAAGGAAGGAATTGAAATATCGCCACTTCCAGAAATGCTCAGGAGTAATTGATCCGATTTAATGGAAGTTTCAGCTTTTATATCGCCCGAACCTGAAATAGCAAGTTTTTCAACCTTTGGCATGGTAACGTAAACTTTAAGTTTGGCATCGCCCCAGGTAATGTTGAATCCTTTTTCGGTTTTTATCCTTAGGGTTCCACCCTCAACCACTGTTTCAATTTTGTGGATAATATCCTTTTCGGCCTCAATGGTTACACTGTAATTATCGCCCTGCGAAAGAAAAACATCGCCCGAAATGGCAAGTTCAATTCCTGTAAAATCTTTAACATCCCTTTTTTCGGTTTTTGTTTCACCGCTGTAAATGGTTCCACACGATGATATTACCATTGCTCCTATAAGAGTAAAAGCGTAGAGTTTTGCAGTTAATTTTTTCATTTTATATTTTGGTATTAGTTTGTACAATGCAATGACGAAGATTTTACCCAAAACGCTGCACTAAAAAAAGAAACCCCTAAAAAAGGGGTTTCAAAGAATGAGGTTATACCCAGCGAACCAGGTTAAAGTCCATTCGGTGAGGAAGTTCCTGGTTTTTTGCGTAGATGCGAATTCCAGAGTCGAATACTCCCGGGTCGTTGGGAATGAGGTTTAACCTAAACGTAGCACGCTTGTCCTCAATATGTTCCAGATCGAAATCCTGACGATGCTTAATAACCAATTCGCTGTCGTCAGCGAGTTCAACCATAATTAGTTCAACGCCAATATCGTCGGGCGATAGGCTGCCTAAGTCGAGAACAACTTCTGAGGTGTACTCCTTGCCAAGTACAATGCTTTGGCGCGAGATATCGAACTGTTCGGCCTTTATAATTTCCAGTCCGTCCCAATGGTTCGAAACTTTTCGTTTCCAAACAGCAATGCGCTTTGCCAATTCGTAGTCGTCGTTGGTAAGTCTCGATGAGCGCAGGTAAAGTTTATGGTAAAACCTACTCTCGTAGTCCTCCATCATGCGGGTTGTAGTAAACTGCGATGCAACCTCGTGGATGGATTTTTTAATGCTCGCAACCCAATCGGTTGGCACATCATCCTCGCCCCGACGGTAGTACATTGGAACAATTTCGTTTTCGAGCAAACTGTATATTATTTCAGCATCGAGTTCATCCTGAAACTCCTGCTGCTGATATGTGCGGTCTTGAGGAAGAGCCCAACCTGCACCAGGTTTGTAACCTTCAACCCACCAGCCATCGAGTACGCTAAAGTGAAGCGCTCCGTTCATTACTGCTTTCATGCCACTGGTGCCTGATGCTTCAAGCGGACGTGTTGGTGTGTTTAGCCAAATGTCAACTCCCTGAACCATCTTTTTGGCCAGCTCCATGTCGTAGTTTTGAAGGAATAGGAAGCGTCCAATAAATTCGGGTTTCTTGCTTACCTCAATAAGCTTCCTGATTAAATCTTGCCCTGCCTTATCGTTTGGGTGAGCCTTACCTGCAAATATGAATTGAACAGGCATTTCCTCGTTATTTACGATGCTCGAAAGTCTTTCGAGATCGCGAATTAAAAGATGTGCTCGCTTGTAGGTTGCAAAACGGCGGGCAAAACCAATGGTAAGAACATCGTCACGTAATTTTTCTTGAATTTCAACAACTTGTCTCGGGCTTTCGTACTTAATTATGTGTGGATTTACCAGCCGGGTTCTGATGTAATCAATAAGTTTTTTTCGCTGAGTATTGGTTGCACCCCAAAGTTTTGCATCGGGAATGTTAAGTATATTGTCCCACTTAGGATTATTATCATAACATTTTTCGCCTCCATTATTTTCAAGAAGGCAACGAATTTCGGGGCAAGTCCATGTTGGGTAGTGCACCCCGTTAGTAACGTATCCCACGTGCATTTCGCTTTGGAAGTATCCTGGCCACAGGCCAGCAAACATTCTACGGCTAACATCGCCGTGGAGCAAGCTAACTCCGTTCATTTCCTGGGAAAGGTTTGCTGCAAGATGGCTCATGGAGAAACGTTCGGTTTGGTCGCCGGGGTTCAATTTCCCAAGATTCATAAACTGTTCCCACTCAATTCCAAGCCTCTCGGGGTAATGAGCCATGTAGGTACGAAGAATATCCTCGGGGAACGAATCGTGTCCGGCAGGTACGGGTGTGTGTGTAGTGAAAAGGCTGGATGCACGGATTATTTCAACCGCTTCGGAGAAGGAGAATTTTTCTTCACCAATTACCGTTCTTAAACGTTCAAGGCCTGCAAAGGCAGCATGCCCCTCGTTAAGGTGAAATACATCGGGTTCAATTCCAATCTCGTGCAGCGCACGAACACCGCCAATTCCAAGTAGCATTTCCTGCTTAAACCGGTTTTCCCAGTCGCCACCGTAAAGATGATGCGTAATGGTTCTATCTTGAGGTTGGTTGTCCTCAAAGTCAGTATCGAGAAGGTAAAGTTCGGTACGCCCAATATCAACCCTCCAAATACGTGCGGTTACAGTTCGTCCGGGAAGTCCAATGGTTATGGTTTTCCACTTTCCGTTGGCATGGCGAACAGGCTTGGCAAGTGTTTGCGAGAAGTTTTGTTGATCGTAGGTTGCTATTTGCTGACCGGTGGACGAGAGTTGTTGTGTGAAGTAACCGTAACGGTAGAAAAGTCCAATGCCAACAATGGGAACATTCCTGTCTGAGGCTTCTTTTAAATAATCGCCTGCAAGAACACCTAGCCCGCCAGAGTAAAGTTTTAGCGATGCATGTAACCCAAACTCCATGCTGAAGTAACCAATTACTGGCCCTTTGCGACCAGTTTTTTCATGCATGTAGCGCTTGTAGTGCTCGTGAACCTTGTGGAGCTTATCCAAAAACTCCTCGTCGTTCTCAAGTTTCTGGAAACGTTTAAACGATATTCTCTCCAAAAACAGAATAGGGTTTTGGCCACATTCGAACCAAAGTTCGGGTTTAATGGATTCGAAGAGTTCAATGGCGTCGGGATTCCAGCACCACCAAAGGTTTTTCGAAAGTTCATCGAGGGCGACAAGCTTTTCGGGAATATTTTTCTGAATAAGAACCCTCACCCAGTTGGGTTTGTTAATCCTAAACTTTCGTTCAATGTAGGGGAGTTGTTCTTCCCTATCCTCCTCCATGAACTGTTGGGTTCGCTGTTCAACCTTATGCAGCGAAATGTTGTAGGCCTGGCGGTAGTTTTCAATTAGGTTTTTCCAAAGGGCAATTTGCGAAACCTCAAAAGCGTTGTCGCGAATTTGTTCCTGCTGCTGCAGGTTTAGTCCAGCAAAGTGGCAAATCCCATTTGCAATTTCATCAACCACATAGCTGTCGTTATCATCGGTGCGTTCAATTACCTTTATGCCAGGATGTTCAAGTTTGAAGTAGGTGTTAACCCACAATCCAAAACCGGCAAGGGTTGTAGTTATGGTTGGAACATGGAACGCTAGGCTTTCAAGTGGAGTGTAGCCCCATGGTTCATAGTACGATGGGAAAACAGAAATATCCATACCAATAAGCAGATCGTAGTATGGCATGTTGAAAATGCCATCATCGCCGTTTAGGTAGCAGGGAACGAAAAATATTTTAACCTGATCGCTCGAGGAGTTGTGAAGGCCAGCATTCTTAATTCGGTTTAGAATTGGATCGTGCTCAGGGTTGTTAAGGTAGTGAGTAATATGGGTATCGCTAAGTACTACAATGTTTTCGTTATCCTTGTCTTTCTCCTGAAGATTTCGGAAAACATCCTTGCGAGGGCCGTGATGTCCCGCTGGAATAAGAATAAACGCCAGAACCTCTCGGTCGAGGTTGGGGCAATCGTTCAGCTTTGCCAGCGCATCAATAAAAACATCAATTCCCTTGTTTTTGAACTCGTAACGACCGCTTATCCCAACAACCAAAGCGTCCTTGGTAACATCGTGTGCTAGAAGAGCTTCGGCAACCTCGTAAAACTTAACTTTGGCTTCAATTCGGCGAAGTTTAAACTCTTCAGTTTCGGGAACAAAACTGTTTTCGAAACCGTTGGGTGTGACAATATCAACGGGTTTTCCGTGGAACTGCATGCATTCCTTGGCGGTTATATCGCTAACTGTTGTGTAGCAGTCGGCCTCAATGGCCGAAATTTTTTCGAGCGATTGTTTCGATACAACGTTGAATTCAATGGCTTTGGCATCGGCGTTGTACTTGTCGAGTTTTCCGTAAAGTGGAATGTTATTGCCCGCAATGCACCTTCCCATAACGGTTGCATGGGTTGTAAAAACGGTGCCAATTTGTGGCATCTTCGATTTTAGGTACAGAAGCCCGGTTCCTGTCATCCATTCGTGGAACTGAGCAACCACCCGGTGCCGGGTACTAAGCTGGAAGTTGGTAAAACTTTCAATAACTTTTCCTGCAGCATAACCAAAAAGAGCGGGTTCAACGTAATCCCACTGGCCTGTTATTGAGTCGAGTTTAAATTCTTCCCAAAACTCCTTAAAAATTTCATCTTTAATAGAGAAGAACGATGTAAAATCAACAAGAATGGCAATGGGTGAGCCATTAATTTTCCATCTTCCTATTCTTACCCTAAGGCCTTCGTCGAAGGCTTTATTTTTCCACGATGAGAGCAGCAAGGGGTCTTCTGTAAATTCGGGATGAGTTTCAGGATCTCGCCAAACATCGGGACCTATTAGGATTAAATTATTTTTATACTCGTCAAGTAGGGTTAACGCTTTGGTAGAGATTACCGTATGAATTCCTCCAACCTTATTGCAAATTTCCCAGCTTACCTCAAAGAGATAATCGGGTCTAATCATCTTCTCTTTCATAGCCTAACTTATTGTATTTGAAATTGTAATACGTTTTGTAATGTTACTTCTTTTTTGCAACAGTTTTTTTGCTTGTTGTTGGTTTGGCTGTGCTAGTTTTCTTGCTAGCTGTAGTTTTTTTAGTTGCAGTGGTTTTGGCTGCTTTTACTGCGCTTTTTGTAGCTGGCTTTTCTGTGGTAACTTTTTTTGCTGGTTTCGCCTTGCTTGCTTTTAGTTCCTTAAGTTTTGCTTCGTACTGCGAAATCAGTTCATCAACATCGTGGCTTTCCTCTGAGGTGCTCGTTCGCTGGTTGGGGTCGGCTAAAGAATCAACTCTAAGTTTAAAGTCGCTGAAAGCATTCATGAAGTTTATAAAAGCCTCGTATGGTGAATCGTAGGGGTTGAAGTACTTGTGAACATCGCCATCGCTAAACCATTTTGTACACATGTAGTAGAAATGGTCGCTTGTTTGAAGGTATTTCCAGTCGCGCTGAATATCAGGGTCATCAATTTTACTTACAATTTCATCAAGTTGATAAAGGTTGTTGAAAGCTTCGTCCTGCATTTCGTTTCCGAGCCAGGCTGTTAGGTCGCGTTCCTCATCGGCCCAGCTAATTGGATATTTAACGTGCATTGGTGCAATGGGTTGGTGCTTTTGTGCAGCTTCCGCTGGCGTTAGAAATTCAAAGTTTGTGTCGTTATAAACCCTTCCCGGTAGTGCTCGCATAAAGTCGAAAATTCCTGTTTCGGCCCACTGGTGTTCACCAAATGTTTCGTAATCCATAAACAGGTTTATGATTTCATCTTTGGAGTCGAGCGAGTTGAGCCAGCTAACATACTTTTCAGTGGTTAGGGGCCATTCAGCCCAGTCACGGTTCGAAAAGCGGAAGGCAATATCGTCGCTTAGCTGGAAATTTTTTAGCAGAAGTTTTAGTTTTGGATTTATTGCATTGGTGTACAGGTAGTTTGAACTTTTCCACCCAAGTACGTGTTTCGCTCCCTCGGTGAGCATGGCTTTGTAGCCCATGTCGGCAACCATGGCACCAATTTCATCGGAGTAAATAAGCTCTGTGTTACGGAAGGTTGTTGGCTTTACGCCAAAAAGTTCTTCAACCTTTTTGGATTGTAAGGAAACCTGTTTCTCGAATTCCTCCCTGCTTTTTAATGCCGACAAAGAGTGCGAGTAGGTTTCGGCAATGAACTCAACACAACCCGTTTCGGCTAAACGACGGAAAGTGTCAAGCACATCGGGAGCGTATAGCTCGAACTGATCGAGCGCGGTACCCGAAATGGAGTACGATATTTTAAAACGAGAACCAAACTCGTTTATTAAATCAAGCATCATGTTGTTGGTTGGGAGGTAGCACTTCTCGGCTACTTTGCGCATAATGGAACGGTTTGCGTACTCATCCCAGTAGTTGTGGTACTGGCCAATATCGAAAAAGCGGTAACGACGAAGTCGGAATGGTTGATGCACCTGAAAGTAAAAGCAGATAGTTTTCATGCCCTTGTTTTTTTGAAATTATTTTATTGTTTT
>CAZLXF010000050.1:0-4420 GCA_964563065.1 uncultured Rikenellaceae bacterium | reverse complement strand
AAATCGGCCATGGCGTCCACATCCCAAAAGTCGACTTTTAGGGCATGGCGAAGCACCTCGGCAACTCCCGATTGTTTAGAAATAATTACGGGAACACTGCTTCGCATTGCTTCCAGCGGGCTAATACCAAATGGTTCAGAAACTGAAGGCATTACGTACACATCGCTCATGGCAAACATACGGTTCACGTCGTTCCCTTTGAGGAAGCCGGTAAAGTGGAACTTACTGGTGATTTCGAGTTCGGCGGCACGACGAATCATACGGTTCAACATATCGCCACTACCAGCCATCACGAAACGTACGTTTGGGTACTTTTTAATTACTTTGTTGGCGGCTTCCACAAAGTAGTCGGGGCCTTTCTGAAAAGTTACACGACCTAAAAAGGTTACAACCTTTTCGGGAACGTTTCGCTTAACGCCAGCACACTCGGATTCACCAGAAAAATCGACAGCATTGTGTACTGTAACCACCTTGTCTTCAGGAACCCCGTATCGATTTATGATGATGTTTCGAGTAAGATGGCTTACCGCAATAACCTTATCGGCCATGTGCATTCCTTGCCTTTCAATGTCGTACACAGCTTGGTTTACATTTTCTCCACTCCGGTCGAATTCGGTTGCATGAACATGGACAACCAGCGGTTTCCCTGAAACAATTTTTGCTGAAATTCCTGCAAGGTAGGTCAGCCAATCGTGAGCATGAATTACATCGAACCTTTCCTTTGCAGCAATACTTGCCGCAATAATTGCGTAGCGCGAAACTTCCTTCATTAAGTCTTTTCCATACTTACCCGAGAAACGGAATTTCTTTTTGCTTGTTACCTCGTTTATGTCAACTCCGTCGGGAACACATTCCGAGAGTAATCGTTCAAACTCCTCAGGACCAACGTAGGGAATAAGGTTTGAGCCCACCTCGAGGTAGCTTATTTTTTTCCAGAATTCCTCAAGTTCAATGGAGGAGTGTCCAACATCGATGTCCTCGGCTGGAACAATTCGAACAGAGGATTGATCCTCGTCGCCCCATGCCTTAGGAACCACGAAAAGCATTTCAACTCCGTTTTTTGAAAGGCCTTTTGTAAGGCCAAAGCAGGCTGTTCCTAGTCCTCCGGATATATGAGGGGGGAATTCCCATCCAAACATTAAAACTCTCATAGCAGAAAGTATGTGTTAGTGCTATAAATTTTGTTCATAAAGTCGTTTTATTCTAAGTGCTTCAGCAACGCTCCAAGCCTGAGAAATAGCTCCGCCAGGACGGTGAGGAGGATCGCCATCGTAAACTTCTGCAATGGAGCAAATGCCATGCTTACACATATCCTCCTCTATTGCATTTAAAAAATTCTTGGCAATGGCATTTGCACGCTTACCGTGTAGCTTGTAGTAAGCCTCAACAAAATGCCCCATAAGCCATGGCCATACGGTTCCCTGATGGTAAGCCGAATCGCGGGTAGGCTGGTCACCCTCATATTTCCCGTGGTATAATGGGTTTTTTGGAGCGAGTGTGCGTAAACCTTTTGGAGTAAGAAGTTCTCGTTCAACAACATCAATTACTCCAACTTTCATGTCGTCAGTAATTGGGCTGTATGGTAGCGAAGCGGCAAAGATTTGGTTTGGTCTTACTGCTACGTCCTGACCTTGTTCGTCAACATAATCGGCTAAGTATTGCTTTTTCTCGTACCAGAAAACTTGCTTGAACGATTCGGAAACTCTTTGGGCAATAGGTTCCCATTCCTTAACAAACTTATTGTCGTTGTTAGCACGAGCAAGCTCAATGGTAAGCATTATTGCATTGTACCACAATGCGTTAATTTCAACTGGGTAGCCAATACGGGGAGTTGCGGGGCGCCCAAAAACCAAAGCATCCATCCAGGTTAGAGCGTGTCCCTTCTCGCCAGCCCAAATTAGCCCGTTGTCGTGCATCTTAATGTTGAAGGTTAACCCATCACGGTAACCGTTGAGTATCGACTTCATTTTTTTGCCGTAGGCAGTCCAAACCTCTTTCTGATCCTTTGTGTAACTTGCGTACATTTGAATTGCCCAAAAGTACCAGAGCGGAGCATCAACCGAGTTGAAGGCTGCAACTTTTGCCTTTCCCACATTTGGGAATAAACCTCCCTTTAATTCAGCGGACATGGTATCGAGCACAGCCCTACACGCTTTTTGGTCGTCGAGAGAGAGTGTGAGGCCGGGTAGTGCAATAAAAGTATCGCGACCCCAGCGACCAAACCATGGAAATCCGGCAATTATTTCAGTGTGCTTTCCTTGCTTAACAATAAATTGCTGCGCTGCATTACGAAGGCAATTTTCAAAGTTGTCTTTTTGGGGTCTTCGCAAAAGTTCGGCGTTATACTTTCGGGTAAGGGACGCAGGATTCTGCTCAATTGTGGAAGCTGAGAAGATGATACTTTCGCCTTTCTTTATTGGTATTTCAAAAAAACCAGGAATAAATAGATCCTCGTGGGCTTCGTAGCCCCTATTAATCTCCTCCTTGTACTCAATGTTGTAGTACCAGTCGGGAACAGGAACAAACTCGTTGGTTTTGTTTAGCTGCATGTGCAGATAGGGAAAACCATTATAGAGTTTGTATTTTACACCATTTGCTATTTCCTTAAATCGTTTGTTGGCGAACAGGTTCGATTTGGAAAGCTTGTGGGCATTACGAAAGGCCAGAAATGGTTTTATTCTTAAACGTGTTGGGCTATGTGCATCTACAAGCGTGTAGCGAATCATAAACTGTTCCTCGTTGTGTACAAATAGCAGCTCCTTTTCAAGAATAACTCCTCCAACACGGTAGGTAACCTTTGGCGTTGGTTCGTAAGTAAAATCGATAATGTATTTGTGGCCTCGAGGCTCGTATATGCCAGGGTAGCGATGAATGCCAAGGTTAAACTCCTTGCCATGTTGAACCACCGTTTCGTCAACCGACGAGAGCAAAACGTGGTTTTCACCATCGAACTGATCGAGAGGAAGTACCATTAATCCATGATACTTTCGTGTATTACATAGAACAATGGTTGTGCTAAAGTAACCACCAGCACGGTTAGTGCTTAATATCTCCCGGTTAAGAGAGTACTCTAGGTTAACCAGTTCATTCTTGTCAAAATCAAGGTAGCTCATGTTTAGTACTTCAATTTAAGGTTAAGAAATGGGTTGTTCGAAGAAAATTGTTAGCAAAAAAATAGCTAATCCTTAACAACGATAATTAGCTAGCTTATGTTTGAAGAATAATTTACTCGTTAAAGAATTAAATATTCTACCATCAAACATGGAAATATACAAAATAATGATGAATGTTGCATGTTTGTTTCAAAATTATTTGAGTACAATTTAAGGAATTTTTAAATCCTTTGTTTAGTAAGTTGCTGTAATATTTTGGTTAAATTTGCATGATTATACTATTTGTATTGTTAAACTTTTGTAGTTCAATGTTTTGATTTTTTATTCGGGGTTTTCTATTCAGGTTTTAGTTTTAAAAATATATGAAGAATTGCAATAAATTAAGTTTTGCTGGTTTGTCGTTAATATTTTGCTGGTTTGTACTGCTTTTCTCGTGTGGTAATCAAACAAATTATACTGAAATTTCAGGTGTAATAAATGGGAAACCCAATGCCTGGGTGTTGTTAAGAGAAGCTGGCGATAACACATTAACAACAATTGACTCAACATCAACAAATAGCGAAGGTGCATTTAACTTCAGCATTATAACAAATGAATCACGTTTTCTTTTGCTTCAGTTTCAGAATGAAACAGAACCTATTGTAATTCTTGTAGAACCTAAGGAAAAAGTTGAAATTTTTGCAAATGCAGGTGATGTTGCAAAATCGTATAGTGTTTCAGGCTCTAAAGGAACGCAGCTGGTTCGTTCCTTGAACTTGCGATTAAATGCTACGGTTGAAACCATTGATTCGCTCTCAGCCTACTTCCGGAATAGCCGAGAGAAACCCAACTTCGATTCCATTAAGCATGTGGTTGACTCGTCGTACTTTAAACTTTTAGCCGACCATAAGCAGTATACGGTTAACTTTGTTAAGGAGAATCGTTACAGCCTGGCAGCAATTCTTGCGCTCTATCAGCAGTACGATAGTAAGCGAAAAGTGTTGAACAAAGTCGACGACTTTTCTCTTTTTAAACTGGTCGATTCTACTCTTTACCCCATGTACCCCAACAATTCGCTGGTTCAAAACTTGCACAGCAACGTTGAAAAAATGGGAAAACAAATTGAGCTGTACGTGAAACGAAACGATATGTTTGAGGTCGATTCAATTCTTCCCAATGTTTCGTTCCCTTTACTAAACGGAGAATTTAGAAATATTATGCAGATTGGTTGGAGGTATACGTTAATCGATTTTTGGGCAACGTGGTGTAATACATGCGGTTCGGTAAGTAAAGGTTACAAACCCATTTACCAGAAATACAAATCAAAA
>CAZLXF010000049.1:3354-16335 GCA_964563065.1 uncultured Rikenellaceae bacterium | reverse complement strand
ATTGCAGGTACCATAAAAAACTCTATTTTAGTTAATGAAAAGTTTAAACTTTCTTCGTTATTTTAAATCATAACTGTTAGTAATCAACAAAAATTAGCGACATGAAAAAGTTACCTTTCCTTCTTTCAGCAATGGTTTTGTTTATTTTTTGTAAACATACTGCTTACGGCCAACCAGAGACTGGCTATAATTTCGAAATAGTTAAGCAGATTAAAACCATGCCCGTAAAGGATCAGCAACGAACCGGAACGTGCTGGAGCTACGCAACAACCTCGTTTATTGAAAACGAACTAATGAGAATGGGGAAACCAGAGGTAATTCTTTCACCCATGTTTTTCGTTAGGCACGCATATGTTAGCAAAGCTGAAAGATTCGTTCGTTTTCAGGGAACCAATAATTTTGGACAGGGCGGACAGGCTCATAACGTAATGGATATTATAAAATCATACGGATTCATTCCAGAAGCATCCTATAGCGGGAATAACTATGGTGAGGATCAACATGTTCATTCAGAATTTGAAGCGGTTCTAAGTAGCATGGTCGATGCAGTGATTAAGAACAAAAACCGAAAATTATCCACTGCATGGAAGCCTGCACTAGAGAGCGTTACTGACAGCTACCTTGGCGCAATACCATTAGAGTTTGAGTTTGAAGGAGAAAAGTTCACCCCAAAAGATTTTGCAAGCCACATGGGATTCAACCCCGACGATTATGTTGAGATAACTTCGTACAGTCATCATCCTTACTACCAATCTGTTATTTTAGAAATCCCTGACAACTGGGCTCATAAACCGTACTACAATATTCCCATTGATGAGCTGATTGAAGTTATTGAAAACGCCATTAAAAATGGCTATACCGTATGCTGGGATGGAGATACCAGCGAAAAAGGTTTCAAGTATAGCAAAGGGCTAGCCGTACTTCCTCAGGCAAAAGTTGAGGAGATGAACGACAGCGAACAGGCCAAGTGGAGCGAAGTACCAAAGGATAGCCTTATGATGAAACTTTACAGCTTCGCTGAAATAGTTCCTGAGATTAATGCAAACCAAAAGTACCGACAAGAAACATTTGACAACTACCAAACAACCGATGACCATTTGATGCACATAGTTGGTATTTCAAAGGATTCGAAGGGAACCCAGTACTTTATTACCAAAAACTCGTGGGGAAACGACGACCATATTTACGAAGGGTTCCTTCATATGTCGGAGCAATACGTTAGAGGGAAAACAGTTGCAATTATGGTTCATAAGGATGCAATTCCAACTAAAATTGCAAAGAGTATTGGGTTGAATTAATTCTATTTAAAAAACGAATAAACCTTTAAACCTTTTTGTTGTTAATATATCAAAAACGTACAATAAAGAAATTGTGACCAAGTTATAGTAACAAAGGTTCTTTTAAAATAGGATATTAAGGATTTGCATTTATTGCATAACGAAGCTTTGCCCGTTGAAAACCGTGAGGTTTTGGGTTTGAGCAATAAGCAGAAAAACCCTTCTGAAAAGAAGGAGGTTAGTTTGCTTTTTCATGGTTCTTTTAAGGTTTCCGCTGCCGGCTTGTCCGGCAGCGGTTTTTTTATGCCTATACCAAAAGGTTGCAACCTCTAACCTGAGCATTATCCATTCTGCCCAGCACTTCAAAGGAACCATCGGCAAAAAGTTTCCCTAAATCATCGGTTTGAATGAATGAGCATGAATTTAAGTTGGCCAAATCGATAACATTTATAGCACCTGACCGCCCAGAAGGAAGATAAAAAAATGGATCGTACGGGTCGCGTATGCGAATCTGCATCCAAGGCGGACAACGGAAAATTCCTTCGCCATTTGAGTATGCCTGCGACAATAGTTCAGTCATTCCGTACTCGGAATGAATTTGGCTAACGCCAAGCGATCGGCAAAGTGTTTCGTGCAGCTCCTCACGAACCATTTCCTTTCGGCGCCCTTTCATCCCGCCGGTTTCCATTACAATCGTATTTTTAAGCTGAAAGCTAAACTTTTCGGCCAAATCGAGCAAAGCGAAGGACACTCCAATTAGTATAACCTTTTGCCCTACCGAGTCGAGCTGCTTCAGCAAACTTGCCAGCTCATCGAGCTGGTTAAGAAAAAAACCGCTTCGAGAATTGTTACTTTTTGTAATTAAAGAATTCACCATGTAAACCAGCGACGAACCGGTACGCTCGAGGTACGACGGAAGCAACGCTAAAACGCAATATTCACTTGGGTTTCCATAAAAAAGGTTAAACCCTTTTAAAAAACTTTCCTCGTACAGCTGAACATCCACAACATGGTGGTTACTTGTTTCTGTTCCTGTGGTTCCGCTGCTTGAGAAGGTAATTTCAGGCGATTTTTCTCCACAAACTATTTGGTGGGTTTTAAAGAAGCCAATTGGAAGAAAAGGAATTTCTTCAACTTCATCAACACTATCAGGTGAAATATTCAGTAGCGAAACGTATTCACGGTAAACTCCCAAATTCTCGTATTGGTAGCGAAAAACCTCAAGCGCAACGCGCTTGAAATCGTTATTTGATGAAATACCAAATATTTTAGATCGAAGATTCATGGAAAAAACAAACCCTGCCGAAGGTTATACCCCGGCAGGGTAACTATTAAATTTTAGTTAACCTCTAATTGCTTCAATTCCTGGCAACGCTTTCCCTTCCATATATTCAAGCATGGCTCCTCCCCCAGTTGACACATACGAAATTTTGTTGGCCAGCTCGTTCTTGTTAACCGCTGCAACCGAGTCGCCTCCGCCAACTAAACTAAACGCTCCTTTTTGAGTAGCCAGGGCAATTGCTTTTGCTACCTCCGATGTGCCGTTGGCAAACTTCTCCATCTCGAAAACGCCCATTGGCCCATTCCACAGAATGGTTTTAGATTCAGAAATAACCTTTGAGAAATTTTTAACGGTTTCGGGTCCAATGTCGAGCCCCATCCAACCTTCTGGAGTTTTTTCGGTTTCGGTTATTTGAGTATTGGCATTTGCCTCGAAAGCGTCAGCGTTAACCGCATCCACAGGAAGGTGAACCTTTACGCCTTTGGCGTTGGCTTTCACAAGAATTTCCCTTGCAAGTTCAAGTTTATCGACCTCACAGATTGAGTTGCCAATTTTGCCACCCATTGCCTTAATAAAAGTATAGGTCATTCCTCCGCCAATAATAAGGTTGTCAACTCTTTCAAGAAGATTTTCGATAATTAAAATTTTATCGGAAACCTTTGCACCTCCCATTATTGCAGTGAAAGGCTTCTCCGCAGCTTTAAGCACCTTGTCCATTGCGTTTAACTCGCTATTAATAAGATAACCAAACATGCTATGGCCGGGAAAATGCGAAGCAATTAATGCTGTTGAAGCGTGTGCACGGTGTGCTGTTCCAAAAGCATCGTTCACATAGCAATTTGCTAAACCAGCAAGCTTATTAACGAACTCCTTCTGGCTCTCCTTCACCTTGGCTTTAGCCTCCTTTTTTTGCTCGTCAGTTGCATCATCGGCCAAACTGTATGCTTTGCCTTCCTCCTCTTCGTAGAAACGAAGATTCTCAAGAACTAAAACTTCACCGGGTTTCAGCTCTGCGGCCATTTGTTTTGCCTCATCGCCAATGCAATCAGAAGCAAATTTCACGTTCATTCCAAGATTTTTCTCAATGGAAGGAATAACATGCTTGAGCGAAAATTTTTCCTGAGGTTTTCCGTTGGGACGCCCAAGGTGCGACATAAGAATGGCCGAACCACCATCCTTTAATATTTTCTGTATTGTTGTTAGTGCTCCTTTTATACGTGTATCATCAGTAACCTCGAAAGTTTTTTTGTCGAGGGGAACGTTAAAATCAACACGAACTATTGCTCTTTTTCCAGCAAAATTGTACGAATCAATGCTTATCATATCAATCATTTTTAAAGTTAATCACTCACAAATATACTAAATACTACGCTAACCATGATTGCTAAAACACTGATTTTTCGTTGCAAACGTTTGGGTTGGGCTCACCAATTACGTTGAAGTGAAACGTGCAACATTTCATACTTTTTCTTACCTTTGAAATCCTATTTTTATGTGATAAGAGATGAATTTTAAAGATATTGTAGGTCAGGAATCTGTTAAACAACGATTAATTAAAAGTGTTAAGGAAAATCGCATTCCTCACGCCCAACTTTTTACAGGACCCGAAGGAACCGGTAAGTTAGCCCTTGCCATTGCCTATGCACAGTACATAAACTGCCACAACAAAGGCGAAACCGACTCGTGTGGTACTTGTCCCTCGTGCCACAAGTACAGCAAGCTAATTCACCCCGACCTTCATTTTGTTTTCCCAATTTTTCTGGCCGATAAAAAGAGTGATGATGATGACGACGACAAGGGTCCATCGGGAAAACTCAGCGACATTTTTATTGCGCAATGGCGCGAAGTGCTACTCGAAAACCCTTATGTAAGCGAAACCGACTGGTACGAAAAACTTGGCAGCGACAAGAAACAGGGTATTATTGGCGTTACCGAAAGTTCCGAGGTAATACGTAAAATTAGCTTGAAAAGCTACGAGGCTGAATACAAAACCATGATTATTTGGCTGCCTGAACGCATGAACATTCAGGCTGCCAACAGGCTGCTTAAACTTATTGAAGAGCCACCCGAGAAAACTGTTTTTCTGATGGTTACTGAATCGCCCGACCACATTCTTAAAACCATCCTTTCGCGTACACAAATAATTAAGGTTCCTCCAATTAACCGTGAGAATATTGCCACAGCATTGGTCGACCGATTTCAGCTAAACCCTTCCAAGGCGAATGACATTAGCCATATTGCCAACGGAAACTACCAGTCAGCGCTGAAAGCGCTTAATAGCGACGAATCAAGCCCATACTTCAGCTTGTACCGCGATTTAATGCGTCACTGCTGGACTAAAGATGTGCTTAAACTTTTAGGATGGGTGGAAAAAATTTCTGGTCTAGGTCGCGAGAAACAGAAGGAGTTCCTAACGTATGCACTGAGGTTAACTCGTGAAAGTTTTATGCTGAACCTGGGTTTAAACGATATTGTTTACCTAAGCGGTGAGGAATCGGAATTTGGACAAAAATTTTCGCCATTCATTAACGAGAAGAATATTCTCCAGTTTAACCGCGAGTTTAACCTGGCAATCGACCACATTTCGAGAAACGGAAACGCACAAATAGTTTTTACCGACATGACCATGAAAATGGTTAAACTTATTGATGGCAAAGCAAACAAATAATTAATACAAATGATTTTGCTAAATTTGCCCATTGTTTCACACAAATAAAATTGAATATGAACAGGAGTATTTGCTCGCGAGGCATTGTACTAAACGAAGAGGTAGGGCTTGAGCACTCCGTTTGCCAGAATAACAGCTGCATGAAATTCAGCGTTCACAACTGGGTTGAAAAACTTCCAGAGCCACCCATTAAAAACGATATAGTTGAGGTTCAGTTTAAAAACACACGTAAAGGGTTTTACCGAAACGTGAACAATCTACACCTCAAAAAAGGCGATGTTGTTGCCGTTGAAGCATCGCCCGGACATGATATGGGAACGGTTACCATTACCGGATGGCTGGTAGAAGCCCAAATGAATAAGGTTGGTTTCAAAGAGGATTCAAACGAAGTTAAAAAGGTATACCGCAAAGCTAAACCCGCTGATATTGACAAATGGCTCGAATCAATTGCGCTGGAAAACAGCACAATGATTCGCTCGCGGCAAATTGCTGCCGACCTGAATTTGAACATGAAAATTGGCGATGTTGAGTTCCAAGGCGATAAAACCAAAGCCATTTTCTACTACATAGCCGATGAGCGGGTCGATTTCCGCGAACTAATTAAAATCCTTGCCGAAGAGTTTAAAATTAGGATAGAAATGCGCCAAATTGGTGCAAGGCAGGAGGCTGGAAGAATTGGAGGTATTGGGTCGTGCGGAAGGGAACTCTGCTGTTCCTCGTGGATTAACTCCTTCAACTCCGTAACCACCAACTCGGCTCGTGTACAGGAAATTTCGCTGAACCCACAGAAACTTGCCGGCCAGTGCGGAAAACTCAAATGCTGCCTCAACTACGAGTACGATTGCTACATTGATGCTCGTAAAGATTTTCCAAAAACAAACATTCCTCTCGAAACAAAAGAAGCCACATACTTCCACCAAAAAACTGATATTTTTAAACGAACAATGTGGTACAGTTCCGACCCTAACTCGGCTATAAACCTTACCAGCATTAGCGTTGATAGGGTTAAAGAGATAATTGAACAGAACAAAAAGGGACAAAAACCAGATAAACTTGTGGATTTATCGAAGGAGCTACCCCGAACTGCCGAGCTGGGCTTTAACAGTTCAATGGAACAGGATAGCCTTACACGTTTCGACGAACAGAAAACAAAAAAAAGAAAAAAATCTAAACGGAGAAGAAACAATGCGTAGCATAAGTTACCTGTTTATTGCTATTTCTATAATCTTTACCTCGTGTGACACCGAAGGGGTTTACGACCAAAACATAATGATTCCCAACGAAGTGTGGCACATGGATAGCATTGCTCATTTCAACGTATACATTGCCGATACAGTAACATCGCACAACATTTATGTAAACCTAAGAAATTCGGTAAACTACTCGAATAGCAACCTATACCTTTTTATCGAAACCCTTGCGCCTTCGGGCGCAAAACTTCGCGACACAATGGAGTGCACCCTAGCAAACTCCCGCGGCGAATGGCTGGGCAAAGGTTTTGGCCGAATACGCGACAACCAAATTCCCTATAAAATGGACATACGTTTCCCCATTCCCGGAAACTACCATTTCAGCATACAACATGCCATGAGAGCCAGAGAACTTAAAGAAGTTGTATCCGTTGGAATTCGTGTTGAAACGAACAACTAAACCCCTTCCGTTTAACTCCTTTTTTTAATTTTCGCACCGTGGGAAAGAATAAACTAAAAAGATTTGCTGAAAACGAAACGTTCGAAAACCTTTTCCAACCTATATTCCAAGAAGTATGGAACAACGATTTTCAGCTAAAAGGAAACTGGAATAAAGACTTCTTCAAAAACCAGAACCCCATCGTTCTTGAGGTAGGTTGCGGAAAAGGAGAGTACACCGTTAATCTCGCAAAGGAATATCCAAACAAAAATTTTATTGGCATTGACATTAAGGGCGCCCGCCTGTGGAAAGGTGCAAAAGAAGCAACTGAACTTGCAATGCTTAACGTCGCGTTCATAAGAACTCGAATAGAGCACATTCGTTCGTTCTTCGCTGAAAATGAGGTTTCAGAAATATGGATAACTTTCCCTGATCCACAACCCCGGCCATCGAAAGCTAGAAAAAGATTGTCGTCAAGCAGGTTTTTAAACTACTACCAGAATTTCATAAAGCCAAATGGCTTAGTTCATTTAAAAACCGATAGCCAAGGGCTTCACGAGTACACAAAGGCTCTGGTTGAACAAAATAATTTAAAAATTATACATTGCACCAATAACCTATACAACAGTAGCATTGTAAGTCCAATTCTTACCATTCGAACCTTTTACGAGAGCATGTTTCTTGAGCAGGGAAAGCCAATTACCTACATAAACTTTGAACTTGTTAAGGATAGAGAACTAAAAGAACCCGAATTTGAGTAGCGAAAACTTTTTTGAAAAGGTATACCAAGTTACCCGGCAAATTCCGGAAGGGAGAGTAACTAGCTACGGAGCCATTGCTAGGTGCATTGGGTCGCCCCAATCGGCACGAATGGTTGGTTGGGCATTAAACTCAACCACAAGCCTACCGGGCTGGATTCCAGCCCACAGAGTGGTAAACCGTAACGGATTACTTACAGGAAAATCGCACTTCCCAGGGCGCGAAACTATGAGAGAACTTCTTGAGAGTGAAGGAATAACCATAGTGGACGATAAAATAGTTGATTTTAGCAAGATTTTTTGGGATCCCACACAGGAACTTTGAAAGTTCGTACTACAAAACTCGTATTAGTAATAAAAGTTAAATCCTCATTAAGGGAAAGCAAACTAAAATGTGTAATAATTTTTAGGAACCTGATTATTAAACCTAAAACCTAAAAATTATGAGAAAACTTTTACTACTAACCTCCATTAGTGCATTCATTTTTTGTTCTACCAACCTCTTTTCACAAAATATATTTTTGGATGAGGCTTTCGATGGAGAAGGATCCGAAACTGCAGACACTTGGCTTCCAGAAGGCTGGACTTCTGTTGATAGCGATGGCGATGAGTTTAACTGGTACTGGGGCTACAGAGATTCGGACGAAAATGGTTCGATGAGGTCAGAATCGTGGGATTCTGAAGGAGAACAAGCGCTCACTCCCGATAACTGGCTAATAACTCCGGCAATCGATTTGAGCGAAGTAACCAGCGCTGTTGAACTTTCGTTCAAGGTTGCACCAACTGCTAACACATCTGCATACAGAAAGGAACATTACAGCGTATGGATTTCCACTACCGACACAGAACTGGAAAGCTTCTCGATGATTTACGAGGAAACACTTTCTGAGTCTGATGAAAATTGGGTTTACGTAGAAAAAAATGTTGATTTATCGGAATACGCTGGCGAAAATGTTTACATAGCTTTTAGGCACCATGAATCAACCGATAACGATCGGATTACGCTTGATGACGTAACGGTTTCAGCTGTTTCTACTGGGAATCCCACCAACCCGTTAAGCAACGTAAATGTTTATCCCAATCCTTTCAACAACGAAATATTTATAAGTAACATCGAAAAAATTTCACATGTTGTAATAACCAATTTAATTGGGCAGATTGTTGTTGATTGCAAATTGGTTACAAACCGAATCAATACAAGTAACCTAAACAAAGGTATTTACCTAATGGTTCTTCAAACTAAAAACGGTGAAAGTAAAGTTCGAAAAGTTGTAAAACAGTAAAAATTTAAAACTCACAAAAACTTAAGGGGTTACCAAAAATGGTAGCCCCTTTGTTATTTAATGCAAACACAAAATAGTTTTAAAAATCATAACTCATTTATTCTCGGAACAATCAAACCCAATATTCTCAAAATATAAGCATTAAACCATACTATAAATAATTTGTTTACTCATCAGGAAGTTATAATTTTGCACTTTAATTTAAATTAAATAAAAACAGTAATGATTTCTGTACAAGAAATAAATGAAATTCTTAAAAGCATTAAGCATCCAGAGTTGGGAAACGATATTGTATCCCTTGGGATGGTTAAAAACCTTTCTGCTGAAGATGGAAAAATAAAATTTACACTGGAGCTTCTTAAACCCAACGACCCGTTTGCATCGTCGCTAAAGAAGGCAGCGGCGAAAGCCATTCAGGCAAAGGTTGGTGAATCGGTTTCTGTTGATATTTTACTACTTTCTCCAGTAGCAAAACCCAAAGAATCACCCTACAAAGCAAAGGCATCCGTTTCGAGTGTGAAAAATATTATTGCTGTGGCATCAGGTAAAGGTGGCGTTGGAAAATCGACAATAGCAGTTAACCTAGCCGTTGCGGTAGCAAAAACAGGTGCAAAAGTTGGATTAATTGATGCCGATATTTTTGGGCCTTCAATACCAAAAATGCTGGGAATGGAACAATCGCAACCGCGCATGATTAAAGAAGGCGAGCTCGATTTAATTGAGCCCGTTGAAAACTATGGCGTGAAACATCTATCCATCGGATTTTTCGTAAACCCAAGCGAAGCGCTGGTATGGAGAGGCCCAATGGCCACCAATGCCCTCAAGCAGCTAATTCACCAGGGAGCTTGGGGCGAACTCGATTACCTGTTCATCGATATGCCACCGGGCACTAGCGACATTCACCTTACATTGGTACAGGAAGTTTCGGTAACTGGTGCAGTAATTGTTAGCACTCCGCAAGAAATTGCTTTAGCCGATGCAGTAAAAGGAATAAGCATGTTCACTGGCAAAGGAGTTGATGTTCCCGTTCTAGGTTTGGTTGAAAACATGGCATGGTTCACGCCCGAGGAACTACCAAATAACAAGTACTACCTCTTTGGAAAAGAAGGTTGCAAGAAACTTGCAGAACGCATGCGGCTTCCACTCCTCGGACAAATACCTATTGTTCAAAGCATTCGCGAAGGTGGCGATGAAGGAACCCCAATGGCTTCGAAGGAAGGAATTATTGCGGAAGCTTTCGGCGAACTTGCCTCAAATTTAATTGCTGAGGTTAACAAGCGTAACCTCGAAAAACCTCCCACAAAAAAAGTTGAAATAAAACACAAATAATTTTAAAGCTATGTCTAATTCTGAGATTACACAAAAAGTTCAAGAATCAATTGAGCAAATCCGTCCATTCCTTCAAAACGATGGAGGCGATATTTCTCTTGTTGAGGTTAC
This sequence comes from uncultured Rikenellaceae bacterium, assembly GCA_964563065.1. Classification (GTDB taxonomy): domain Bacteria; phylum Bacteroidota; class Bacteroidia; order Bacteroidales; family Tenuifilaceae; genus DAOSWM01. The sequence goes on along the minus strand of CAZLXF010000049.1, from coordinate 5,998 downwards.
TGATGACCTTATAGTTAAAGTAAAACTGCTAGGAGCCTGCGGTAGCTGCCCCTACAGCATAATGACACTAAAGAATGGCGTTGAGCAAGCCATTAAGCGGGATATTCCTCAAATAAAAGAAGTTGTAGCCGTAAATATTCAGCACTAAGGTTACTCCAAATAGGTGTACCCGTAAAGTCCCGAACGATAGTTCGATAAAAATTCTTTACCTTCCTCAGTGGTAATAATCCCCGATTTTACCGCTGAGGTTACCCATGTTTCCACCGTTCGAACCATCTTTTTAGGGTTGTACTGAACGTATTCCAGAACCTCAGCAACTGTTTCCCCATCAATTATCTGGTCAATGCTGTAACCCTTATCATCAACCGATACGTGAACTGCATTGGTATCGCCAAAGAGGTTATGCAAATCGCCAAGAATTTCCTGATACGCACCAACTAAAAATACGCCAACGTAGTATGGTTCACGTGGCTTGGGTGAGTGAATGGGCAAGTAGTACGAAAAATTCTTTGTGGAAATGAAGTTGTCAATTTGGCCATCGGAATCGCAGGTAATATCTTGTATGGTTGCCGATCGATCGGGTTTCTCATCGTGTCGCTGTAGCGGAATAACAGGAAATATTTGGTCAATTGCCCACGCATCAGGTAACGATTGAAACAGCGAAAAATTACAGAAATATTTATCAGACAATAACTTAGGAAGGCTACGAAGTTCGTCGGGGATATGCTTCATCCGAGAAGTCATGGTTTGAATTTCTTTTGCAATGGACCAGAAAAGCCGCTCAATTTGAGCGCGAGTTCTCAAATCGAGAATACCAAGGCTAAACCTATCCAATGCCTCCTCACGAATTTGCTGTGCATCGTGCCAGGTTTCAAGCATTCTAGGCTGGTTAATGTTGTCCCAAAGCTCGTAAAGTTCCTGCACCAACTCATGATCCGCTTCAGAAACCTCCTCATCCTCGCCCCAAATGGGTAGACTTGTAGTTTCCAGCACCTCAAACACAAGTACAGAGTGATGTGCAGTAAGCGAACGCCCCGATTCGGTTATAACATTTGGATGAGGAAGCTCGTTCTTATCGGCAGCATCAACAATTGCCGAAACTGCATCGTTAACATACTCTTGAATGCTATAGTTTACGCTACTTCCGCTGTCGGCGGAACGAGTTCCATCGTAATCAACTCCTAGTCCACCTCCAATATCAACAAATTCAATGTTGAAGCCCATACGATAGAGTTCAACAAAAAATTGGGAGGCCTCACGAAGCGCAATCTTAATTCGGCGAATTTTCGTTACCTGGCTACCAACATGAAAATGAACAAGTTTTAGGCAATCGGACATTTTATTCTTCTCAAGGAAATCAAGCGCCTCAAGGAGTTCGCTTGAGGTTAACCCAAACTTGCTAACATCGCCCCCGGAATCTTCCCATTTGCCACTTCCTGAACTTGCCAACTTAATCCTTATACCAATATTGGGTCTAACCTTAAGTCTCTTCGCAATTCTCTGGATAAGCTTAAGTTCATTCATTTTTTCAACCACCAAGAAAATTCTTCTTCCCATTTTTTGGGCAAGCAGAGCCAGCTCAACGTAATCCTCATCCTTATAACCATTGCAAATAATAAGAGAATCATTATCGGTGTTAATGGCAATAACAGCATGAAGTTCAGGTTTTGAACCAGCCTCAAGGCCAATGTTGAATTTTTTTCCGTGGCTAACGATCTCCTCAACAACCGGCCGCATTTGGTTCACCTTAATAGGGTAAATTATAAAGTTTTTTCCTTTGTACCCGTACTCTTCAGCAGCAATGTTGAAACAACTCGACATCTTCTCGATTCTACTATCGAGAATATCAGGGAATCTAAGGAGCATAGGAGTTGAAACATCACGAAGTTGAAGTTCATCAACCAGTTCCTTTAAATCAACCTCAACGCCATCTTTTCGAGGAGTAACTATAACGTTCCCCTTTTCGTTAATGCTAAAGAAATTAATCCCCCAACCCTTTATGTTGTAGAGTTCTGCTGAATCCTCAATGCGCCATTTTCTCATGCTTAAAGTAATTATTTGAATTGAATGATACTCGATTACACCCTGCAATGCAAAACTTTTTAACTACTACAAATATAACAATGTAATTTATTAGGCGCATTTTATATTTTAAGAAAAAATACATAAAGTAGCTTCTCGCAATAAATAACATTTACCAACAGTATATATAACTGAATAAGTGGTGGTTAAAAATTAGTTTGTTAGGGCTTAACAAAAAAGGATATTTTATTAAACAAAATCAGTAGTGTCCGACAAAAATTATAAAGAATTTGTAAAACCCTTATATAGTATATCCTCTACGAGGAATTGTATTTTTTGGGGTTAGTTTGTTTTACAATACTTTATCGCCTACGGCGAACCATAAAACAAATACCGCGTAGCGGTTAGAGTGTTGTAATAGAACATCAAATTTGTAAATTATAAATTCCTCGTAGAGGATAAAGAATTTAGTCGGACACTAGTGAAACAAAATGAAAAACAATCTTCAACGCTCGTTTGAATACATTTACAATAAAAGTCTTATTTAACGAAGGTTATGTGCTATATATCACAAAACAATATTGCCAACACGATTTTTTATTACTTTTTTTGTAAAAAGCGT
>CAZLXF010000049.1:0-3254 GCA_964563065.1 uncultured Rikenellaceae bacterium | reverse complement strand
ATCACAAAACAATATTGCCAACACGATTTTTTATTACTTTTTTTGTAAAAAGCGTTAAAATTAGTTACTTTGGCATAAAATATCGATGAGAAAGATATTGTAAAAAATGTTGTTTCTATTAATTACGAACTTCATTTTATTACAAAATACTGAATACCAGTAACAAATGAGGAAAACAGTTTTTTTATTAACAATATTATTCCTTTCTCAATTACACGTAGCTGCTCAAAAATCATCCTACTTTAAAAGGGTTTTTGTTGATGCAGAGTATTACCTTTTGTACGAAGAGTACAAGGATGCTTTACCACTATACCTTGAAATTCATAATTCGTTCCCCGACAATGCAAACATAAACTACCGCATTGGCATTTGTTACTTGAACATAATAAACGAGAAGCACAAAGCCATTCCATTTTTCGAAAAAGCGATTAACGATATTACACCAATTTACAGAGAAGGCTATTTTACTGAAAATCAAGCGCCTCGAGAATCATATCTGCACTACGGAAGAGCACTTAGGGTTATTGGTGAATTTGGTAAGGCTCAGGATGCTTTTAACAAGTACCTAAGCTTGCTAAATGAGGAAAACTCGAAAGAAAAGAAGCTGGTTATCCTTGAAATTCAGGCTTTGGAGTACGCACAACAAATGAAGGATAACCCAATTAACGTTAAGTTTACATCTGTTGGAGGCAACGTAAACACTCGCTTCCCAGAACTGAACCCAATAGTTACTGCTAACAAAAAAATGTTAGTTTACACATCGTTGCAGCAATTTTACAATGCAATAATGGTGAGCTACTTCGATGGACAAGAGTGGAGCCACCCGTTAAACATAAATAGCCAGCTATTTGCCGATGGTCCCATCGCAACTGTTGGCCTCTCGGCCGATGGGCAATCAATGCTTCTATCCCGGAACGATAACGATGACTACAATATCTACATTAGCCAATTCGATTCAACAAAGAATTCATGGAATATTATTAGCAAGCTACCTAAAGAAATCAATTCCAGAAACTGGGAAAACTACGCTTCGTTCAGCGCTTCGGGCGATACAATATTCTTCTCAAGCAATAAACCCGGGGGGAAAGGTAACTTCGACATCTACTTCTCAACAAAAGTTGACGGCAACTGGACCGAAGCAAAAAACATTGGCGATATAATAAATACATCGTTCGACGATATTGCCCCAATGCTTTCTCACGATGGCAAGAAATTGTTCTTTGCATCGAAAGGACACCCAAATATGGGAGGTTACGACATTTTCGTTTCATACCTTATGAATGGAAAGTGGACTAAACCAATTAACCTTGGATACCCGTTGAACACTCCCGACGACGATATTTTCTTCTTTCCAATCGGTGATGGTTCCTCGGGATATTTATCCAGAATGCTCCCTAAAGGGTTTGGCGACAATGATATATATTTCGTTGAATTCGAATCTCAACAAAATAAAATGCAAAACGTTAACGACTCAACCAGCAGCTTACCTATAACTCAGGGGCAGAGCAATGTAAGCAAAAACACATCCAACCAAACTGAAATTATTGGCCAGTAGAAACCATATTTGAACATCAAACTCAACAAAAAACTTGCATTTTAAATATTTATCAATCAGGCACAACTGTTAACAACCGATTTTATAAACAATGAGAATATTTGCATTAAGCTTCATATTTGTTACCCTTCAACTCTTTTCTGTTGGTCAAACCAAACAGGAAATTGAAGAGCTTTATAAAGATGCCAACTCATACTTCTACTTTGAAGACTACGAGGAAGCAGCTGCTCTTTACCAGAAGGTTCTACCTCATTTCCAGGATAACTACAACTTAAACTACAAAATTGGTATTTGTTATTTGAACATTCCCGGCCATAAACAGAAGGCCATTCCTTTCCTTGAATTTGCCTCAAAAGGAATAAGTAAAAGATTTAATGAATTTTCAACAAAAGAAACGCAAGCCCCTGTTGATGCCATTTTTTATCTGGCAAATGCTTACTTTATCAACAACCAGCTAAGTAAAGCGCAAAAAACTTACGAAGAGTTTCAATCGCATATTAAAAGGGAATCGCAGTACAACATGGAGTACCTTAACCACCAGCTAAGTACTCTAAAAAACTCGAGGGTACTACAATCGTACCCTGTTAACTTTATACGAAGCAACTACGGAAAAAATGTGAACGATAGGTTCTCGAACTTTAACCCAGTAATTTCAGGCGATGGGAAAACAATGGCGTTTACTTCAAAACGCCAATTCTACCAAGCAATTCACATTTCAAAGAAAGATGAAAATAACAACTGGGGCTTCCCCATGAATATTACCCTCGACCTAATGGTTGATGGGAACTGCTCAACCCTATCCCTTTCTTACGATGGAACTGAGCTATTCCTTTTTAAGGACGATAACCACGATGGCAATATTTACGTAAGTGCCTATAACGGAGTTGCATGGTCGCCCATGTCAAAACTCAACGAGAATATTAATACAAACTTCTACGAAACCCATGCAAGCATCTCGGCCGATGGCCGAAAACTTTATTTCACTAGCAACCGCTATGGTGGGTTTGGGGACCTTGATATTTACGTTTCTAACCGTGAACCAGGTGGAGACTGGGGACCAGCGCAAAATCTGGGACCGAATATTAACACAAGTTTCAACGAAAACACTCCATTTATTACTACCGATGGAACCACGCTTTTCTTTAGCTCAGAGGAGCATAACACCCTGGGAGGATACGACGTTTTCTTCTCCCAAAAAATGGAAGACAATAGCTGGTCGAAACCCATAAACCTAGGCTACCCAATTAATACAACCACAGCGTGGTTGAATACCTAAACGCCTAAACGCCTAAACCTTTAAACGGATTATATTTAATCCTAAACCCTCAACTTTTACCCCATCAACTTCTTCATCGACATTGATAATTCAATTGATAATGATTATTAACATTTATATATTTCCTCTATAAATATTTACCGAAAGGAAATTCCAGATATGAAAAAGATCGCACTTGTAGGATGTGGAAGAATTTCAAAAAGACATATAGAAGCGATAAATGAAACACCCGGTGTTGAAATTGCTTTAGTTTGTGATATTATTGAAGAGCGGGCAAAAAAAACCGCTGAAGAATTGAACGTCCCTTATGTGACAGACTATAGAGAGATAAAGGGTGTAGACATAGTTTCGGTTCTTACTCCGTCCGGAAATCACCCTGAACATGTTGCAGAGATAGCTGAAGATACAGATGTGCCCTATATT
>CAZLXF010000048.1:3276-16699 GCA_964563065.1 uncultured Rikenellaceae bacterium | reverse complement strand
TCAATGAACCTAATAGTTTACTTATCATCATTCTAGCATGGGTTCGAAAGCCAAAAATTTGAAGGTATTGCTGGATGCAGGATTTAACGTTCCTCCGTTTATCGCCGTGCCTTCCGATGGGTTTACGGCCGAAAGACTGGAGGCCACGGTAAATGAATCGTTTAATCAAGCACCGCTTTTTGCTGTTCGTTCATCTGCCGATGTTGAGGATGGAACTGAAAAATCGTACGCAGGACACTTCTTTTCTGCCATTGCCGTTGAACCCTGCGAACTTTTCGATGCGTATGGGAAAGTGGTTCGTTCGTACGAAAAAACTAGGGGAGAAGTTATTGTTCAACAGTTTATTCCGAGCGATTGCGCAGGAGTGCTTTTTACCAACGATGGGAATGGATTAATGGTAATTAATTCAAACCTTGGGCTTTGCAAAACTGTGGTTGAAGGGCAAGCCTGCGATGAGTACTACACCAGTCGCGATGGGAAAATTTTGAGCAAGCACATTGCCAAGTACAAAACTCCTTTGGTGTACGATAAGGGTTTGAGGTACGATGGGAATGTGGATAAGGAATCGCTTGCTCCTTCACAAATTGAAGCGCTTGTTAAGGAGGGATTGAAGGTTGAAGAGTTTTTTGGTAGCCCACAGGATATTGAGTGGTGTTTCTATCAAAATCGGCTTTACATATTGCAGTCGCGCCCAATTACTCGATTTAACAGTAAAAATTTGGTTTTTTACGATAGCGCCAACATTGCCGAAAGTTACTCGGGCATAGTGCTTCCGCTTACTCATTCCTTTGCCAAATCAATATATAAAAAGGTATACGAGAATTTACTAATTGCATCTGGCGCTTCGAAGCGTAGAGTTGAGCGTAACCAGCATATTTTCAGTAATATGGTTAGCAATTTCTATGGACGGATGTATTACAACATGAACAACTGGTACCTGATGATGAGTTTTATGCCCGGTTACAAGCGGAACAAGGGAAACTTGGAGGGAATGATTACTTCAAATATTCGTGTTGATGTGCCTCGTAGCGTATTGCCTTCGGTTTGGTTAAAAGTTGGGTATCCATTCATACTTGTATACAAACTAATTGTTTTTCAGCGTGTAGTAAATCGTTTTGTAGTAAAAGTTAATTCCACCATAAGGGAGTATCGCCGAAAAAAAATTGAGAATTTTACAGAAAAACAGTGCGTTGATTTATACCACTTACTGAACCAAGAGTTGCTTGAGCAATTCCACATTCCTGTTGAGAATGATTTCTTGCTGATGAGCTTTTTGGGTTCGCTACGGAAAAAGTTTGGAGAAGACAATCTTAAACAGCACATAGCCTTCAATAATGTAAGTAGCAATCAGGTTGAAGCAATTGCAACGCTTTCATCAAAATTCTTTAGTGTTAAACAATTTGAAGAAGTAATTGAAGGTGATGATAGTAAACGTTTTACTAGTTTGCTGGTGCAGTATCCCGATATGAAAACATTATTGGATAATTACTTCGATTTGTATGGTGGCCGGTTTGCCAACGAGCTAAAACTCGAGTCGGCCGACGTGGAGTTTGAGTATAAAGCACTGTTTTCGCTGTTTCGTGCATACAGGAATCATAAGGTTAAAATTGAAGAAAAACCGAAAAACGGAAAACCTAAGGGCTTTGCCCTTAATCGTTTTGTAAAGTATGCCAGGCAGCGCGAGGAGTTGCGACTGCTTCGTTCCAACAGTTTTTCGCTGGTGCGAAGAATTTTTCGTAGGCTTGGGGTTTTGCTGGCCAAGCGGGGTGTTCTCCAAAGCCCTGAAGATATTTTTTATTTAACGGTGGATGAAGCAATGCTTGCTACCAGCAGTGCGTTCGATAGCGATTACAAGGTAATTGTTTCGGTTCGTAAGAGCGACTACGAAAAGTTTAAGTTGGTTCAACCTCCCGCATTTTTTACTGTAGTTGAGGGAGGACAGCCGGTGGTTGACCAATCCGAGTTAACCTCAAGCGGAACCCTTCAGGGGCGTTCCTGCACTTCGGGAACTGTGAAAGGAAGAGTTCGGGTTTTCGCAGATTTTTCGCTTCCCGAAAAAATTGATTTTGAAATTCTGGTTGCCCGAAATACGGATCCGGGTTGGGCTGCTCTAATTGGCTTGTCGAAAGGAATTATTGTTGAAAATGGGGGAATTCTTTCTCATGCTGTAATAGTTTCTCGCGAGCTGGGAATTCCCACGGTTATTGGCGTAGCCAATGTTACCCGAATCCTGAAAACTGGCCAAGTTGTTGAAATCAACGGCGATACCGGAGAAATTAAAATTATTGAGGAGTAGGTTCAGTAATTTTTTTAAATTTTACTTATGTATAATCCTCTTACTATTGTTGCGGGCTGTTTAATAAGCCTGTCGAAGTATAGCCCGCGGCAACTGGAAACCAATGTGTTAATTAAAATTCTAAACAGTTTCTTAATTATCAGTTAGTATGCAAGTTGAGAAAGTACATAGCCTTCCAAATGATTACCCCAAGCTTATTGAGAGGTTTTATGGTGTTTCTGCTGCAGTTTCGCATTACATTGACGATTCGGTAAAGGGCTTTGAGAAAATTTTAGCAGGCCATTTGAAACCTACTTTCTTTTTGGCTCAGGAAAATGCGATTACTTTGGGACAGGTTGCCCTAATTCCTGTTGATGAATCCATTGCATACTTTGGTTTTTTTGAGTGCGAGAACGAAAGTGTATTTCTGAGTTTATGGGAAAAACTTTTGGCTGAGGCCAAAAAAAGTGGTGTAAAAAATTTGCTGGGACCTATTAATGGAACCATTTGGCATCCATACCGATTCGTTTCCTATAGCAACGGAGAGCCCTTTTTTCCATCCGAACCTATTTCAAAAATTGATTACAGCCAATGGTTCTCAAAACTTGGTTACTCAAAAACTCTGGACTACCACTCAGCCTACAGAACAGATTTTACTCCAATTCTCGAGTCAACAAAAACATCGTATAAAAATGTTTGTGAGAATGGTTTTGTGATTGGTATTGAAGAAATTAGCGCTAATAATGTACAACAATTTTATCAACTTGCTGTTGATGTTTTTTCGCAAAACCCTGGGTACACGCACCTTTCCATTAACGAGTTTGTTTCGCTGTACAGCAGCGAAAAGTTGAACCAAACCAGAAGTTTGCTTTACACTGCACGATACGAAGGAAATCTTGTTGGTTTTTGTCTTAACCATTCAATTGGCAACGAAATGGTTATGAAAACAATTGCTGTGAGCAACAACTTTCAAATGAAGGGAATTGGCAATGCTTTGGTGCATAAGGTGCATGTTGATGCATCGCAACAGGGCGTAACAAAAGTTATTTACGGTTTAGTGCGTAAGGACAATAACGTAAAGTTTTTCCCAACCGATAAGCTAACGGTTTTTCGCGAGTACGTTGCGTATGCTTTTAATTTGTAGGTATATGGTAAATTTTTTAATCTTTTTCTTTTCACTCATTCTACTTTTTCTGGGCATCGATTTTTTGCAGAAAAGAGTAATTACATCGGTGTCATGGTCAAGGAAGGCAACGCACATTGCCTCAGGAATTATTATTCTGCTTTTCCCAAGCTACTTAACAATGTGGCAAATTGTGGCAATGTCCGTTTTATTTGTGGTTATTCTTTCTGTTTCAAAAGTAAAAAGAATTTTAAGCCTTCACAAAATAAATAGAGTTTCGTGGGGCGAAGTGTACTACCCTGCAAGCGTTGGCATTATTTCATTAATATGCTTGCCCGATTTTACCAAAGCATTTTATGCAGGAATTTTATGCCTTGCCCTTTCCGATGCCATTGCGGCGATTATAGGTGGTATTATCCCTTTAAAAACTTTTTATTTTGGTAAACATACAAAATCCTTGGGCGGTGTGCTCGGTTTCTTTTTAGTAACTCTTGCAATTTTTCTCATACTTTTCATGCCTTTTGGAAGTAGTATCTTTTTGTTGCTGGGCATCGCAGTTGTATTAACAGTTGCTGAAGTATTCTCGTTTTATGGCACCGATAACTTGGTGGTTCCGATTTTAGCTGCTTTGCTTTCGGTATTTCTTCTGTATTAACAGGAATTCTTACATCTAAAAAATATTTTTAAAAAGATAAGTAGATGAAACTTGAAGATTTAGGCTATAGCGAGAAGCTGGAAAAACTTAGGGTTGAAAACAATTTGCAGGGTTTTGACATAGGTAGAATTGTTGTTGAGCATAAGGAACGGTATATTGTTAAAACCGAAAAGGGGGAGTTTGATGCTGAAATTACAGGAAATTTAAGATTTACAGCTACTAGTCGTGAAGATTTCCCAGCTGTTGGCGATTGGGTTGCAATTACACTTTTTGACTCGGGAGTATCTATTATCCATGGAATATTACCCAGGTTTTCAACAATTTCAAGGAAGGCAGTGGGGCAGTTTGCTGAGATACAGATAATCGCTACAAATATCGATTACGCTTTGCTCGTGCAAGCTATCGACAGAGATTTCAATATTAACAGGCTTGAACGATACTTAACCATATGTTATGCATCGCGAGTGAGCCCAATTGTTATTCTCACAAAAACCGACCTAATCAGTGAGCAAAGGGTAAGCGAAATACTTGAAAGTATAAAACAACGAATAAAAAATGTTCCAATACTTGCCATCAGCAATATAACAGAAAATGGCTACGAACCTTTAAAGAATTTGATTAAGAAAGGTAAAACCTACTGTTTGCTTGGCTCGTCGGGCGTAGGAAAATCAACCCTAATGAATAATCTCTTGGGTTTAGACGTTATGAAAACGGATTCAATTAGTGCAAGCACTAATAAAGGAAAGCACATTACAAGCCACAGAGAATTGGTTGTATTGGAATCGGGCGGAATTATTATCGATAATCCGGGCATGAGAGAGGTAGGAATTGTGGATGCTTCAGAGGGATTGGAAAATACATATGATTTAATTTTTCAACAATCGAAGCTGTGTAAGTTTAAAAATTGCACGCATACAAATGAAGATGGTTGCTCAGTTATTGAATCTGTTGAAAGCGGTGAAATTGATAGAAAAGCCTACGAGAACTACCTTAAAATGGAACGAGAAAAGGAGCGTTTCGACCTTTCAGTCATGGAAAAACGTAGAAAGGACAAGCAATTTGGCAAGATGGTGAAAAACTTTAAGAAGGATATAAAAGGGTTAAGTGCAAAGAATAAGGGTGATTATTGATACCAGGGTGAGTAGGCTTCGTTTACCGAAAATTCAATTAAAAAAATTATTCACTAAAACTTATCGCATCGAATAATTGTTTAATCTTTAATTGAACATTGTCCTTCAATTTTGTATCTTTGTAATAATCGCAATTTAAGAAAAAAGTAGTAAAGTATCTAAATAGTAAAATCTTACAAACATGAAAAAACGCGTTGGAATATTTTTTGGTCCTGCAGGTGGCGCAACCGAGAAGGTTGCAAAAAAAATACAGGAAGCCTTTGGTGAGGATATGGCCGATATACTGCCAATTAAGGAAACTAAAGCAGATGATGTTAACAAATACGAAAATATTGTGTTTGGCTGCTCAACCATAGGTAAAGAAACTTGGCAGTCAGATAAATCCAAGCCCGATTGGGATATTTTCCGCCCAGAGATTAATAAAATTGATTATACAGGAAAAACATTTGCTCTATTCGGATTGGGCGATTCAGTAACCTATGCCGCAATGTTTGTTGATGCCATGGGAATTCTGGCCAACGAAATGCTAAAGCATAACGCTAATATTGTTGGACGTGTGCCAACCTGTGAGTATAATTTCAAGGAGTCTGAAGCAGTGATTGAAAACCAGTTTATTGGGTTGCCAATCGATGAGGATTACGAGCCCGAACTTACCGATCGTCGTGTTAAGGAATGGGTCGATAGGCTAAAACTTGCTTTCGAGTAGTTTCCATTAATTTTTTATCCAAACCATCCCGCAAGGATGGTTTTTTGTTTGTATCATTAATTGTTACTAAAATTAAGCGAAAACCATTTAAATGTGCCGAAAATACGTTTAATTCATAATAAATTGTTATAAAAAACCCAGAATTGCTTTTAAATTATAAAAAATATTTTTAAAATTGTCATTCCAAAAAAATTTGGTAATTTAGATGGTTGTTTAAAAATGTTTTCAGCGCAAAAGCTTGTTGTTATTTAACTTATACAGCAAATAATTATGGCAGATACTCCTATTCCCTTCAAAATTGTTAAGCAAAAGATCGAGGAATCGAGCCTTCCAAAGGTAGGTAAAGGAACCATTCGCGAAATTGTTCGTTTGGTAAACGAAATTGAAACTGCCAGCGGGCAGAAGTTTATTCGTATGGAAATGGGTGTTCCCGGGCTGGAGCCAGCTAAGGTTGGAGTTGAGGCCGAAATTGAAGCGCTGCGCAGGGGCGTTGCTCGAAAATACCCAATGATTGATGGCGTTCCCGAACTAAAAAAGGAGATTTCTAGGTTCGTAAAAAACTTTATCAATGTTGATGTTGATGAGAAATGTTGCATTCCAACTGTTGGTTCAATGCAAGGAGGGATGGCCTCGTTTCTTCTAACAAACCGCTGCAATGCAGCGAAAGATACGGTTCTTTTTATCGACCCAGGTTTTCCCGTTCAGAAACAGCAACTTCGGGTGCTGGGCATGAAGTACGAAAGTTTCGATGTTTACAACTACCGCGGCGATAAGCTAAAAGAGAAACTGGAAAGCTACCTGAAAAAGGGGAATATTAGTACAATCCTATACTCAAATCCCAACAACCCTTCGTGGATTTGCTTCACCGATAAAGAGCTGAAAATTATTGGGGAACTGGCAACAACCTACGATGTAATTGTAATTGAGGATTTGGCATATTTTGCCATGGATTTTCGCAAGGATTTGTCAAAACCAGGTCAGCCACCATACCAGGATTCGGTTGCAAACTACACCAAAAACTGGCTAATGCTTATTTCAAGCTCTAAGGCTTTTAGCTATGCAGGTCAACGTATTGGTTGTCTTGTGATTAGTAATCATATTTTTTCAAGAAGATATCCCGACTTAAAGCGTTTCTTCTCGTCCGATGAGTTTGGCTACGCCATGATTTACGGAGGAGTATACTCGCTTTCATCAGGTACATCACATTCGGCACAGTTTGGTCTTGCAGCCATGCTTAAGGCAGCAAACAATGGTGAGTTCAACTTCGTTGAATCGGTTAAAGAGTATGGTGAAAGGGCGAAAATTATGAAGAAACTTTTCATCGAAAACGGTTTTGAAATAGTATACAACATGGACGAGGACAAGCCTTTGGCTGATGGTTTTTACTTCACCATCTCATATCCTGGTTTTACAGGCGAAGACCTTATCGAAGAGTTACTTTACTACGGAATTAGTGCAATTTCGTTGGCAATAACTGGCAGCGAACGTACAGAAGGGCTAAGAGCCTGCGTTTCGCAAGTTAACTCCAGCCAATTTGCCGACTTGGAATTCCGCCTTAAGAAATTTAGTGAAAATCACCCCGTTAGCTAAACAGAACCAGTGAACAAGAATCAAACATTTGTAAAATAAAACACCTAGTACTCATTTTAAAAAAATAGTAGATATGGCAAAAGTAAGAGGAGCAATTAAGGTAGATGTGGAGAAATGTAAGGGCTGTAGCCTTTGCGTAGTAGCCTGTCCTACCAAAGTTATCGCTCTAGCCAAGGAGGTAAACCACAAGGGGTATAACTATGCATACATGGCCAACCCCGAGGCCTGCATTGGATGCGCAAACTGCGCGTTGGTTTGCCCCGATAGCGTAATTGATGTTTACAAAGTTAAGGTTGAAGCCTAAATTTTTGTGAACTTAAAATTTTTGTATTACCAAATAATACTAATAAAAAAATGGCAGAATACAGACTAATGAAAGGGAATGAGGTTATTGCCGAAGCCGCCATTCGATGTGGATGCGACGGATATTTCGGTTACCCTATTACCCCTCAGTCAGAAATTATGGAGACTCTCATGTTACGAAAGCCATGGGAAGAAACTGGAATGGTTGTTCTCCAGGCCGAAAGTGAAGTTGCAGCTATTAATATGGTGTACGGTGGAGCTTCCTGTGGAAAAAAAGTAATGACTTCATCATCAAGCCCCGGAATTAGCTTGAAGCAGGAAGGTATTACCTACATTGCTGGTGCCGAACTTCCCTGTTTAATTGTTAACGTTGTTAGGGGAGGCCCCGGATTGGGTACAATTCAACCGGCTCAGAGCGACTACTTCCAATCAGTTAAAGGTGGTGGCCATGGCGATTACAAGCTAATTGTACTAGCCCCAGCATCAGTTCAGGAAATGAACGATTTTGTTGAACTTGGTTTCAACCTTGCTTTCAAGTACCGTAACCCAGCTTTGATTCTTTCCGATGGTGTTATTGGACAAATGATGGAGAAGGTTCAGCTAAGTGAATATAAGCCACGATGGACCGATGAGGAAATTAAGAAAATTAGCGGGACATGGGCTACTACTGGTAAAACTGCCGATAGGGATTACCACGTTGTAACTTCGCTGGAACTCGATAGCGCAAAGCAGGAAATTTTCAATCATAAACTGATTGCGAAGTACAAAACCATTGAGGAGAATGAGGTTCGTTACGAGCTAATAAATTGCGACGATGCTGAGTATGTATTTGTGGCTTACGGCTCATCGAGCCGAATTTGCCAGAAAGCAGTTGAAATTGCACGCCAGAAAGGAATTAAAGTTGGGCTGTTACGTCCAATTACACTATTCCCATACCCAACTAAAGTGATTCAAAGTTTGGCTGAAAAAGTAAAAGGATTTCTTGCTGTTGAAATGAGTGCTGGACAAATGGTTGAGGATGTTCGCCTTGCCGTTTGCGGCAAAGTTCCTGTTGAGCACTACGGACGCTTGGGTGGAATGATTCCAACTCCAAACGAGGTGGTAAAAGCACTGGAAGAAAAAATTATTAAAGGGAAATAGCCATGACAGAAGTAAAGGATATTATTAAAGAAGAGAACCTGGTTTACAGTAAATCGAAGGTTCTAACCGATAAGGTAATGCACTACTGCCCAGGCTGTAGCCATGGTGTGGTTCATAAACTTGTAGCTGAGGTAATTGAAGAATTAGGCATTCAGGAAAAAACCATTGGTATATCGCCTGTAGGTTGCTCGGTTTTGGCTTATAACTATTTAAGTATCGATTGGCAGCAAGCTGCACACGGAAGGGCTCCAGCACTTGCAACAGCAACAGCACGACTAATGCCCGATAAGTACGTTTTTACATACCAAGGCGATGGCGACCTTGCTTCAATTGGAACAGCGGAAATTATTCACGCCTGTAATAGGGGCGAGAACATTGTGGTTATTTTTATAAACAATGGAATTTATGGAATGACCGGAGGTCAGATGGCTCCAACAACCATTGAGGGTATGGCCACATCAACTTCTCCCTATGGTCGCGATGTAAAACTGGCTGGTTACCCATTGAAAATTACCGAACTAATTGCTCAGCTTCCTGCAACTAACTTTGTTACACGCCAGGCGGTACACACACCTGCAGCCGTGAAAAAGTGCAAGAGATCAATTCTTAAAGCATTTGAAAACATTGGTCAGAAGAAGGGCACTCAATTTATTGAGGTGGTTTCAACCTGTAACTCGGGCTGGAAGCTAACACCCGTTAAATCGAACGAGTGGATGGTTGAGAACATGTTCCCCGTTTATCCACTTGGCGATATTAAAGGTTAAACCAAGAAATTTAAACTGAAAAAATTATGACTGAAGAAATAATTATAGCAGGTTTTGGAGGACAGGGAGTTCTCTCCATGGGAAAAATACTGGCATACTCTGGAATAATGCAGGATCAGGAGGTTTCATGGATGCCTTCGTACGGTCCCGAGATGCGTGGTGGAACTGCCAACGTTACTGTAATTCTTAGCGATGGCAGGATTAGCTCGCCAATTCTACAGGAGTTCGATACAGCTATCATTTTGAACCAGCAATCGCTCGATAAATTTGAGAGTTCCGTTAAGCCCGGAGGAATTCTCTTGTACGATCCTAATGGTATTACTCGCCATCCAGAGCGCACCGATATAAAAATTTATCAGGTTGAAGCAACCGAGGAAGCAACAAAAATGCAAAGCGCAAAAACTTTCAATATGATTGTGTTGGGTGCTTTCCTAAAACTTAAGCCCATTGTTAAAATGGAGAATGTTGTTAAAGGATTGAAAAAATCGCTTCCAGAACGCCACCATCACTTAATCCCGCTTAACGAGCAGGCAATTACTAAGGGAATGGAGGTTATAAAAGAGTTCAGAATGAACTAGTTCTATTTTAAGAAAACTACAGCCCCTGGCGTTGCTAAGTTCTATAGTGCCAGGGGTTTCTGCTTTTGTTAGAATCGGTATGTAAAGCCAACTTGGAAGGTAAAATCGGAGTTTAAGTAATCTGTGCTGAGATTGGTTTTTTCATTGTTTCGAACAAGTTTATACTTAACCATGGGTTCAAACTTGACTTTCTCGCAAAGCGAGAAGGAGTAACCTAGCCCAACTCCAAGTCCAAAAGAAGAATAAATTTGCTTGTAGTCATCGGTAAATGACTGATCGGGCTGAACACTCTCAATTACATTTCTGCCAACAATAAACTCGCCGTGGAGGAAAAAGGAGTTATCGAAGTAGTTGCGAAAAAATGGAGCAACGCTCACTGATCTGGAGGTAGAGTAATTCGAGGGATTTATGTTGAGGGCACTTCCTCCGTAAACGTAACGTGTCCAATGTAAACCCAATTCAGCACCAATTACTTTTTTTGGGGTTAGGTGGTATCCGAAAATAGGACTAAAGGAAACGCCTAAATTTGAAACGCCTAAACTTGATGAAAGCCCACTCATATATGATGTGCTAGAGTATTGTAGCCCTAAATTACCTCCAATCATAAATTTTTGTTCCTGAGCAGAAATGAAAGTTAGGTTGAGAAATAGCAGTAACGCTAGAAGAATTGTTTGCTTCATTTTGTGAGTGTTTAGGTTAGGGGAGTAAAGCTAACCATTCATCTCAATATTAGAAAGTAACAATTCGGCTTTGGAGTATTCCTTAATAATTTTTAACGTAATAATAGCTAAAGGAATACCAATTAAGCCATTAGCCATGCTTGCCACTGTAAGCGATAACATTTGGTCAATGGTTTCAACTTTTGTTGAAACACGGAAAATTATTTGCCCAACCACACCATTTACAATCCATAGAATCCACCACCATACTAGAATGCTGGTTGAGAGAACTACTGACAAATCGGTTCTGTTTTCAACATATTTTTTGGTTTCAAGGTAAAGTTCCTTCATAATCTGGTACGGGCGAAAAAGGCTTATCACAGGCACAAACCAGCTTCCTGCTGCCCAACCATCGGAGAATGATAAGTGGTTAACAAGTTGATGTAGATTGTAGTATGCTCTTCGGAACCAAAGTATAAAAGTAACCCCTGAAATAATGTATGCAATAATATAAATGATGCCAATAATTTGTTCCCTGGTATCGTTCGATGCGGCCTCTTCGGTTGTAACAACTATGCCGTTTGCGGCATTTTGAAGCAGGTTATATTGCAGGTAGCTTGAGGTGAGAGAAATGAATTCAAGGGCAAAAATTATAAGAATAAGCATTGTGGCTGCTTTAGCCCTGTGGATGTTTGGCTTTAGGTGTTTCTTCTGTTCAATTGAAATGTTTTGGTCTTGTTCAAAGCTAGGGCAAGTTTGCTCGAATGCGGGTTTTAGATTTGTTAACCCACAAACAATACCTTTTTCTCTATCGAACTTTCTGTTGCTACATTTTTTACATACCTCAATTTTGTTCATTAATATAGTTTTGTTTTTGAATCAATAAATCAAATCGTTAACCGATTCCTTCCCAAAAACAAGCTGTTTTTCAAGTTTTACCGAATGTTTTATGTCAACTCCCGGCGTTATTCTTTTATGAAAAAAAACGGTTACATCGCCGCTAGGGAAATGCATGTCGAAATCGATGATGTGGATTTCTACAAACGGATCGCTGTCTGTTTGAGTTTCACTGTTAAAGTCGGTCCAAACAATTGCCATTGCCTTATACTGAGAATTGTTCCACTTTACGCTTACGGCGTAAATTCCCTCGGGAGGGATTAGTTTTCCTGCTTCTTCAATTTGAACCGACAGTGTAGGGAATTCTACCTGCGAGAAATAATGCGTTCCTTTCCCTAAGCTTCCAATAATAATGTACTGATGGTCGAGGTATGCGTTTGCGCGCTGTATTCTTCCTTCCTTCAGGGCTTTACGAATGGTTGTGGAGCTTACCGTTTCGTGTTGAATATCTTGCTCAGGAATTTCTTCAACGCCAAAATCAAGTTCCTTGCTTAGCTGGTACAGGTACTCGTAATCGCCTTTTCGGTTGTGACCAAAATGGTGGTTGAATCCAACCACAATGAATTTGGCCCCCAGTTTTTCTACTAGAATATTTCGTATAAACTGCTCCGACGAAACGCGAGAAAACTCAATGGTGAAGTTTACAATAATGAGATGGTTGAGCCCCGCTTTTCGAAGCAGCTCAATTTTTTCTTTCTGGGAGTTTATAAACATTAAATCCTTTCCCTCAGTTTCAGGGTATAAAACCTTACGTGGGTGAGGGTAGAAGGTAATTAGCACCGACTCGCCATTTATACTTTGGGCTATCTGGTTAATCCTGTTAATAATGGTTTTATGCCCGATGTGAACCCCATCGAACGAACCGGTTGTAACAACAGGGTTTTTAATTCCTGTTGCCTCGTCAAATCCGTAATGAACCTGCATTATAACTATACTTTAGATGGGCTTATAGTTTTTACTTCGTTTCAATGCCTTTCACAAAGTAAGCAACCTTTTCAATTGAAGTAATCATGTCGTACTCTTCAAGGAATACGTTTGATGGAACGTTTAGCGGTGTGGTTGTAAAGTTTAGAATTCCCTTAATACCTGCTGCAGCAATTTGTTCGGCCAGCGCTGGCGCTGTATCGGGGGGCGATGCAAGAATGGCTAGCGATATCTTTTCACGGGCAACAACTTCTTTCAAATCGTTAATGTGGTAGCATTTTACTCCTGAAATTACCCTGTTAGTTTTGTTCTCGTCAACATCAAAAGTTGCAATAATGTTAAGTTTTGGCCGTTTCCCGTTGAAGTATGAAGTTACGGCTCTCCCAAGATTTCCCATTCCAACTACTGCAACGTTTAAGCCCTCCTGATGGTCGATAATTTTTCCAATAACATTCACAAGTTCCTTGGCATCGTACCCACGCTTTTTCATGCTCGAGTAGTCGATTAGCATAAGGTCGCGTCGAACTTGAACGGCTGTTATGTTGTGCAAACCCGCTAACTCATGGGAGTATATGTGGGTTTTGCCTTTGGCAAGGCAGTCGAGCAGGGTTCTTCGGTACTGGCTTAGCCTTTCAACAGTTTTTTCTGGAAGTTTCATGGGGTTCATTTTATGGTCGGT
>CAZLXF010000048.1:0-3176 GCA_964563065.1 uncultured Rikenellaceae bacterium | reverse complement strand
GGAGTGCTATTCACATCAATTTGCCCCATGTACATGTTAACAATGCGTTTTACTATGCTTAGGCCAAGTCCACTCCCTGTAATCTCCTTGGTACAAGGGTTTTTAATTCGTGAAAACTCGTGGAAGAGTTTTGGTAAATCCTCGGTGGCAATTCCAACACCTGTATCGGTAATTTTGACAACTATTTCAGAATTGTTCTTTTCAATGGAACACGTTACCTTACCTTTGTCGGTGTTGTATTTTACTGCATTGGAGATTAGGTTATTGAAAATTATTTCCATCTCTTCAGAATCGGCAGTAAAGTTTGCCGAAATATTATTGTCGAATTCAAAAGTTACATCTCGCTGAATTGCCATTGGCATCATTGTTTCAATGGCCGATTTAATTACCAGGCTAAGATCCACTTCCCCCAGCTCGCGTTTCTTTTTGCCCGACTCAATTCTGGTTAAATCCAGCAGATCCATTATCAACGTTCTCATGGCTTTGATTCGTGCTAGCGAACGGTCAATCATTTTTTCGTAATCGTCAATTTTTTCGCCTGCCTGTTTCTCCTGCATTATTTTCAGGTAACCTTCAATGGAGTTGAGCGGGGCTTTTAGTTCGTGCGAAAGAACTGTAAGAAATTGAAAACGAACTTGTTTCCCTTCCTTGTGCAGTTTTCGGGTCATTCGTCGTAGGAAGTAATGCTTGGCCACGTTTTCCATTGACGATTTCAGCTCCTGCGGAGTGAATGGTTTGGGAACAAAATCGTAGGCACCAATGTTGGTTGCCTTAACCGCCAATTCGAGCGATGCGTATGAAGTTATCATAACTACAAGAATATCGAGGCTATTGTTGTTGATGTACTCGAGTACATCAATGCCTTGAATTCCGGGTAGTTTGTTGTCGAGTAGAACCACCGCGGGTGGACTATTTTTAATTAAATCAAGCGCTTCCTCGCCAGTGGCAGCTTCAATTACGTTGAATCCAATATCTTCATCCATAAAGGGGTAGCTAATGGTGAAGTTTCGGAGTATTCGCGAAACTCCCGAACGTATCCCAAACTCATCGTCAACTACAAGTACGTTTAAACTTTCCATGCTATTTTTTTAAGAGTTGTGCAATTTCTTTCTGTAGCCGTTCGGGAAGAACACCCTTCTCAAGGTAAAGGTCGGCCTTAATCCATTTTCTCTCGTCCTCGGTGGTTATTCCGAAGGACATGTCCGTTTCGGCCGAAACGGCAGTGGAAAGTATAATTGGAACTTCGGGGTATTTGCGTTTCATTTTGTAGCATAAAATGAAACCACTATCATCACTTTCCATCATCAGGTCGAAAATGGCTAGGTCGGGTTTAAAACTATTTATAAGTTCCTCGGCTTCTTTTTGTCCTTCTGCAGTAACCACTTTGTAACCAAAACGTTCAAGCTGAAACTTTTGTTGGAATAAATAATCCATGTCATCATCAACCAGTAGTATTGTTTGTTGGTTCTTCATTGTTATTTGTTTTTATGCCGATTATCAGATTATTCTTTACTCATTTGTAATTGAAATTTCTTTGGGAATAATAATTCTGAAAGTTGTACCAGTTGGCCCTTTTGAAAGGTCGGTATTTGATTCAACTTCGATTCTCCCTTTATGCATTTTAACAATTCCGTAGGTTGTGGCGAGTCCCAAGCCGGTTCCTTTCCCAATGCCTTTGGTTGTGAAGAAAGGTGTGTAAAGTTTATCCATGTGCTCCTCAGCAATACCGGTTCCGGTGTCCTTAACTGCAAAAATAATGTCGTTGGGAGTTTCGTCAACCTCAATGGTAAGGATTCCGCCTTTTGGCATTGCCTCAATGGCGTTTTTATTTAGGTTAGTGAGCACCTGCATCATTTGTTCGTAGTCGAGGTACGATGAGATGCTGCGTGCTTTGCAAACCACGTTGGTTTTTACATTTGGTGGAATAATAACAGAGGCCAGACTGTCTTCGGCAATTCTTTGCAGCTCAATTTGTTCGGCTTTAACCTGGTTTTTCCGTGCAAAGTTTAGTAGTCCGCTAACAATTTTTTTACACCTTTCGGCTTGGCTTGTTATTAGTTCAATGTCCTGCTTTAGTGGATTTTCTTCTTCAAGCTCTTCAAGAAGTATATTGCTGTACATTAGTACAACTCCCAACGGGTTATTGAGTTCGTGTGCAATTCCGGCCGAAAGTTGACCCATATGTGCCAGCTTTTCTGAGTGTTTCAGCGCTTGCTGAACTTTCGCCAGTTTTTCGTTAGAAACTGCCAAATCCTTAATCGAATCGTGCAACTCCTCGATGGTGTATGGTAAGCACATTTCAACTTCGGCAAGTCCTTCAACAATTGCAATAGCGTGTTCAAGGCATGTATCGTAACCGCAAGCGCCGCAGTTGAGGTGATCGCGGGTTGTGAATTTGCCCATGGAGGCAAGTACCTTGTTTACTTCACTTTCCGATGGTAGAGGCAGTCTTCTGTCGTTCGGTTCAAAAGTTTGCGAAAGGTCGGTGTTTTTATACTTTTCAAAGTCTTTTTCCCATTGGCGTTGTTGCTCTTCTGTGAATTTTCTGTTTACGTAGGAGCTGATGTAGGTTCGGCGCTCGAAACGTTTTCCACCAGCCGACATTCCAGGACCCATTATACAACCTTCGCAGCAAAGTAGTTCGAGGTTATGGTTTTGCAGTTTTCCTTCCTCAAATTCCTTGATTGCTTCCTGAAACCCTGCTCGACCCTCAGCCACAATAATGTTTCCTTCCAGCAAATCGTCGTTTAGGTTAACGGTTTGAATTAACCCTCGGCTTATGGGGAAAACTGCTCCTTTGCCAGCTTTGGGAGGGTCGAAGTCCGATGGCTCAACATCATCCTTTAGTATGGTAGCATACTCAAACATTCCGCGAAGTTCACGGAATGTGATTGCCTCATCAACCTCGGTTGATTCAGCTTTTTTGGCAATGCATGGACCAACAAAAACTACCTTAATGTCGTTGCCTAGTATATGTTTTATAACTCTGGCCATGGCAACCATGGGCGATACGATAGGAGCCAGATTCTTGACTAAATCGGGGTGGTAGTATCGAATGTAGTTTACAATCGATGGGCAATCGGATGAAATGTAACCTTGGTCGGACCTGCTTTCAAGGAGTTTCTTGTAGTGTTGCGCAACAAGGTCGGCGCCAAAACCTACTTCGAAAACATAGT
>CAZLXF010000047.1:14700-16720 GCA_964563065.1 uncultured Rikenellaceae bacterium | reverse complement strand
ATGGATTCAACACCACCTCCAGAATAGAATTGTATACGAAAAGTTACCTGTCCATTAACTGCGTTAGGACTAGGATGTGTTCCTAAAAACACAGACGCTTCTAATCCTAAACCGTAATCATTGTTAGGAATGTATGTAGTACTTGAAAGTGAAACTCCTGCATTAGTAGATGTGTCGGTTGTAGTGCTATTTACAGGAATATTATAACTTGCTGGTTTTGTAGCTTGCATATGGTATGATGCGCCACCACCAAATCCGTAAATTGCAACTCCGCTGAAAATTGGAATACCGGAAGACTGTGCTGCTAGTGCATCAACATACCAGTATCTGTAATCGTTTACTTTTCCAAATTGTGCAGTTGCTTTAACGCTAATTCCCGGCTGAAACCTTGCATCAATCATCCCCTTGAATCCCTTTCCGTATGTTGGATGTTCCTGGTAAAGTGCTAAGCTACCTTTGAACTGGTAAGGTCCCTGATCAACATCTATGGCAAAGCCATGAATTTGCGTATTTTTATATGAATATCCTAAAAGCCCGGACGAAGTGTGCCTTTCGGCCCAAATTGTAAAGTTTCCTGCAGCTCCGAATCCGCTCTCATTATTCGACATAAAACTCACATTTGCCTGCATGCGCAAACCTACTAAATTCCCATTCTGTACGAAACTTATGCTGGAAACGCTAACCGGAAATCCGGCCAGTAAGCCGGTTGACATTGTACAACTTTTAATTGACATGTAGGGAGCATCGGAAGTTAAAACCATCTCCTGAAACTCAAATGTACTTAGGTTTACCTCGTTGGCAAGGCTAATATCCATTAGTCCGTGAAGAACTGCACGTGGTTTATAGGCTCCGTTAATATTTTTAATTTCGATTAGGGAGTTGTTGTAAAGTGTTAGATGAGCACCCCACAAATTTGCATCAAATGGTTGGGCATTAGAAATAGAGAACGCTAACTGCCCGTTTGAATCTATCATTCCGGCATACCTAAAACCATTCTCTTCTTCTGAAATTGGGATTTTTATTTCACCACACATTTTAAATCCGGTGAAAGAATTCTTTAAAAAGTTAAATCCCAGCGTATCAACAGAAAATTGCCATCCGGCAAGGTTTCCGCTCTCGAGCGATAGAATGTTTGCTGCAAAAATGTTTCCTGTAATTCCATTGTGATCAATGAGCATATTCTGTGCAGAAATTTCCATGTTTTGCTCGCCATTTGATAATCCTTCCGGGAGTTTTACAGTAAATGATGTAATGTAAATTCCTCTCCAAAGTTTCTTTATCTGTTCTGAAGTTCCGCTAGGGAAATATCCACCAGGATATACAATTCCTTCAGGGTTGCGTAGGTCACTGAAATCAACAAAAACACTATTTGGATGAAATTCAAAGTTTGGCAATCCGTTTACTTCAAATGGTTCCATGGTAAATCCCAGCATAACATCATTAAAATCGGAGAAATTTGCAAAGAAGCTTCCCATTACGGTTGAATCGCTGGGTGTTGACGCAACAGGTTTTATCAAGTTTGAAGGCAATACAACATCGCCGCCAATTGTGGTTGACTGGTAACCGTTACAATCCCACTGAACCATAGTAACATCGTTGCGAAAATTCAAAGAGAAACCACCAAGGTTTACAGGAACATCACGGATTAGTTTGAGTTGTGCGGTTTCAATTCCTTCCGGTCCAATCCGAACGTTATCGGCAAAAAATCCTAACTTTTTACTCCTTCCGGGAACTGATAGTGTTAAATATGCTTTGAGAGTAGCACCGTTTGGATGAAGAACAAATTCGTCAAGAACAATTGTGTACTCAATTCCGGCAATATTTTTATACAAACCAACTGGTAAACTGTAAGTTTGATTATTTGCTAAAAAGCCAATGTATTTATTATCCGCTTGGACTTCAAGAAGTAGTGATTCAGCCTTCTTTTCCAACTCTTCCGGTGTCAAAGGAGTATCAGTTGAATCGCTCTCTTCATTAGAAGAATTGATGAATGTATATCCGTTGAATGAAAAAGTATTTG
>CAZLXF010000047.1:0-14623 GCA_964563065.1 uncultured Rikenellaceae bacterium | reverse complement strand
TCCGTTGTATGAAAAAGTATTTGCATCGCTGTTTGTTCCAGCAAAACCAAAACAAACAAATAGAAGCGAAAAAGTCAGCAGAAAAATGAATTTATTCTTCATTGCTTTTTGTATCGTTTAGTTTCTCCTCTTTTTTATTTGGTGAAAACTTTAATCCAAATTTGTAGGAGTAAGTAATATTAAATGTTAATTCTTTTCTTCCTTGCAAATCCTGATCTCCGGGAATTAAGTTGAAGAACCCCGATGCAAAACTCAAGGAATGTCCCTGTTTCGAACTCCAGGATCCATTTAAGCGAAAATTGTAGTTGGTATTCTGGGTTTCTCTCTCAAGGTACGACTGATTATACGCACAGCTAAGACCTATTCTGATATTTGGCTCTTTAATGCTTTTACTAATATTCACAAACGGCCCAAATGTGTTACTTCTCCCAATTGAAGTTTGATTAGTATTTGCTAATACTGATGATGAAATTGACCAGCCGATATCCGAAAGATTCAAGGTATAAGTCAAACCAGTATTAATAAATATGTTTTTGTCAGGCGTGCTTTCGCTTTGGCTATTTACCGATTGGTTTCCTGATAGTGAAATTGAAACCGATTGCTTTTTTGAATCCTCACCAAATGCGTAGGAAGAACTTATCATTCCTGATTTGTTGACCTGCTTATAGTTTAGTGTATCAAGATTTTGATAGGGTGAACTGCTATTTACGTAGTCGAATACTGATCGGAGATTTGAAAATGAGTTGAAAGATGAGAATGAACCATTAATATTTATTTTTTCAGAAAGTACAAGGCTTATATTAGCAGAACCAACAACTCGTTGGTTTGAGAAAAGTTTCTGATCATCGAGATTATCATGCTGTAATCCAATATTTCCGCTAATATTTATTTTACCATCAATTAACCTGCTGGTTGTATTAATGGTAAAATTTTCCATATCATTTGTTGAATAGTAAGTTCCTAAAGTTTGAAAGTTTGGCTGAATTCGTTCGTACCCAACTCCAACTGTTCCACTCTGAATTGCATAGCTTGCGGAAGTTTTATAAGCCCAAAATGATGATGTACTTGTTCTTCCGGGAAAAATTCCACCCCAATACTTTTGCTCGCTTGAAATGGCTGAAAACTTATCATTTGTCAAAACACTATTTCCAATATTCAAATCAATTTTTAATCCGCTAATTGGCTGAATGTTTCCTTCAAACGAGAAGGCAATATTTTCTTTGGGTGTTATTCCCAGCGAATCGGGTAGTGGCGTGATTGAATTTTGTTCATCCCATGCGTAAAATAAAGAAGTTGTAGTACTTACCTTCTTAAAAGTAAGTGAAGCTTTAATTCCAGCACCCATTCTTCGATACGAAGGAATATTTGCCGTAGTGTCAAGTTCTGTGGCTTTCAGCAATCGTCCATAAACAACTGAAACTCCAAGTGGAAAATCGGGAGGAGTAACTTCAACGCCAACTCCGCAAAATTGATGTCCGCTTAAAGTGTATGGTGAATACGAAAACGAATTATATCCTACAAATACCTTTATCCATTTATACGAGGGCTGGGCACCGAATTGGTTAAATGAAAAGGGATGGGTGAACCCAAGATTCTCGTTTGTATACGAAAAGGTTAACGGCATCGATATTCCGTATAACGATGTGTTTAAACCTCCTGTAATAAAGTAAGAGTATAACTTCCTTCCATATTCTGTATTTTTAATTAACTGAGGAGCAAGTATTTGATCGATACTAATATTGCCATTAATTTGCAGCAAATCTTGCTGCGCAATGGTCGATAAATCCTGGCATGAAACTTTTTCTATACTAAAAAAATACAAAACCACAATTACAAAAACTATATTAGTCCACTCTTTACTCACCAACAAACTCCCAATTATCTTTTATACTTGTTAAATATTTTCTTGATTTTTCGAGTGCATCGCTAGGCTTCAACATTTCTAAACCATTTGGACCTTCCCAGTTGAAACCCTTGATTGTAGGCCCAACTACTTTTAGCAAATGATATGCACAAGGAATTCTTGTTGTAACATCCGGATTCGTTGACTCGCACTCTGAATTATCGTTCTTAATTATTGACATTAAATAGTCTACATTTTTTCTGCTTCGCGAATAGGTTACGTAGGGGTAAAGCATATTGATTGCATCCAACGAAATTCCTGTTCTTTTAATGAAATCTAGCATTTTTTGCTCCGATTTCTCATCACCCATACGAGTTAACGCTGCAAGGGCAATCCATCT
Source organism: uncultured Rikenellaceae bacterium (assembly GCA_964563065.1). GTDB lineage: Bacteria > Bacteroidota > Bacteroidia > Bacteroidales > Tenuifilaceae > DAOSWM01. Next base: position 12,380 of record CAZLXF010000047.1, on the reverse strand, counting down.
TTTAATGAATGGGTTTTTAGAATTTTCTGAAATCTCTTCAAGTAAAGAAAGTGATTCTGTAATTTCAAGTTTTCCACACAACTTTATAAGATTTGAAGTAGATACTGGATTGCTAGATGATTTTAGTGAAATTAAAATTGAATCTATCTGGCTTTCTGTAAAATAAAACGAAGGGATTGATATTAAAGATTCTGAAGCAGAGTATTGTATCCTGGTATCAGAATCAAATAAAAACTTCATCAACAATGAAACTGACGAATTCCCAACCTTCTCATTTCTATTTACTGAAACAACCCTGCTAACTAAGTTCAACCCTAACCACCTTGCTTCAAATAAAGTATCGGTAACATGTTTTTCAATAACACTGTACAAAATATTTATTTCTTCGAATGTAAGTTCACTAATATCACTATTTGCATTACTTACATTGGCTGCTTCAAACCATGTATTGAAACAATCATGTGTTTTTTCTTTGCAATTCTGAGGGTACGTAATCGAACAGGTAAGTAAGAAAACGCTTAAAACTCCTAGTATTACTGCGTTTTTGTAAATCATTATTTATCAACGAATAACATAAAAGAATTTCCAAAAATATTCTTTTTTTACATTCAAATTAACGTTTTTTAACACCTATTTCCGAAAACGTTTGCAATGAACTGATTGAGTGGGAAATAATTTTACGTGTTTCGTGTAATTTAAAATTGTTTTAAATAAAAAACGTAATATAACATATAAATATATAGATAGTTACATATATTATAAATTGAGAGAAAATCTAATTTGTATTATTTATTACCTATGTTTCTCGTAATTGTTTCTTGATAAAAAGAAATAAGGGTACAAAAATGATTTATTTGCTAGTTTTGCAGTAACATTTTGTCGATATGCAAACCAATTCAACAATAGCTGCCATAGCCACAGCCCCAGGAATGGGAGCCATAGCCATAATTCGATTAAGCGGACCTGAATCCATAGAGATTTGCGAAAAAGTTTTTGTACCCGAAAAGAAAGGAAAGCTGTTAAGCAAACAGAAAGCCTACACCATTCACTACGGTTCAATTGTTGAGAATGAGAACATAATAGATAAAGTGCTGGTGAGTTTGTTCCGTGCTCCACATTCATACACTGGTGACGATATGGTTGAAATTTCGTGCCACGGCTCTCCTGTAATTCAGCAGCAAATCCTTGAAATACTTGTATCGAATGGAGCGCAGCTGGCAAAACCGGGGGAATTTACACTTCGCGCTTTTCTAAATGGGAAAATGGATTTATCGCAGGCCGAAGCGGTTGCCGATCTTATTGCATCAACCAGCGAATCGGGAAGGAGAGTGGCCATGCAACAGATGCGTGGTGGTTTTGCCAACGAGCTTAAATTGCTTCGCGATAAGTTGCTTACGTTTATCTCGTTAATTGAACTTGAACTCGACTTTGGTGAAGAGGATGTGGAGTTTGCCGACAGAACTCAACTTCAAGAGCTTGTAACAGAAATTAGCACAAGAGTAATTCAGCTACTTAATTCGTTTAAGCTTGGGAATGTTATTAAAAGAGGTATTCCTGTTACCATCGCTGGAAAACCTAATGTTGGAAAATCAACCTTGCTAAACCGATTGCTTAACGAGGAGCGCGCAATTGTTTCGGAAATTGAAGGTACAACCCGCGATACGGTTGAGGATGTAATTGTTATTAACGGAACTGCATTCCGTTTTATCGATACTGCTGGCTTACGCCAAACAACCGATACCATTGAATCGCTTGGCATTGAGCGTACCTATACAAAAATTTCGGAAGCTTTGGTAGTTCTTTTAATGGTTGATACCCGCGATGAGGTTGAATTGTGTTTGGCTGAAGTAAATGCAATTGCAGCAAAGCTTAGCGCCGAGCAAAAAATGATAGTTCTGCTAAATAAAATTGATTTGGCTGGCGATGTGAAAGTAAACAGAATAAGTGAAACTCTATCGAAAAAGAATCCTTCCATTCAACAAATTCCAATATCGGCTAAACATTCGCAGCATATCGACACGTTGATTGAGGAATTAGCAGCCATTAGCCAAGGAAAAATCGCCGATGGCGATGAGGTTATTATTACCAACATTCGGCATTACGAGTCGTTGCTTAGGGCACACGAAAATCTTGAGAGGGTTAGCGCTGGCTTGAAAAGCCAAATTCCCAGCGATTTGATAGCAATGGATATTCGACAGGTTCTGCATTACCTTGGCGAAATTACTGGCGAAATAACTACAGATGAGATACTTGGCTCAATATTCTCGAAGTTTTGCATCGGAAAATAAAAAAACCTCACTAAGAGTGAGGCTTTAATCGATTGAAAATGGAAAATGAAGTGTATTAAGCTAGCTTAACATTTACAGCATTTAATCCCTTTTTTCCTTCTTCCAGATCAAAAGTTACCTGATCACCATCCTTAATGTTTTCTTTCAAACCAGAAGAATGCACAAAGTACTCTTTTGGTGAATTGTTGTCTTTGATAAAACCAAAACCTTTAGTTTCATCATAGAATTTAACTGTTCCGTTGTTCATAAAATAATTTTTAAAATAATTTCAAAAGTAAACATTTATTTTAAATATAAAATATTTATTTTCAATTAATTGTGTATATTGTACTAAAATAGTAATTAAAAATTCCACATTTCTCAGTACTAACAACAATTGTAATAAGGGAATAACCTATAAAATGGAAGGCTAATTAAATGCACGAAAAAAAACATCCAGTTTGCAAACCACCTGACCTTGCGCAAATGCAAGCAGTTGTAATTGATGCTAGGACAACAATTTATATTCCTAAAGGGTTAGACCCAAAGGAGGCAAAAAAACGATATTTTGAAAGGCTTGGCGTGAAAAGGTTCAAGTAATTATTTAAAAATTGAACGCTCCTATAAAGTGGTTAACAAATCCAGTTACAACTTCACCCGATTCGTAGTTAAACTCCGATCCTCTGAGGCTATGAGGAATTGAAAAAATAACTAGTGTAACCACTGCAGCCAGAATAGATGCCCAGGGTCTTTCCTTCTTATAGTTAGCAATTACTGCTACTAGCCAGAATACGAATGCAATGAGGGTTTTATTATCGGTTAAATCGTAACCCAAAGGAAAGCCAGTCCAGAAGGCATCGAATGCAAATTTTTGAACAATTGGTCCCATAATCATTCCTCCAACTAACATGAGGAAAAATGTAACGACCCCGTAGAATCGAAATTTTGGGTTTTTAAAAGCTGCTAACGCACCAGTTAAATTGCTGAAAAGCATTGCAAAAAAGATGAATACTATGTGAGGAATAAGCGCCCATGTAGGAACAGTTCCCTTAAACCTTATAATTACTGGCTCATCGGCAGGAACTTTGAAGTTCGAATTTGTGATGGGGTTGCTAAGTTCAATATAGTACTCCAATTTTCCAGCTTTTGGCTGGTTCGAGGGGAGGAAGGCAACCATTTCTCCTGTTTCGTTTATCATAAATGGCATCATGCTCCACTCGTCGGCAGTAGGGTAACGGCGATAGAAAAGGTTAACGCTCCACTCGTAAGAAATTTCAGGAATAGAAATCTCAATGGTTGAGTCAACATCGCCACTGCGAATAAGCTCAATGGGAATTTCTTTTTCGCCAATATTAACAGTAACCTTTTTGGGATAGGTTGGTCCGGTAACTTTTTGGTAGTATCCGGCAGCAAGGGTTAACGCAATTGCTGCTAACCAAATAATCCAAACTTTCGATTTCATTGTAAATAGAATTTTAAAGTTGAACTAGTAGTACTAATTTCTCGTTATTCCTTAACACTTCAACGTTTATGGTCATGCCGGGTTTTAGCTCGCCAAGGCGAAACATGTAGTCCTGAATGTTCCCAATTTTCTTTCCATTTATAGAAGTTATTATATCGCTTTTTTTCATGCCGGCAAACCAGGCAGGCTGGTTCTCGGTAACTGCAAGCACAGCCAAACCGTTAGTTTGGGTTGAACTTACATCGGGCATAATACCAAGCCTAACCTTCAGCTCACGCCCATGGCGTGAAGGTTGCGACTTTGGTCCGGCCTCCTGAAATACTAACTTTTCGCTTTGGTTGGCTAATTCGTTGGTAACCTCGTAAATATACTTAGCACCTTTCACCATTCCATCGAAATTTATCCTTTCAATTACATCGTTTGGTGTGTGGTAATCGATGTGTGGTCCGGTAGAAAAGAACAGAACAGGAACATTCTTGCTATAGAAACTTGCATGGTCAGAGGGTCCGTATCCCTGATCGGATAATGAAAGGTTAAGATTAAATGCTTCACCAAATTGGTTCAGTATACTAACAAAATCTGGCGATGTTTTCACGCCACCAACCTGTACCTTATCGTTGTCCATTCTACCTAGCATATCAATATTAATCATGGCCGAAATGGAATCGACTGGAATAATTGGGTTTTCAGTGAAATTTCGTGAACCAAGTAATCCAAGTTCTTCGGCACCAAAAGCTACCAGAATAACGCTTCGTTTTGGCCTTTTAGAGGCCAGTTTTTGGCCAACCTCTAGCATAGCGGCAACTCCCGAGGCATTATCGTCGGCTCCGTTATGAACAGCCATTGTGTCGGGCATACGACTTGAAGTTCCGGGACCACCCAATCCTAAATGGTCGTAATGTGCCCCAATAACTATGTACTGATTTTTCAAAACAGGATCGCTTCCCTCAATCATTCCAACAACATTCTGGCTATTCTTAGTGCGGTTTATAATGTCGGTTCGTGCTGAAATGGTTTGAGGAATGTCAAACACAATTGATTTGCGAGTTTCCAACACTTTCTTCTCTAACGCAGTAACTGTGTGTCCATTTGGTTTAAGAACCAAGTCAATAGCTTCTCTTTTTATTTGAACAACCGGAATTCCAATGTCAAAAAACTTCTGCTTTAAATCGATTAGGTTATCCTCTGCATCGAATTCCACTCCAGAAACCAAAATAACTCCTGTAGCACCATTATCCTTTGCAACCATGGCTTTATGCCTATCGTCGGAGTAAGACGCAAAAATACTGCTAGGTTTGTTATAATCGGGATCGCCTCTTAGTATTAACGCCCACTTTCCTGTGAGGTTAACATTTTTGTAGTCGTTCCATACCAATGAGTCATTACTAATTTTAAAACCAAAACCAACAAAAACTACTGATGCACTAATGGTGTCGGACGAGGAAAATGGAAAAACGGTAAAATCTTTCCCAAATTCTAAGGATTTTAACTTCAAGGAAAGGAAATTTCGAGGCCCTGCTTCCTGGTGAGTTATGAAGCTAAAAAATTGGTAACCATTCTTTCCGAGTAGCTTTAAATTCATTCCTTCGTACTGATCTTTAATGTACTTTGCAGCAACTCTATCGAATGGAGTACCGGGCGAACGTCCCTGCAGCGAGTCGGAGGCCAGGTAATCTATATGGGCGTAAAGTTCGTCGTGTGTAATTTCGGAATTGTAGCTTAAATCTTGTGTGCAAGAGTTTATGAGCAGTGTAGCTACAAGCAAGTAAACAAAACGAGTAATTTTCATGGTAAATGTATTTTTCAACACAAACCTAATACTTTTTTTTAATTCTATTTGTGATTAAACGTTTCAATTCTCCAATCCATAACACTGCTGATGTGCTAAATATAATTATTAACCAGGTTGGGATTGAAAGGGGAGTGGTACGAAAGAAACTTCCACCAAACTGTACAATAATTATTTGTCCTACTAAAATTGCACAAAGAATAATAAGGTAACTTTTATTGCCAAAAAGTTCGTGGAATGCGGAATGGTTTGTGCCAATAGTTCTAGCATTTAGCAAATTCCAAAATTGAAGAAGTACGAATACGTTGAAAAAAATGGTTAACTCTTTAATAGAAATTTCACCATCAATATTAAGGAATTTTAAAAAGGCCATTAGAAAAACAAACATTAGAGCCGAAGTAACCAGTAACGATTTTTTTATTGAAGGAGAAATAATAAAATCGCTCGATTTTCGTGGTTTTTGTTTCATAACCTCTTTGTGTGGCGGTTCGGTTGCCAATGCCAGCGCAGCCAGCGTATCCATAATTAGGTTAACCCAAAGCATTTGCGTAACAGTTAGGGGTAACGAAACGCCAACCAATGGGCCCAAAAGCACTATGGCTAAGGCCAAGAGGTTAATTACAAGTTGGAAGTACAGAAAACGTTGAATATTTGAGTAGAGCGAACGTCCCCATCGAACAGCGCTCACGATGCTGTTGAACGAATCGTCGAGCAGAATAATGTCGCTGGCATCGCGGGCAACCGATGTTCCTGATCCCATGGCAAGGCCAACGTTTGCCTTGTTTAGGGCAGGAGCATCATTGGTTCCATCGCCGGTAACGGCAACAACCTCATCTTTTTCCTGAAGAAGCCTAACCAGCTTCAGCTTATCGGTTGGCCGAGCACGGTAAAGGACTCTAATTTTATCAATAACTTGAGATGCTTCCTCATCGCTAAGTTCTGCAAATTCTTTTCCGGAAAGAAACTGATTGTCGGAGTTTTCTCCATCGCACAAACCAATTTGTCGGCAAATTTCACGAGCCGTAACAATGGTATCGCCAGTAACCACCTTAATGCCAATTCCAGCTTCCTTGCATTCTGTAACGGCATCTTTCACATCGTCACGAACCGGGTCGGCAATGCCAACGAAACCAACAAGAACTAAATCATCAATCATTGAACTAATGTCTGCTCCAAATTTTAATTCCTCGTCAAGTTCCTTGTAAGCAAACGCTATGGTTCGCATTCCTTTTCCTTGGCTTTGCTTTAGAATTTCGCCGTACTCTTCATCAAACCTTGAAATGGAACTGATTCCATTTGAGGAAAGCATCGATTTACATTTTGAAACTACAACTTCGGGAGCACCCTTAAGTAATATTAGCCAACGGCCCGAAAGGCTTGAGAAACCAGCCGTTGCCATAAATTTATTCTCAGAGTTGAACGCAATTTGCGATTTTATTTCGAAGGCACTCCGAATCTTTTTATAATCAATTCCATTGTCGTTTAGCCAGAGTAAAAGCGCTCCTTCGGTAGGATTCCCAATTGGTTTTACCGTTTCTTTACTTATATCAAGATGTGCGGAAGAGTTAACTGCCAGCGATTTATGAATTAGATTGGTAGCAACATTAAACTGATCGCTAATGTTTCCATTGAAGAAATGCGATTCCATTACACGCATTTCGTTCCGGGTGAGCGTACCGGTTTTGTCGGTGCAAATAATTGTGGCTGCTCCCATGGTTTCGGTTGCTTGCATTCGTCGAACCAGGTTGTTGTTTGCGGTCATTTTTCGCATGCTGTAAGCAAGGCTAAGCGTAACGCTCATGGCCAAACCCTCGGGAACTGCAACAACAATAAGCGTAATGGAAACCATGAAGTATTGAATAAGCAATTCAATTTCATCAATTTTAAACCACGAATTTGAGTTGAAAATATTTACGCTAAACAGGTAGGCAACCCCAGTAACGATGAAAAATATAAAAATTGCTCCGAGCAGCTGTTTGTACCAAAGTTTGGAAATGGGGACTTTAAGTATTTTGGGAAGTTCTCGGGATTTACCAACAAGGGCAAATAAATCGTAAACAACAGGTAGCCAAACCCTAATAAGTAGAATTAGTATTGGTAGAAGGATCGAAAAAAGCACAAACCATTGAGAAATTGTAAATGCTAAGTTCCCTTTGATTAAATCGTTAGCGAGGAAAGCCCAGAAAGCGAGACCTGCAACGGCAAAACCAATAACTCCAATTAGCTTGCTAAGTTTTTCAAGCTGCACCGTTAGGGGCGTAGGCTGGTTTTCCTGAATTGAAGCTTCGTGTGCTGTTTTCCCAATTTCGGTTTCGTTTCCAATTTCGGTTACTTTATAATAGGCATTGCCTTCAACAATGGTGGTTCCCTTAAGGAGTTTATAGGAAGGAAATGTTGCTTCGCTATCAACATTTACATTGGCAGCCCACTTGCGTGTGGTTAATTCACCAGTTAGCGACGATTCGTTTACTGTTAACGAAAGAGACTCGATAATTTCGCCATCGGCGGGAATTTCTTCACCAATTTCAACAATTACAATATCGCCAACAACAACCTGCCGGCGAGGAATGGTGGTAACGTTTCCGTTTCGAATTACTTTTACCTCAACATCATCGTTAACTTTGTTAAGGATATCGAACTCGCGCCCGGCTTTATACTCGTTTATAAACGACATAAAAGTGGCCAAAAGTATTGCGATAATAATACCAATACCTTCGGTAAATGAACCATGAAATAAACCAACTGCTACGGCAATAACAGCTGCAATTAGCAAAATTCTGATTATTGGGTCGTTAAACTTTTCGAAAAAAAGTTTCCACCACGGATCTTTTTTAGGAGGAGTAAGTATGTTTTCACCATATTTACTACGATTCTCTTCAACCTGTTGGTTGCTAAGCCCTTTATACATCTCAAAATCGAAAGACATACTCTATGTTTTATACTACAAGTTTAGCGTTTATTGTTGTGTTATTAATGAGGTGAACCCTTTTTTTGAAAAAAATCCTGACTCTTAAATAAGAATCAGGATTGGAAGAAAAAGTTCAAATTTTTACTGAATATTTTCTTACGGTAAAAGAAATTTGTCGCCAGTTTTTTCAATCACATTCTCTTTCCAGCTATCGGGGTAGCCAGGGAATTTGGGTGGTTGTGGGTAACCCCATGGGTTACGAAGCAGCTTACCCTCCTTTTCTTGCTTAAGATTTCCATCCAAAAATTTAACCAGTAAGAAGTTGCTCAATTCTTTCCAGCGTTTAACCGTATTATCTGCCATACTGGTGGAATAGTCGGTAATAAACTGGCGGGCCAATAACGGATCGGCTTCGTAAAGTTTCATGGCGGCTGCATCAACGGCAGGAGTGTAGGCTGCAAATTTATTCTCCAACTCATTTTGAACTTTCAAAATATCGGGCATTACCCTATTGTAGAATAGATATTTGAAGTGTGCTACCCGATTAAAAACCCAAAAAGCTGCATTCTCAGAATACTCAAGTATATCGCCGTTTCCTTCTGCGTAGGTTTCGGGAACTTCGGTTATTCCGCAGTAAAACGGAACGTAAACCGTTGAGCCTGCATCGTCAACACCAAACCAAAAAATTCCACCGATATGATCGGGTAACCAGCTGCGCATTTGCGCAACAAACGAGAAACCAGTTTGCTGAGTAACGGTTACGCGCTCATGGAAATATTCTTTTTCGTTCTGTTGCCAGGTAAGTGGGCGCCAACGATAGGGCAAACCGTATGGACCAGCACCAATATCCTTACTCATATCAAGATCTGTTCCCTGCAGGTAGTTGCGTTTGTTTCGCATTAAATCCTGAGGAGTTAACTTTTTGTCGGGCTTAATGTACAACGGCATTCTTTCTGCTGAAAGATCGGTACCTGTTGCGTAACTCCAGTACTTATCCATTCCTTCGGCTACATCGTTGAAAAATGACCATACTCTAACTTCACAGAAACGGGCTGCTCCAAAATCAACCGGTGCGTAAGCGTCGCAGAAACTGAACTCCTCATCGTTTCCTTCGAAGTAATTTTTGCTACGGGCAAAAGAAATAACGTCGTGGGCGTAAACAACTTCTACCTGCTCGTCGAAAATTTTATCCAGGTTTTTACTGCTAATTGAGGTTACTCCATTTTCCAAAGGGAAAGTAGTAATGCGCGATTGGTTTGCGTGCGATGCGATGTAACCATCGGGAATACGAATTGCTACCCAAACAGTACCTTTATTTGCATTGTAAGTTTTCTTGGTTTTCTTATGGGTTTTTAACTCAACGCCTTTTCCTATTAGTTCCATAATCCAAACCTCGTTGGGGTCGCCAATTGAGAACGATTCGCCAGTGCTGGCGTAACCGTATTCATCCATTAGTTCAGCAATTACCTTAATGGCTTCGCGGGCAGTTTTGGAACGTTGAAGCGCCAGAAACATTAAGCTGCCGTAGTCAACAATTCCAGTTGAGTCGAAGAGTTCCTTTCTACCATCGAACGTAGTTTCACCAATGGCAACCTGATGTTCGTTCATAAAACCAATTACTTGGTATGTATGAGGAACCTGTGGAATTTGTCCAAGGGGTTTTGCAGTTCCACGATCGTAGAGCGTAACCATTGAACCTGCTGGCCAATCAGCAGCAGCTCGCCAGTAAAGTTCACCGTAACGAATGTGCGAATCGGCTGCGTAGCTTACCATGGTTGAGCCATCGGCCGATGCTCCTTTGGTAATTAAATAGTTAGTACATGCAAATTGCTGATTTGTAATGGAAAAAACCAAAGCAAAAGTTAAAAAGAAGAATCCTGTAATTTTTCTCATTGTTTTATGGTGTTTTGTTTTATGCAATCGACTTGTTAGAAGGATACCGTTAAATTTGGTTTAAGAAAAAAAACGTTTTAGTTTTCGTAAAAATAGAAAAAATGAGGTTATAAAAGTTTGAATTCAACTTTTTAGCACTCCTTATATTGAAACTTGGTAAGCTACAGTTCTGATTTACCGAATATTTCACGATACTGTAAATTTCAATTTAATAGTTACTTTTGCCCCAAAAATATTAATGGTTCCATATTTACAGGTAGAGGATATTACAAAATCGTTTGGCGACCTGTTACTTTTCGAAAATATTCGATTTACAGTAGCAAAGGATCAGCGCGTTGCGCTAATTGCACGGAACGGAACAGGAAAGACAACCCTGCTAAAAATTATTGCAGGTGTTGAGCAGTACGATTCGGGTTCAATTGTTTGGCAAAACAACGTAAAAGATGGCTACCTCGATCAGAACCCCGAACTCGATTCTGATAAATCTATTATTGAAAATGTATTCCTTTCGTGTCCAAATATTTTCGAAGCCATAAAACTTTATAAACTTGCCACAGAAAGTGGCGATAAGGACAAACTACAGCATTCCCTTGAACTAATGGATAGCAGTAACGCTTGGGACAGGGAACTTAAGGCCAAGCAAATTCTTACTCAGCTTAAGCTAACCGATTTTGAAAAACCCGTAAAATCGCTTTCTGGAGGACAGCATAAACGTGTGGCTCTTGCAGCAGCGCTGGTGAATGAACCCGATTTTCTAATTCTTGACGAACCAACCAACCACCTCGACCTTGACATGGTTGAGTGGCTTGAAGAGTACCTGAGCAATAGTAAATTAACCATTCTAATGGTTACCCACGACAGGTATTTTCTCGACAGGGTTTGTACTGATATAATTGAAATTGACGAAAAGAAACTGTTTTGGTACAAGGGGAACTACTCCTATTTCCTCGAGAAAAGGCAGGATCGTGTTGATAGCCGTTCGTCGCAGGTTGAAAAGGCTGGGAATTTGCTTCGCAGGGAGCTCGACTGGATTCGTAGAAGTCCGCCCGCACGAACATCGAAATCAAAATACAGAATTGATGCATTTTACGAGCTACGCTCGAAGGCAACCCAGCGCTTTAGCGATAATAATGTGAGAATTAACATTGGCGCTGCCCGTTTAGGAAAAAAAATATTAGAAGTAAAGAAACTTTCAAAAAGTTTTGGGAATTTAACCCTGCTGAAAGATTTTTCATACACTTTCAATCGCTACGAAAGACTTGGAATTGTTGGACGAAATGGAACTGGAAAATCAACCTTTCTCAACCTAATTACCAGCACAATTCCTGCCGATACTGGAACCATTGAGGTTGGTGAAACCATTGTTTACGGATATTACCGTCAGGAGGGCATGAATATTCGTGAGGATTTGAAAGTTATTGATGCTGCCCGTGAAATTGCCGAAGTGGTTACCCTTGCCGATGGCAAAACCTTGTCGGTTTCACAATTTCTTAACATGTTTCTATTTCCGCACGAAGTGCAGAATAACTTCGTGTACAAGCTTAGCGGAGGCGAAAAACGCAGGCTTTACCTTCTAACCATTCTAATGCGTAACCCCAACTTTTTGATTCTTGATGAGCCAACCAACGACCTCGACATTCAAACCCTGAATGTGCTTGAAAATTACCTTGAAAGCTTTCCGGGAGTTGTTTTGGTGGTTTCGCACGACAGACATTTCCTCGACAAGGTTGTTGATGGGTTACTAATTTTCGAAGGAAATTCTGAAATATGGGGTTTTCCCGGATCCTACACCGATTTCTATGATTGGAATAAGGAACAAGCTAAGTTGAACCAGCTCGAACAAAAAAGAGTTGCCGAAGAGAAACCTAAAACTCAAACCAAACAGCAGAAGGAGCAGCCTAAAAAGTTAACTTTTGCTGAAAAACGTGAGCTCGAGAATCTAACCATTGAAATTGATGAGCTTGAAACCGAAAAATCGCAACTTGAGGAAACTCTCAATACCGGAACACTCTCGCATCACGAGCTTACCGAAAAATCCACAAGAATATCAGAAATTATTCA
>CAZLXF010000046.1:0-16832 GCA_964563065.1 uncultured Rikenellaceae bacterium | reverse complement strand
AAAGTAATTCATGTTGAGGTTTTTGGGATTCAAGTATTTGTTAATATTTAAATTTAAAGAAACAAAAATATTAGCAATAAAACCCGACTACAGGCATTGGGTAAGTTTGATGGATTTAACCTTTACCAAACAATAAATAATTTAATTATTATACTGATTTTATGAACATTACGAATACAAGGATTATAAAATCAGGAAAAGGGCGTTCAATAAAACAATAGATTCTCTAATACTTTGCGAGATTTTTTATAGAAAAGTATTGGGATATTCATTTTTTTTATACTTTTGCGGTCACATTTTTACGCGCAACCTCTTACCAAAATTGAAGTAACGTTTCGCGATTGGAAAACCAAATAACAAACAAAACCATGGATCTTGTAAAAGTTGCCGAAAGAGCATTTGAAGTTACACCAGGCGAAATGCCTGAGTTTAAAAGTGGTGATACCGTAACCGTTCACTATAAAATTAAGGAAGGTAACAAGGAGCGTATCCAGAACTTCCGTGGAGTAGTAATTCAGCGAAAAGGAACCGGAACAACCGCAACCTTCACTGTTCGTAAAGTATCTAGTGGCATTGGTGTTGAGAGAATTTTTCCTCTATACTCACCATTCATCGATAAGGTTGAACTAAACAAAACAGGTAAAGTTCGCAGGGCACGCATTTACTACCTACGCGACCTAACCGGTAAGAAAGCAAGGATTAAAGAAAAAATTGTTAAGATAAATAAAAAGGAAAAGTAAAAAGTAAATAATTTACTACCTTTGCATGGTAATTGACTCCGTAGCATAACTGAATAGTGCACCTGACTACGGATCAGGAGGTTGGGGGTTTGAATCCCTCCGGGGTCACAGTAAAGACCAGTCGTTTTGGCTGGTCTTTTTGTTTTTTGATACACATTCCTATCAAGTTAACAAAGGAGGGATCATGAGCAGGCTGTGCGCAGACTGTGCGTAGCGAACTAATCCCTCCGGGGTCACTTGAAAATGAACCACTTACAAGATAAAAATTGTAGGTGGTTTTTTATTTGCATACAATTTGCATACAAATTTATAATTCCTTCCGCCCCTACATCAAAGTTAATATTGCTAACTACACAATAGCTTCAAAAGTATTTATGACCACACAGGCACTGCCTGCATTATTAAAACACTTCAGGATAAACTATTGAACAGAAAAATTATTTCAATCCAATTAGCTTTTTCTTCAACTTCTATCAATACTCACTTCACACAAGAGGCATAAATTGCACAAAAAATAATTGCCCTATGAGACTCCTAAATTTTGACGAGTATACACTAACTCGATTACTGGTTGAAGCAAAACAGCATCTTTTCGTTTCGAATGATAGCGATAAATTTATAATTCCGTTACGGGAAAAAATACCTATGTCGGCTCGTCACTTTGTAGCAACAAATATTGAAACCAACGAGAATACAGTTCTTCAGTACAATCAAATAAAAAGGGTTTCTATCGATTTTACTGTTTTTAGCCTGCAGTAGAAGCTACTCTACAATCGGAACAAAAACCATCCTGAAACCAACCATTGGTGAAGGAATGGGCTGCTGCGTTCCGGAATGATCGACGCTTACATTGTAACCCGGATCGTACCAGCTACCACCCTTTGCGGCTTTGCCGCCATTAACCATTTCAGCAACGTTTCCACACATATCGAATAGCTTAAAATGGTTGGGTTCATAACTTTTTACAGGTGATGTAATGAAATATTTATCGGGCTTGTTTGAGTAAGGTATTTTAACATATAAATTTCCTTCTGAATCACGAGCAATGTTAGAATCGTCAATTGAAAGGTAGTTTGCTAACTTTACGCAATTCTTATCCTTCAGATAAGGTCCAGCCCACGCAAACTTCCAATCGTGGTTATCACCTCTTGCTGCTCTAATCCATTCAGCTTCGCTGGGTAATCGGAATAAACCTTTCCCATTTTTTGCTGCATCTTTAGTTGCATTATATTTATCGGAATACCACTTACAGTACTCAACAGCAGCCTCGTAGGTAATGTTATTAATCGGATAGCTTTTATACGCCATGTGCGTATGGTAATGCTTTGTATATGGTTCATTATAGGTAAAACTAAATAATGTTACCCATTTACTTGTATCAGGATAGCAATTGCTAAACAAAACCTGATTTCCCCTTTTTAAGTCTGCAAGAAATTGATTGTACTCCTCAACAGTAACCTCATGATCCTGAATGAAAAAAGCATCAACATTCATCAAGTTAGTATCAATACGTGCTTGTCCCATTGGAATAAAAACAAAATCCGTTGGTGCTTTATATGTTTTCTGAGCAAATGCGCTTACTGCTAAAGCAGTAAATAATAAAACTACAATTTTCTTCATATTTTGTTAGATTTAATTTAGTAGTCCGAATTTTAAACGTACAAAGCAATGTTATATTTTGATGTGTTGAATTTAACTAAAAAAGTTCCTCGTTTGTTAAACTTTCGCAATTATCGTTTGTTCCTTTTTTGTTACATTTGATAAAAAACTGAAAAATGGCAAAATCATCGAGCAGTAAAAAAAATACATCTTCAACTTTAAATAAAGAGCAAGTTTTACATGACTACCATCTTGCTGTGCTAAGCCGCGAAATTAGTCTAATTGGTCGCAAAGAGGTTCTTACCGGCAAAGCCAAGTTTGGAATTTTTGGCGATGGTAAGGAGGTTGCACAAATTGCTCTGGCAAAAACTTTTGAGAATGGCGACTGGCGTTCGGGTTACTACCGCGACCAAACATTTATGATGGCAACCGGCATGTTCAGCGCCGAGGAGTTCTTTGCCCAGCTATACGGTCAAACCGATGTGAAATTAAATCCCGGAAATGCAGGCCGATCGTTCAACAACCACTTTGGAACCCGCTCGCTGAATCCCGATGGAAGCTGGAAAAATTTAACCGAAATGAAAAATTCCTCCTCGGATATTTCTCCAACAGCCGGACAAATGCCTCGTTTACTAGGTCTTGCTTGGGCATCGAAACTTTACAGAAATAATAAGAATCTTCACACCCAAACCCAATTTTCGAAAGAAGGCGACGAGGTTGCATTCGGCACCATTGGCGACGCCAGCACTTCCGAGGGCCATTTCTTTGAAACAATAAATGCTGCCGCAGTTTTGCAGGTACCATTGGCAATGACAGTTTTCGACGATGGCTACGGAATTTCTGTTCCACGCGAATTTCAAACTGCAAAGGGAAGTATTTCTGAGTTCCTTTCTGGCCTTGAAAAAAAGAATGGCGATAAAACTGGTATTATTATCTACCGGGCAAAAGGATGGGATTACCCTGAGCTAGTGAAAACTTTTTCCGAAGGAGTTCAACGTTGTCGCACCGAGCATGTTCCCGCACTTTTTCACATTACCGAACTAACCCAGCCTCAGGGGCACTCAACGTCCGGATCGCACGAGCGATACAAATCGTCCGAAAGGCTGGAGTGGGAAAAGAACCACGATTGTAACCTGAAATTCCGACAATGGATTGTTGAAAATGATTTTGCTTCCGACAATGAACTCATTGAAATTGAGAAGGATGCAGCCAACCAGGCGAAGGACGCAAAACAGCAAGCATGGAAAAAGTACACTGAACCCATTAAGGCTGAACGCGATGAGCTGCTAAAAATTATCGATAACCGCTCGTGCGTTTGCAAGAGGGAGCATGTTGATAAGGTTGGACTGATTTCAGCAGAGCTGAAGAAAATTCCCAATCCTATCCGCAAGGACAACATGAGCAGCGCCAAAAAAATTCTCCGCCACGTTTGTACCGACTGCTCAATGCGTGAAAAGTTACAGGCCGACCTACATAAATGGATGGACGAGAACTACGAAAAAGCGAACGATTTGTACAGCACCCATCTGTACTGTGAAACAGAAAAATCGGCGCTGAAAGTGCCACAGGTTCCGGCGGCTTTCTCCGAATCATCGCCCATGGTAAACGGTCGCGAAATTCTTCGAGATAACTGGGATATACAATTTGCAAAGAATCAACTGATAGTAACCTTTGGCGAGGATGTGGGAAACATTGGTGGCGTTAACCAAACCTACGAGGGCCTTCAGGAAAAATACGGAGAAATTAGAATTACCGATACCGGAATTCGAGAAACCACAATTATTGGGCAGGGAATTGGGGCTGCGCTGCGTGGACTTCGTCCGGTTGCAGAAATTCAGTATTTCGATTACCTGCTTTACGCACTGCAAACCCTAAGCGACGATTTGGCAACGCTACGCTGGCGTACCAAAAACGGACAGATGGCACCAGTAATAATTTCTACTCGCGGCCATCGTCTCGAAGGAGTTTGGCACAGCGGGTCGCCACTGAGCATGGTAATAAATTCTATACGTGGAATTTACGTTTGCGTTCCACGCAATATGACTCAGGCTGCGGGAATGTACAATACTTTGTTACAATCCGACGACCCGGCGCTCGTAATTGAACCGCTAAATGGATACAGGTTGAAGGAACAACGTCCCGAAAATATTGGTGAGTACAACGTACCACTTGGAATTCCCGAAATTCTTCGCGAAGGGAACGATGTAACGCTTGTAACCTACGGAAGCTGTGTACGCATTGCGCAGGATGCGGTTGAACAGCTAGAAGAATTCGGAATATCCGTTGAACTCATTGATGTTCAAACTCTACTTCCATTCGATATTCCAAACATTGTGCTCGAATCGGTTAAGAAAACAAATCGCATTATTTTCTTCGACGAGGATGTTCCGGGAGGCGCAACGGCATACATGATGCAGAAGGTTTTGGAGGAACGTGGCGCCTTCAACTATCTCGATTCCCAGCCAAAAACCATCACCGCCAAGGAACATCGCCCTGCCTACACAACCGATGGCGACTACTTCTCGAACCCCAATGCTGAGGATGTTTTCGAAACCGTTTACGAGTTAATGAACGAGGTGAATCCAAAAAGGTACCCAAAACTTTACTAAATTTCTCCTTGTGGCACTGTAATTGAAATGAATTGGAAAATAATTCTCCAATTCATTTTTTATGTACAAGCGAGTAGGTTTTCTAATACCTTTTATCATTACAGGATTTGTTACTATTGCCCAGCAGCTCCCAAAAATTCAGTTGCTAACAATATACAATTCTGTTGGTTATACAAAATTTTTCGATACCAAAGGCACAAAGGAAACCCTTGAAAACAGGAATGGTTTCACTCTCAACCTATCGTGCATATACGATAATAACATTTCGTTTAGCGGATCATACGGCTACAATAAGTCAACCTTGGCTAAACCAGTAAGTTTCGGCGTTTACCAGTTTCCTTCAAACACAAGTTTTTTTATTAATACTTTCCAATCGCACGTTGGATACTGCTTTCGAATTGGGAAGAAAGTTATGCTTGAAACATACTCCGGACTTTGCGAAACATCAATACTTATTGCCGATGAAAAGGATGATGTTATTGATAAGTACTTTAAAACCGGTGTCCCATTGGGTTTTAGAGTAAGCTATCTAACAAAACTCGCCCAAAAGAGCGATTACAAGTTTGCTCTTTACCTTAGCAGTAATGCAACTTACAACAGAATGAACCTTATTAACCCAAATTTTAGCGACTTTGCTTTCCACACAGAAATTGGAATTGGGTTGGTAAAGGAAGAGTTAGTTTTTAGGACTAAGGATGGACGTAGAATAAAAATATAACGTTTAGTTTACATTGAACCATCACCAATTCCTCCACAATTAGTAATTTTGCAATTCCAAAAAAACTTAAAATGAAGCAAACAAAAACTATTGCTCTTGTAGCCCACGACTTAAGGAAGAAGGATATGGTTGAGTGGGTTGAATGGAACTGGCACAAACTACTAAAACATAAGTTAGTATGCACAGGAACAACGGGTCGGCTGGTAGAGGATGCGCTAACGCGAATGCATAAGGAAGAAGCAAAGCAACATATTTCAATAACACTTCTTAAATCTGGTCCACTTGGTGGCGATCAGCAGCTAGGAGCACTTATTGCCGAGGGCAATATTGACATTCTCATTTTTTTCTGGGATCCAATGCAGGCGCAACCCCACGATGTGGATGTGAAAGCGCTTCTGAGAATTGCCAGCGTATACAATATTCCAACTGCAACCAACCGTTCAACCGCCGATTTTTTAATTAGCTCTCCCCTGCTTGATGAGGTTTACATTCCAAAAATTAAAAATTATAAGGAGTATATTGAAAGGAATATTGAGGAATAGCAAATACTTCTTAACGGCTAACCTTCTTCTTTTTCGATTTTGCAATCTGACTAACTGTCCAGTTTATACGCTTTGCGTAGAAAGGGCTTGCCATTACTGATAGGTACTCAGAAATATCCTCCAACCGAGGAAGTGCAGGTATACCTATTTCAATAATAGTTTCAAGAATTTTTTCGGTTTCCTTTGGATGAGAAGTAACAAAGAAACGTTCAATTAACGGATCCACAGCTTCTTCTCCAAACGAAGCCATGTTTTCATAATTTCCAGCTAGAATTCGTTGAGCAATCTGCTCCTCTTTATCATCAGGAATATAATCTGTAAATTTTTCGGATAAAACTGAAAAAGCTTTTAAACGTACCAGCAAGTTATGGTCGAGAAGTAAATTGGCCAGTTCAGGAGCATCAAGTTTTTCAATTTCCTCATTAACAGAGGCATCCAACTTAGTCCTACTTTCATCCTTTTTTCTGATAAAAACTTGTGTTTTTCTAGTCATACTTCCGTTTGCAGTAAGAAGTACAAACACAGGAACGCCGCCGTGGTAATAGTAAATATCAGAAACTTTTAAGGGAATATCCTTAAGTGCAGGAACATCCGATGGCTTAAGCCACCAGTATTCGTTTAAAACATCGGGGAAACTTTTTCGTGCTTGAAAACGAGCCACTTCCAAATCGAGCCCAGTACGAATCTCAACCAATTCGCCCTTTTGAAATCGAGTGGAGTACCTATATGTATAAAATTCGTTATGCCTATGATCTTGTGAACCAACTTGAACGTCCATAAGAATGAATCCTAATTATTCAATTTAAAATGTTAAATATATAAAAAAAATAGATACCACGAAAATTCGTTTAGCTAATTCATTTTTCAAGTTCAGGAGTTTTAAAAATATGCTTCGTTTTTTGTATATTGTCGTAAATGAAATTTTAAACAACCAATGAAAATAAAAAGCCTATCAATTATTGTTGCTATGCAACAGGAAGCTGATCCTATTATATCGGCTTTAGGTTTAGTAAAAACTGGTGAATTGGTGGCTCAACTACCAATGATAAGTTACAATGCGTTAATTAATGGTGTTGAAGTTTATTTAGTTACAAATGGTATTTGCCCAACCTATGGTGTGGATTTGGTGGCAAGCCAACCATCTACTCTCAGCACGTACTTAACAATAGTAAACCAAAAACCTTCGTTGATAGTAAATGCTGGTACTGCTGGCGGTTTTAAAGAGTTTGGAGCAAATATTGGTGATATATACTTAGGTTCTCCACATGTTTGTTTTCACGATCGGCGAATCAATCTCCCCGGTTTCTTCGATTACGGAATGGGTTTTTTCAAAACATTTCCTTGTGAAAAGATGGCGAAAGAGTTGCAGCTAAAAACTGGAATAGTATCAACAGGAAACTCACTCGACTTTTCTGATGATGACAGAAAAGTAATGTTCAATAATAATGGAATAGTTAAGGACATGGAAGCGGCAGCGGTTGGTTGGGTTGCAAGTATGCTTAGCACACCATTTATTTCAGTAAAGGCAATAACTGATATTATTGATAACTCAACCCCAACCGAAGAAGAATTTTTACTAAACCTGAAGTCTGCATCGAATGCGCTTGCATCAAAAATTTTTGAAATAGTTAGCTACCTATCTTCAAACGATTTAAACTAACCATTCTTCTAAATGCAACACTTTGGGGATATTCAACGGGTTAATTCAACACTTCAAAAAACACAAAGCGAATAATAAAACAGTATATAAACCTGTTTACCTGACCGTTATAATCATTATCAATCTTTGGCACGTATTTTAGTATAATAGTAAACAAGTGTAACCCAACAACACGATTCTTTATATTGACTGTTCGAAAGACAGTCGGGTAGTCCGGTTTCTCTCCATTGCTTGCCATGCAATTTCCACCCATTTGTCCCAGATAATAAATCGAGGGCCGGACACCCTTTTTTATAAACATTCTAAACTTTTTACTTTTTCAAACATCAAATTATATTATTTAAATAACTTTGTTGCTTAAACAACCTAATAATTAACTATCTGTAAATCAATTAAAATTAAATGAAACATTTTAGAATCTCATCACTATTTGTAGCATTTCTGCTACTTGTTCAGGGTGTAATTGCACAGCAAAATGCCATTGATTGGAACACACCACTGCCCACCGACCAGAAAGTAATAATCGGTAAGTTAGAAAACGGAATGCGCTACTACATCCGTCAAAACAACGAACCAAAGCAACGTGCCGAATTTTACATTGTTCACAATGTAGGCGCCATGATGGAAGACGACGACCAAGATGGCCTTGCCCACTTTACCGAACACATGGCCTTTAACGGTACCGTGAACTTCCCCAAAAAAGGCGTTTTGGAATTCCTTGAAAATATTGGTGTAAAATTTGGACATAACGTTAACGCATACACTGCCCACGATGAAACTGCCTACAACCTTTCAAACGTTCCATTAACCCGCGAAGGAATTATTGACTCTGCACTTCTCGTGCTTCACGATTGGTCCAGCTACATAGCTTTCGAAGGCGAAGAAATTGATGCTGAACGTGGAGTAATTCATGAAGAGTGGCGAACACGTAGAACAGCCGATTGGCGATTGATGCAGAAGAAATTCAAAGCACTTTTTCATGGTTCAAAATACGCAGAGCGCGATGTTATTGGCGATATTGACATTATTGACAATTTTGAACACAGCGTTATCCGACGCTTCTACCACGACTGGTATCGTCCAGATTTACAAGCAATTATTATTGTTGGCGATTTCGATCCCCAAATGATGGAAGCAAAAGTAAAGGAACGTTTCTCAAAAATCCCTACCCGTGAGAATGTTCAACCCCGTCCCAGCTTCGAGGTTCCTGCTCATAAAGAACCCATTGTTGATTTCTTTACCGATAACGAGCTAAGCAGAACTACCATTGAGGTTTACTACAAGCATCCTGTTGTTCCTGCCGATCAAAAGAATCTGGGCTACTACCGCGATCTTCTTATTCACAACCTTTACAGCCAAATGATTAACGCTAGGTTTAGCGAATTGACCCAGAAGGAAAACGCTCCATTCGTTTTTGCATATAACTACTATGGCGATATTGTTCGTACCATGGCAGCATACGCTCTTATTGGAATTGCTAAGGAAAACGAATCAAAAACAGCTCTCAAAGGCCTACTTGAGGAGAATTATCGCGTACTTCAGCATGGTTTCACCCAAACCGAACTCGACCGCGCAAAAGCAGAACTGCTTCGTAGCATTGAGAACGATTTCAAAGAAAAGGATAAGGTAAAGAACCAGAACTTAGTTAGGGAAATGATGTCGCACTTCACAGAGAATGAGCCAATGCCCGGAATTGAGTTTGAGTACATGTTCTCACAGTCGCTAGTTCCAAGCATTACCCTCAACGATGTGAATGCTAAAGCAAAACAATGGATTACCGACGAAAGCATGGTTTTCTTTATCAGTGCCCCTGAAAAGGATGCAGCCTCGCTCCCATCGAAGGATGATGTATTAAAAGTTTACAACGAGGTAAAAAATTCTACCCTTGAAGCATACGTTGATAATGTTTCAACAGAACCCCTAATTGCTGAAATTCCCGCTGCAGGTAAAGTTGAAAAGGAAAGTTCAAACGCAACATTCGAAACAACCGAATGGCAACTAAGCAACGGCGTTAAGGTAATTGTTAAGCCAACCGAATTTAAAGAGGACGAAGTTATGCTTTCGGCTTACAGCCCTGGTGGATACTCACTGGTTGACGACAAGGATGTACCAACCGCACAAATGGTTTCAACAACAGCAATTATGAGCGGTGTGTCCTCATTCTCCCGAGTTGATCTTGAAAAAATGTTAGCAGGGAAAATTGTAAACGTTACCCCCTACATTGGTGAGAATGAGGAAGGTTTCTCTGGAAGCAGCTCTCCAACCGATTTGGAAACCATGCTCCAGCTGGTTCACCTCTACTTCACAAATCCTCGATTCGACGAAACAGCTTTTAACGCCTACATTTCCCAAATATCTGCATTGCTGCAGAATGCAAGCAGTAACCCGCAAATGATTTTCCGCGACTCAGTTACATACATAATGAGCGATAGAAACTACCGCAAGCGCCCATTTAACATGGAGTTGATTAAGGAAATTAACTTTGCAGGAATGGAGAGCATATATAAAGAACGTTTTGCTGATGCCAGCGATTTCACCTTCATTATTCTTGGAAACGTTAATCCAGAAGAACTTAAGCCAATGGTTGAAACCTACCTTGGTTCGTTGCCCTCCATCACTCGCAAGGAAACATGGAAAGATAACAATATTCGTTTCCCAGAAGGTGAAACTAAGTACCCATTTACCTTCAACATGCAGGTTCCGAAAAGTTCGTGCTTTGTAGCTTACAATTCAAAGGTTGAATACAACATGGAGAATATGCTTTATGCCAGCGCCATAGAACATGTGCTTGGGCTACGCTACACCGAAAATATTCGTGAGAAGGAAGGTGGAACATATGGAGTATCCGCTAGAATTGGCCTTTCCAAAACTCCTGAAAACACAGCCAACGTAAATATTTTCTTCGATACCGATCCCGATAAAGCAACTCATCTGGTGGGCTTGGTTCACGAGGAATTCAAAAAGATTATTACCGATGGCCCAACCGAAGTTGATTTGAACAAAGCACGTGAGTACTTCCTAAAAACCCGTCAGGAGCGCCTCCGTGAAAACCGTTTCTGGTCGAACGCAATACGCGAGTATTACCAAAACAACATTGATTTAATAACCGGATACGAAAACAAGGTTCAGAAACTATCTACCGATAAAGTGCATAAGGCAGCCCAAAAATTCTTTACAGATGCCAACATGCTCGAAATAATTATGAGTCCTGAGAAATAGTTGAATATACTCTTAAACGAAAGGCGTTGTTTGTAAGCAACGCCTTTTTTTATGCCTATTTGTCATTATTACCATAACTAAATATGTCACAATGACACACTTAGTGGTTTGGCAAAAGTTTTGAGATTTAGTAGATAAATTAAAAAATATGAATCTTAATAACTTAACCATAAAATCGCAGGAAGCCATTCAGCAGGCTGCTACAATTGCGCAAGGATACAACCACCAAGCCATTGAACCTGTTCACATTTTGAAAGGAATTCTCAGTCAAGCTGAAAATGTTACAGGTTTTATTTTTCGTAAAATTGGTGTTAACCCTTCAAGTTTCGATTCTGTTCTCAATAGCATTCTTGACGGAATGCCCAAAGTAACCGGTGGAGAAACCTATTTAAGTTCAGTAAGCAATAGGGTTATCCAAAAATCGCTCGATTTTGCAAAGGAAATGGGCGATCAGTTTGTTTCAATAGAACACATGCTGCTTGGCATTCTCGAATACGGCGACCAAACCTCTCAGGTAATGAAGGATGCAGGAATGAACGCAAAGGATTTGAAACTTGCAGTTCAGGAACTACGCAAAGGATCCAAGGTCGATTCGCAAACAGCAGAGGATACCTACAATGCGCTCAACAGGTTTGCCTTGCACCTTAACGATATGGCGCGTAGCGGAAAACTCGATCCGGTTATTGGACGCGACGAAGAGATACGTAGAGTAATGCAAATTCTATCACGTAGAACCAAAAACAATCCCATACTAATTGGTGAGCCCGGCGTTGGAAAAACTGCAATTGCCGAAGGAATTGCACACAGAATTATTAGCGGCGATGTTCCTGAGAATCTTAAAACTAAACAAATCTATTCTCTCGATATGGGAGCCCTAGTTGCCGGAGCAAAGTATAAGGGCGAGTTCGAAGAACGACTAAAATCGGTTGTGAAAGAGGTAATTGCCTCAAACGGCGAGGTAGTACTTTTTATCGATGAAATTCACACGCTGGTTGGTGCCGGCAAAAGTGAGGGTGCCATGGATGCTGCAAATATTCTGAAACCCGCACTGGCCAGAGGTGAACTTCGCGCCATTGGCGCAACAACTATTAACGAGTACCAAAAGTTCTTTGAGAAAGACAAGGCGCTGGAACGCCGATTCCAAACCATAATAATTGATGAACCCAACGTTGTTGATGCCATCTCAATCCTTAGAGGATTGAAGGAACGCTACGAGAATCACCATGCAGTTCGTATTAAGGACGAGGCAATTATTGCTGCAGTAGAACTTTCGAACCGCTATATAACTTCTCGGTTCCTTCCCGATAAAGCCATCGACCTGATTGATGAGGCAGCCTCAAAACTCCGTTTAGAGATGAACTCGGTTCCCGAAAGTATCGACGAAATTGAACGCCGAATAAAACAGTTGGAAATTGAACGGGAAGCCATTAAACGTGAAGGGAATAAAGTTAAACTCGATGAGCTAAGCCATGAGATTAGCAACCTCTCCGAGGAAAGGAACCAGCTTCGTGCCAAGTGGAAAAACGAGAAATCGATTATTGAACGCATCCAGCAACATAAGCAAAATGTTGAAAATTTGAAGTTGGAAGCAGAGGATGCGGAGCGTAGCGGCGACTACGGTAGAGTTGCAGAAATTCGATACGGCCGTATAAAAGAATCCGAGCAAGCAATTGAAACGCTAAAGGTTGAACTTGCCTCAACCCAAAACGAATTTGCTCTTATTAAGGAAGAAGTTGATGCAGATGACATTGCCGAAGTTGTTGCCCGTTGGACTGGAATTCCGGTGAGCCGAATGTTACAGAGTGAAATTGAGAAGCTGCTGAATCTCGAATCGCAACTTCACAACCGAGTAGTTGGCCAGGACGAAGCCATTGCAGCAGTTGCCGATGCAGTACGTAGAAGTCGTGCCGGACTTCAAAACGCCAAGCGTCCAATCGGGTCATTCATATTTCTTGGAACAACCGGCGTAGGTAAAACCGAGCTGGCACGCGCTTTGGCCGAGTTTTTATTTGCCGACGAGAACCTGATGACACGCATCGATATGAGCGAGTACCAGGAACGCCACTCCGTTTCGCGACTAATTGGAGCGCCTCCGGGCTACGTGGGTTACGATGAGGGAGGCCAACTAACCGAATCGGTTAGGCATAAACCATACTCGGTGGTTCTTCTCGATGAAATAGAGAAGGCTCACCCCGATGTGTTCAATATTCTCCTTCAGGTTCTTGACGATGGCAGGCTAACCGATAACAAGGGACGCATTGTTGATTTTAAGAACACAATTATTATTATGACATCAAACCTCGGATCGCAAATTATTCAGGGAAACCTTATGGATGCCGGGAAAAACATAAATTCAGAAATTTTAAACAAAACTCGTAACCAGGTTCTTGATTTACTGAAGCAAACCATACGTCCTGAGTTCCTTAACCGAGTTGATGAAATTATAATGTTCTCACCATTATCAGAAAAAGAAATTCGAGAAATTGTTATACTTCAGTTTGAAAAAATCAGAAACTTGTTGGCAGAACAGGACATTGAAATTAGCATAACCGACAGTGCCGTCGATTGGATATCATCGACAGGATTTGATCCACTCTACGGGGCTCGCCCAATTAACCGAATGATGCAGAAGTACATTCTGAACAAGCTTTCTAAAGAAATAATTGCAGGAAAAGTTGACAAAGAAAAACCCATCACCATCGATTACTTTGATGGCGATGAGTTAACTTTTAGGTAGTTTAACAATCAGCTAGTTAAATGAATTAATGCAGTCATTAACACTTTCGCGAATGTCGAAAACAGAATGCAGCTGAAGCAACTTAACAAGTTCCATAACTTCAGGTGAAATACAGCAGAGTTTTAGCTGAGTATTTGTGTTCTTACATGCTCTTAAAACAGAAAGTAGTGAACCAAACCCAGAGCTATCAATGTAATCGATGTTGGCAAGGCTAATTACAACCTTCATTTCGGGCTGATCGATTAGCTTTGTCACATCCTGCTTGAATTTTTGAGAAATTGCAACATTCAACTTGGTATCCTTCTCAAGCGAAATGATAAATACGTCGTTTACCTTTTCAAGATTTATCATGGTAGTATGATTTTAAAGTCGGTTAACAATATCTTTAAGTTCCTCAACCGCTTCGGCTGAGATTGTTTTGTACTTATTAATTAGCTCCGGGTATCTTTCAACCTGCAAGTTATCCTTTGCCAAATTTTCGAGTTCCTTCATGTAGCCAGCTAGCTCTGTAATTCCCATCATTGCTGCCGAACCCTTAATTTTATGAGCAAGTTTCCCTAAAGAAATGAAATCACCTGTTTGATACAGCGATTCAAGCTGTTCAGAAAAAACAGGAACCTGCTTGAAAAACATTGCTATCAAATCGTGAATTAGCTGGCTACTACCGTCGGCCATCTCAGTAAGCTGATTATAATCCACAAACCTATAGGATTCCATTACTTCAATTTCTCCCCAATTAATTTATTACTAACTAGTTTTAGTTTTAAAAACAATGTGGTGTGAGCCATAATTAGTGCTACAATTTACGAATAAAATATCTAGTTTAAAATAAATAATCTCAAAATCGTTGAAAATGTATGCTGCAAAACAACCCTTACTAAGCAATAATAATTGGTAAACCGGTTGGCAATTACTAAAAAATCGTGTAGGTTTGTAATATAAATCACCCACTATTAACTAATTCAAAACCATAATATTCAGTACAATGAAGCATACTCCATTCACAAAATTTCATATTGAATTAGGAGCCAAAATGGCGCCATTTGCAGGTTACAATATGCCTATTGAGTACACCGGCATAAATGATGAGCATACAACCGTTAGAGAAAAATTGGGCGTTTTCGATGTTTCTCACATGGGCGAGGTTTGGGTTAAAGGGCCCAATGCACTCAGTTTCATCCAGTACGTAACATCAAACGATGCATCAACCCTGATTGATGGTAAAGTGCAGTACTCGTGCCTACCCAATGGTAAAGGTGGAATAGTTGACGACCTTCTGGTTTACCGAATCGATGCGGAAACGTACCTTCTGGTAATTAATGCAGCCAACGTTGAGAAGGACTGGAACTGGTTCTGCCATCACGCCCCAAAATTCAACTTAACCATTGGTAAAGAACTGTACAACGCTTCCGATGAAATTGCACAACTCGCCGTTCAGGGACCTCTTGCATTGAAGGCAATGCAGAAGCTAACCAACGTTCCTATTGAGGATATGGAGTACTACACCTTCAAAAAAATTCCATTCGCAGGAATCGAAGAGGTAATTCTATCAACAACTGGATACACAGGCGCTGGAGGTTGCGAAATATACTGCTCTAACGAAGATGGCG
Organism: uncultured Rikenellaceae bacterium; assembly: GCA_964563065.1. Lineage (GTDB taxonomy): Bacteria > Bacteroidota > Bacteroidia > Bacteroidales > Tenuifilaceae > DAOSWM01. The sequence continues at coordinate 1,398 of CAZLXF010000046.1, read as the reverse complement.
AAAAACTATGGAAAGCAGTTTTTGAAGCAGGTGCCGAATTTGGACTAAAACCAATTGGATTGGGTGCACGCGATACCCTTCGCCTCGAAATGGGTTTCTGCCTTTACGGTAACGACATTAACGATTCTACCTCGCCCCTCGAAGCTGGTTTGGGATGGATTACAAAATTTGTTGACCACAAAGATTTCATTGACAAACAGTACATGCTCGACCTCAAAGCCGAAGGCTTAGTTCGCAAACTGGTTGGCTTCGAAATGGTTGACCGCGGTATTCCCCGTCAGCATTACGAAATTCTCGATGCTGATGGCGAACTTATTGGCGAAGTAACTTCAGGAACCATGTCGCCAATGATGAAAATTGGAATTGGAATGGGATACGTTAAAACCCAATTCAGTAAACCCGACACCGAAATCTTTATCAATATTCGAAACAAAAGCTTAAAAGCCAAGGTTGTAAAGCTACCTATTTACAAGAAAAAGGCCTAAGAAAACAGTAAACAAAAGGGGTATGAAGGCTAGCTGCTCTCATACCCTTTTTTTATCAACTAATTCATGGAAAAACGAAAAATTGAGGTTTGCTTTTCGCCCGAACTTTTCAAGTTTTACAAGAACGATAATGCGCATGTTGTTGTAATTGATATACTTAGAGCCACTAGTGCCATTTGCGCTGCATTTGCCAACGGTGCTGAAACCATTATTCCAGTTCCAACAATTGAAGAAGCCAGAGAGTACAAAAAGAGAGGATACATGGTTGCTGCCGAACGCGATGGAGTTACACTCGATTTTGCCGATTTCGGCAACTCTCCCTTTAATTTCACGTCCGAAAGAGTTCAAGGAAAAACGGTTGCCTACAGTACAACCAATGGGACGCAGGCAATTACTCAGGCATCAACCGGACTTAATGTTGTAATTGCATCGTTTCTAAACCTCACTGCTGTTTCCAATTGGCTAATCAACCAACCCAACGGCGATGTTTTATTTCTTTGTGCCGGTTGGAAAGGTCGTTACTGCACAGAGGATAGCCTCCTGGCTGGCGCAATTGCACAAAAGTTGCTCGAAAGCAACAAGTTTACAACAAATTGCGATGCAACTTACTCCTCCATCGACCTTTGGAATGTTGCAAAAAACGACATTTTTTCGTACCTTGAACGCATTGCTCAACGTCACAGGCTCAAAAGGTTAGGGCTTGACGATGTGTTAGAATACTGCTTTACACCGGATAGTATGGATAAAGTTCCTTTTTATAGAAATGGTAAAATATCATTGATTGATTGATTGATTGATTGACCTGCTTGCTCTACCTATCGTTAGACAGGCGCAGGCAAGTTGATTGATTGCACTTCTGCAGGCTCAGTGTACAATTGATTGATTGCCTGCCTCAGGCAGAATTGATTGACAT
>CAZLXF010000045.1:0-16863 GCA_964563065.1 uncultured Rikenellaceae bacterium | reverse complement strand
ATTCTAAAACCTAATAAGTGGGGCGATATTAATGCCAATCCAAAAACTCTACAAACCGACATCCCTTCAGTTTTTGCCGCTGGCGATGGCGTAACGGGTCCGGCTACAATTATTGAAGCAATTGCTCAGGCAAAACTGGCTTCACATAGCTGCCACCAGTTTTTAATGGGCGAACCTGTTTCCCCTCCAAAGAAAGAGTTCCTCAGCAAAAAGGATAACTTCAAAGAGCAAAAAACAGAAGATTACATTGGCCGTTACCAGAACCAGCTTCGCGAAGAGATGCCCGTTATGGAACCCAACAAACGTAATAACTTCCACGAAGTGGAACTTGGTTACAGCGAGGAGCAAGCACTTCACGAAACGGGCCGATGCCTTGAGTGCGGTTGCGTTGCCTACTTCGACTGCGATTTAAAAAAACACGCCGACACATACGAATCCGACCAAAAACGCTTTGCCGGTGAGCACAAGGAGTACAGAGTCAACTTTAACCATCCTTACATTGAAATTGATAACAACAAATGTATTCTCTGCTCACGTTGCGTTAGAGTTTGTAAAGAAATTGTTGGTGCTGGAGCGTTAACACTTGTTAATCGTGGTTTCGACACTTACGTTGCTCCAGCAATGGGCAACAATTTAAGCGAAACAACATGCGAAAGCTGCGGACTTTGTCTCTCTGCATGCCCAACCGGTGCGCTCACCGAGAACGTTCCGTTTAAACCAGGGCCTGTAAAAATGGACACTTTCGAAACTATTTGTACCTATTGCTCAGTTGGTTGTAAACTAACATTTCACCATCGTGGAGGTTACATAATGAAAGTTACGGGAGCAGAAGGGATGATTAACTCCGATGGAAATTTGTGTATGTACGGTAAATTCGGGTACAGAATTTTCAACCGTACTGATCGAATTACAAAACCTCTTGTTAAAGAGAATGGAACGTTCCGCGAAATTTCGTTTGAGAATGCCTACAAACTTATTGAAGGGAAAGTTAAATCGACAGAACCAAACAAAAATGCATTTTTTGCCGGTGCACGCCTTACGAATGAGGAACAGTACTTAATTCAAAAAATTGCCCGCGCTGGAGTTGGAACCAACAACGTAAATAGTTTCCATTACCTACACGGAGCATCAGCTTTTGCAAATGTTTCAAACCACAATGCACCTTTTGAACAATTAAAAAAATCGAGTAGAGTTTTTCTATTTGGCTCAGAAATTGACAGGTACAACCCGGTTGTAGGCTACATGATTAACTCGGCCAAAGTACCCTACGAAGTTATTTCTACAAGAAATATTCCTCGTTTAAAAAAGAAAGCCAACAGCTTTAACCAAATAAACTCGTACTTCTATTTTATTCAGGCAGTTAACCATTACTTACTCTCGAACAACTTGCAGAACGACCTGTTCATTAACGACAACTGCGAAAATTTTGAAGAGTATAAAAAGAATCTTCAGGCTAAGAACTACTTCGAGCTTTGCAAGCAAGCTTGCGATTGTAATGGTAAGTGCATTGAAGAATTTGCCATAAAGTTTAACGAGGAAATTAATGCCATTCTCATCTTCTCCGAGAAGGAAATCGACCAGCAAACAGCAATGGAAATACGAAACCTTGCATTAATTACTGGCAAACTTGGAAAAACAGCTTCCGGAATTATTGCTTTGAAAAGCAAAAATAATTCGCAAGGGCTTTTCGATATGGGAGTTAGGCCAAACACAGGTGTTGGTGAACAAAGTATGTCCGATAAAGGTTTTGTTGAAAAACTTCAAAAGAAATGGAATATTAACAACATTCCTACTCCCGAAAAGGAGTGTTTCACTGATAGGTTCTTCAAATCGGAATTTCAAAATATTTTTATTTTTGGAGAGGATCCGGTTGGCTGCTCACATAACAACAAAAAAGTTACAGAAGCAATTTCCAACGCTGAATTTGTGGTAGTTCAGGATGCCTTTATGAGCGAAACAGCTAAAATGGCAAACCTAGTGCTTCCCTCTTCGCTTTGGTTCGAAACGGGCGGTTCGTTCACAAACACACAGCGAATAATTCAGGAGTTTGATGCCTCAATAAAACCCAAAGTTGAGAAAACCAGCGTTGAGCAACTACTTGACTTACAAAAACAATTTGGACTAAAAGAACTTAACGATGTTGACGACGTTAAAAACGAAGCCATTTCACTTCTACCTAACAATTTGGATGAAAGCAAACTCGAGTTTGTTCCCGTAAATCAACCGAGTGAACTGTCGCTGTTCGGCTATGGGTGCGACTACCTAATGGAGCAATTCGATAAGGACTTTGAAGAATAAAAAAACGCTACCGCAATGAAAGAATTCAAAAACACCAACGATATTTTAGATTTTGCCATTGAGAACGAGCAAAATGCTGTTGATTTCTACAACAGGCTTTCAAAAATTGCCCAAACCAACGACATGCAAAGTACGTTCGAGCAATTTGCCCGAGAGGAAATTGGCCACAAAAAACGATTATTGGACATTAAGGAGAGTGGAATTTTCACCCTTTCGGGTGAGAAGGTTGCCGATTTAAAAATTGCCGACTACATTGTTCAATCACAATCGGGAACCGACATGACCTACGAGGAAGCCCTTGTACTTGCCATGAAACGTGAAAAAGCGGCATTTAAACTCTACATGAAACTTTCGGACAGCGCCCCAAACGAATCGCTCAAACAGCTATTTCTGAACCTTGCACAGGAAGAGTCGCGACACAAACTACGCTTTGAACTTGAGTACGACGAGCACGTTTTAAAGGACAATTAGTTTCCTCTTCTATTTAAATGATAACATATATCATCATTTTTTATTGATATGTGTTAAAAAAACTATTGACCCCAAGCATAAAAAACCCTACATTTATTGGAAAGTTTTACGTAAGTTTTTCGCAACATTACGATTAATACAAGTTAAGTGTCTCAAAACAAAAATATTACGCTATGAGATACGCTTTCCGTTTTATTATTTTTATTGCCCTCGTAATATCTTCTCACATTTCTCTGTGTCAGGAATTTGTGAATTTAGACCCCACGAAAAAACTTTCCCAGTTTCCATTGAAATCGTGGGACATGGACAAGGGAATGCCCTCCGATATGGTTGTTAGGTTAGCCCAAAGCAAGGATGGATACATTTGGATGGCAACCTACAAAGGTATGTCCAGGTTCGATGGCGTTCGCTTTACTTCCTATAACCACACTTCCTCAAGTGCTATAGAATCGGTAACAATTCAGGACATTGCACAAGACTCAACTGGAGCCCTTTGGTTCAGCAGTCACAAAGGAATAACTACCTATAAGAATCACGTTTTTTTAAAGGATACAAACCTAAATGCGCTATCGAAAGAAAACATTGAAGCGCTTTACTACCATAAACTCACAAACACACTATGGATTGGTACAAACTCCAAAGGAGTTTACAGGTACAACTTCGAGAAGTTGGAGGCAATGCCCCAGTTCCTAAACATAACCCGAAGTGTTATTAAAGTTATTTACGCCGATAACAATGGAACTATTTGGATTGGAACCGAATCGGGGAATGTTGTTAAGTTCGAAAACGAGAAGTTCACAGAAATTAAAACTCCCGACAGAATTAGCGAGGTTAGCTCCTTCTACCCTTCAAATTCGGGAGACATATGGGTAACTACCTCAGAGGGTTTATATAAAATAAAAAAAGATAAGCTTATTAAGCAATCGCAAATAAAAGTTACCAAAACAAACATTGTAAAGGAAGACCAGAATCAGAATATTTGGATAGGCTCACAAAATGGATTGTATCGCTACAACCTTAAAACCGGTGAGTTGGATTCATTAAATGAGAAATCGGGAATACCGAACAACCTAATTAAAGATATTCTTGCCGACAACGAGGGAAACCTATGGGTAGCAACCTACCGAAAGGGAATTTTCAGATTAATTGATGGACTTGTTCTTAACTACTCCCAAGCCGAAGGGTTAAGCTCCGATGTAATCACATCAGTAACTCAAATTGGAAAAAACTCCTTTCTTATTGCTGACGAAGCAGGAACCATTAACCTGTTAAAGGATGGTATAATTTCAAGGTATCAAACCAAAACAAAAATCCCGAGGGATAGGTTAAAGAATATTTATTACGATTCCAATAAAAACATATGGGTAAGTACCTATAGCGGTCTCATTAAAATTAGCAACGATGGAACGGAAAAATTATACAGCCCATCAACCGGATTCCCCAGTATTACCATAAGGTTAACATTTGAGGACAATCAGGGAAATATTTGGATTGGAACTCGTTCCGATGGTTTATACAGGCTTAAATCCGATGGTAGTTACGAGTCGTACAACCACAACAACGGACTTAGTTCCAACTACATAATGGCTGTTACTCAGGATAATTTAGGTAGAATTATTGTTGCCACGAAAAATGGGCTCAACATTATTGAAAGTAACCGAATTGTAAAACACATTACAACTGAGCAGGGACTTCCAAGCAATTTTGCTTTTAATGTTCACATCGACGATCAGAATGTTTTCTGGCTTTCATCAAACGATGGAATTTTACGAATTGAAAACGATGACTCTATATTTGTTTTCAACATTCAGAATGGGCTATTCGACAATACCCTTTTCGATATACTGGAAGATGATTCTGGCTTTTTTTGGATTCCCACCGACATTGGAATTGTTAGAATGTCGAAAGATGAGCTGAACGCCTTTGCCAAAGGCAACGCTGAGTCGTATTCCTACATGGTTTTCGACCGCTCCGATGGAATGAGGAACCAACGCTGCATGGGAGCAACCAAATCGTTAAAAGCCCACGATGGAAGAATGTTTTTTACTACTAACGGCGGTGTCTCAATAATTGACCCTAAAAGTTTCTCGACCGAAGAAATTCCAATGAACTTAATTATTGAAAACATTGTTGCCAGCGGGCAAGTTCTTCCTTACTCAAGCACAATTGTTGTACCTCCAGCCAGCATGAGGCTTCAGTTTAACTTCACTGCCATTCACCTTAAATCACCCGAGAAAATAGAATTCAAGTATAGGCTTGAACCCTTCGACGAGCACTGGATTGAAGCTGGAAAAGAACGTGAAGCTCGCTACACAAACATTCGTCCCGGGACATACACGTTCACAATTATGGCAAAAAACCCAAACGGTGTTTGGATTGACGAAACGGAGAAGACAACAGTTATTATTAAAGCAAACTGGTGGCAAACCACATGGTTCAACATACTTTCGGCCATAGTTTTAGCTTCTGCTATTTTTGGAATTTACAAGCTTCGAACCCGTAGCATTAAACGGCAGAAAACCGAACTGGAAAGAATTGTCATGGAGCGAACGAAACAAATCGCCAACCAAAAAGAAGAACTGGAGCGCCAATCGGTTGAAATGGAAAAGCTTTCCATTGTGGCTAGACACACCAACAATGCAATTCTTATTACATCACCTAAAGGAGAAATAATTTGGATTAACGAAGCATACGAGCGCATTTATGGATTCTCCCTAAACGAGCTTATAAAAAACAAGGGTAATAATATTATTAATTTATGCAGCCAACCCGACAACAAGTTTATAGTAGAAACCTGTTTAAAAAATCACGAACCCACAACATACACCAATCAAGTTACTACAAAGTACGGTAAAGAAATATGGATTAAAACTACCCTTACACCTATAAAAAGTAAGGATGGAACAGTAAGAAACCTTGTGGCAATTGACACTGATATTACTGAGCTAAAGCTGGCCGAGATTGAAATGATTAACCTGAACGACGAAATAATTTCTCAGTCCGAGGCACTAAAACAACAAAACGATGAAATACAAAACCAAAGTAATGAGTTGGAACAAATCAACTCGCTGCTAATTAGGCATACCGAAAATATTGAAGCTAGCATATGGTATGCAAACACCATTCAACAGGCAATCCTTCCAGGGAAGGAAATACTCGACCAGTTTTTCGGCAACTTTATTATATTTAAACCTCGCGATATTGTAAGTGGAGATTTTTACTGGTTCACCAAAATTCCTGAAACACCAGAACTTCCTATCCGACTATTTGTAGCAGTTGTTGATTGTACTGGGCATGGAGTTCCCGGAGCATTAATGAGTATGATTGGTAGCCGACTGTTAAGTGAAATTATTAACGAACGAAAAGTTCACACTCCATCGAAGGTGCTTTCGCAGCTTAACCTTTCAATTAACCAGGTTTTAAAGCAGGAATCAACCGACAATTTTGATGGGATGGACGTTGCACTCTGTCTAATAGAGTACACTAACCAAACAAATTTTAACATAACCTTTGCCGGTGCAAACCGGCCTCTATTCTACAACAAGAAAGGAGTTAAACAGATAGAAACCATTAAGGGAAACCGGAAATCGATTGGAGGAATTATGCCCGACCTCGATGCCGAGTATGTTGACCACAAGCTAACGCTTAACTCCGGTGACACCATTTTTATGAACACCGATGGCTTTACCGACCAAAACAACCTTAACAACTCCAAGTACACTTTGGCACGAATGCATCAGGTAATTATCGATAATATTGATGAAAAAATGGAAGTTATTGGCGAACGCCTCGATCTTTCGTTCGATGAGTTCCGTAGCACCCAAAATCAGCGCGATGATGCCACAGTTCTGGGTATCAGATTCAAGGATCTTATTGTTTAACGTAATCACTCTCTTCCACTTTTACTGCAAGCATTAAGCTAAACTTGCAGATTTCAAAACTTCTGTGTACTCTACACACCGGGTTTAACATGGCATTCCATTAAAAGCATTCATTCCATTGTATAAGTTCTCATTTTTTAACATTTGTTAAAAAAAAGAAATATTATTCAATATACTTTTGTTGGTTAGCGACACTTTACGAAAAATTGAATGGAAAATACTAAAACAATATACATTGAAGAATCAACAGTAAAACAACGCCATTTCTTCAACTCAGGTAAAACAAAAAGTGTTGAATTCAGAGTTGAGAACCTGAAGAAATTTAGGACGGCCATACTAAAATACGAAAGTAGAATTGCTGAAGCGCTTTGGGCGGACCTTCACAAATCAACCGAGGAAGCCTACCTAACCGAAACCAGCATTGTTCTTCAGGAAATAAAGAACCACACAAAGAACTTAAAACGTTGGGCAAAGCCCAAAAAGGTAGCCACACCAATCCATCTTCTTCCATCATCCAGTAAAATAATCTACGAACCGTTGGGAGTAGCGCTAATTATGGCGCCATGGAACTACCCGTTTCAACTTTTAATGAATCCGCTTGTAGGAGCAATTTCGGCTGGCTGCTGCGCAATTCTTAAGCCATCGCCATACACACCTACAATTGCAAAGGTTATGGAAGAACTCGTTAAGGATACTTTCGACCCAAGCTACATCGACATTGTTCAGGGAGACAGAACGGTAAACGAAGCGCTTCTCAATCAGCGGTTCGACACCATTTTCTACACCGGCAGCTCTGCCGTTGGTAAAGTTGTAATGAAAGCAGCAGCGCAAAACTTAACACCTGTAGTTCTGGAACTTGGTGGGAAAAGCCCGTGTATTGTCGACAAGGATTCAAACATCAGCATTGCTGCGCGACGAATTGCCTGGGGAAAAACCATAAACGCAGGCCAAACCTGCATTGCTCCCGATTACCTGCTTGTTCACTCATCGGTTAAGGAAGAACTAATAAAAAAAATTGGAGAAAATATTACAACCATGTTTGGAGAAGAAATTGAGGAGAGCCGTTTCTTCCCACGCATTGTTAACCAGCAAGCATTCGACAGGTTAGAAAAGTTGATGCAACATGGAAAAATAAGGTTTGGGGGCGAAAAGAACAGGGATAACAAATTTATTACTCCCACAATTATTGATGAGGTAAAACCCGACTTTCCCATAATGCAGGAAGAAATTTTTGGTCCCATACTTCCCGTATTAACCTTTGAAAAAATTGACGAAGCCATTGAATACATCAACTCAAACGAGAAACCGCTGGCTTTCTACTACTTTGGTAAAAACAGGAATGCGAAGGAAATTCTACAAAAAACAACATCGGGCGGAGGATGTATTAACGATACGTTGATGCATATTACAAACCACAGCTTACCATTTGGTGGAGTTGGGAACAGTGGGCTAGGTAAGTATCATGGGAAACAAAGTTTTTTGGCTTTCAGCAATGCCCGTGCAATTGTTTCAACCCCAACATGGATTGACCTTCCGCTAAAGTACGTTCCATTTAAACACTTTAACCTTATTAAGAAAATTATTTGATTTTTTTAGAGGAAAGTTAGCTTCACTTCCTTCAGGAACTTGTCATGAAGTATGGCCGCCATTCGCTTAACAACGGTGCGTCGAATTTCAAGTTCAACCGGGAGGTTTGGATCCTGATGCGCCACATTTATTCCGGTACCAACTAAGAAATCAATCCTGTCGCTTTCCATAATTAGCTTTACTATAAGGTCGGCTGGCCCCGAACCTACAACCGATGTTTCATTAAACTTGCTCAGAATTTCGTTAACCTTGCTCAGCGTTAAAATACCTTCGGTAACCAAGTCGGCTCCTTCCATATATGAAATTGGCGGCAAATCGGGATCGGTAAACTCGAACGAATCCTCAATCTCCAAATTCAACTCACGAGAAATAATATCACCGGTTGTTGCTCCGCTAATCACCTTTTTGCCTTCAAAATCGGCAAACTTCTGAGCAAGCTTCTTGTCATTCTCCTTATCGAACGGAGGGCCTGAACAGATAAGTAATCTTCGCGGTTCGCGAAAATAAATTGTTGCAGTGCTTATGTCGTCCTTGGGATGGTAGTTATCGTTAACGTAAGCCATATTAACCAGCTTGGTGCTAAGCTTACGAGCCGAAATATCGAGTTCGTTCTTAACCAAACGCAACGCAAATGTCTGAGCATTTTCCAGCCCCCAACCAAACGGGTAATCGTCGCTTCCCATTCCCGATTGGGTTATGCCGTCGCCCCAAAAAACTATTCTATCTTCCTTTTGAGGAGTAAAAGAGCAGTACTTTAGTTCCTTTCCTGCATTCACATCGCTTTGTAGAATAACACACTGCCAACCCGGATCGAACTTTGTTGCGCCTCTCATTATTAAGCACTCAGGGTTATCGTACTCAAGAATTTGGGTTACGCCGTTATGCTCAATATCAATAATTGTGAATGTTGAATAGCTCATCTGCCTAACGGAACACACAGGCAGTGTATTCATAATTATGTCGGCAATTTTATGAATGTCCTTGTGCTCTTTGGTAAAATTTAACGCCATGGTAGCAGTTAGAGTGGCAAGAACGTTTGCCTTAACGCCATGCCCCATTCCGTCGCTAAGTACAACAATGGTTCTATCTTCTCCAATAACTCGTTGCATTAGAAACACATCGCCACAAATACGCTCACCATCGTGAAACTTCTGCTGACAGTTAACCTCTATAAAAAAGTTGCTAGCCAATTCTTTACGTTTTTTTTAAACTTTCATCAAGTTATAATTGCCAAATTGTATATCAAAACTAATCCTTCTTGCCTTCCCTATAAGTCTGAATAATTGAGTTAAGCATCTGTTCTGTTTCCGATGCGCCTTCTCCAAGGAGGAATCCAATTTTCTGAACCATTGCAAGGTTTATATCAATAGCATCGGTTATACGTTTTATCACCTCCTCCTTTCGAACCTCAGGAGCGTACATATCTCGAATAACCGCTCCTACAATGCTATTCTTCTTTATTGTAAAAACCGAAATATTCAGCAAACTCTCCTTGTAATGAATATCACGATTTCTTATATCCTCGTTATTCTGAATAACATAGGAAAATAGGTTGTAGATATTGTACGGGAGCAACGACTTTAAATCGGCACCTACCAAGCCGGGAATTATCTCGTTAATTTCCAATGCGTCATCGCCAAGCAGGTCGATAAAACTTTGGTTGCTTTGCAGAACTTTCAGCTTCTTATCGGCAATTACTAATGCCGAAGGAAGCTTTTTCATCATGGTGGTAATGGTTTCAGAGGCATCGCGGGCTGCCTCCTGCTCGGAACGAGCAATTTTTTCCGATTCACGTAAGGCTTCCTGCGTTTTGGCAAGTTTATCGTTGGTTGCGCGAAGGGTTTTAATGTACTCCTGCCGATTCCTTAGCGTAAAGTTAAGGCACATGTCGGTATGTGCTAAACCCGAGGCAACTGCAATGGCAAAATCACGACAGCTGGCGTAACCACAAGCCTCACAACCTGAATCCTTCCCAATTAGCTCTTTGCCTATCACTTTTAAAACTTCCTGCACTTTCTCATCTTCAGGGATTGGTAACCGCTGATCATCAGGATGGAATGTGCAGCTTAAATCATGCGTTGCATGGTTAAACATTTTTTGTTCCCATGCTTCTCTATTGAAAGTCTTCAACCGTTTGTTTGCATAGTTCACCACCATGGTTCGCCTAATAAACTTTTCGCCTCCAAACGACATCCCTGGACCCATTAAACAACCATCGCAGTAAAAAAGGTTAAAGTGGCGACTTATTGACACCGCACTTTTTTTAAATTCATCAACTGCATCGATAATATTGTCTCTGCCTTCGGCAGTTATTATCTCTCCTGTAAGTAAATCTTCGTTAATATCAACTGCCTGAAGCAATCCGTTTGCAATTGGTAGCAGCGAACCTTTATTCCCAATGGGCTCGTCGAACTCGCTGTACTCCACCTTGCTCTCTTTAATACCAAACTCATCGAAAAGTTCACGTAGCTCAATAAACGTTAAAACCGAATCGATTCTGCCTTCGCCATCGAAAAGTTTAGCCTCCTCTTTGCTTTGGATACACGGCCCAATGTAAACCACTTTGGTGTCGTTCCCATACTCCTTGTGAATAATTTTTGCTGTGGCAATCATTGGTGAAACAATGGGTGCCAAATTGTTAACCAACTCAGGATGAAACTTCTCTATATACGAAACAATTACCGGACATACTGAGGTTAAAAAATACTTCCCCTTAAAATCGTCGAAAAGTTTTTTATACTCTTTTGCCACCACATCCACGCCAAAAGTAACCTCACACACATAACTAAAGCCCATGTCTTTAATCATTTGCACAAACTTCCGGTAGTCGGTAATATCAACAAACTCACCGGATATTGAGGGCGCCACAATAGCAGCAATTTTGCCACCCTTTTTTAGTATCTCCTTTGTTTCTTCTTTCGACGATTGATACTCCACTGCGTTAACAGGACAAACCGTAAGGCAACTTCCACAACCAATACACCTTTCAGGAAGAATTGATGCGTAGTTCTTTTCAGCCTTTACCTCTATGGCCTTCACTGGGCAAACCCTAACACATGCAAAGCAGTTAATACACTTTTCCTCACTTATGCTGAACAGCTGCGACATGGCATTGTGTTTAAAATTGTTAAATTTTGAACTTGCTACTCAGAATCTCCAATGCTCTAACATCGTCAACTCCGGTATAAATAGTTTCATCAACTTTGAGAATTGGCCCTTCGGCACAATTGCCAAAACAGTGCCCCCCGTGAAAGTGTATCCTTTCAGACAAGTTGTTATCCTTAATAAATTGCGAAATAACTCTAAGAGTATTCTTATTACCACGGGCAAAACATGAACTTCCTAAACAAATAACCACTTCAACCTTTTGAGCCATTATACAATCGTTAATATATTCACACACAAAGGTAACGCTTTTTACAATTAACTCATACTTCTTCTAAATTATTGAAAAGATTGACTAAAAACACATAACTCTCAATGACAAACACATACAAGACAACAGCACTAGTAATTACAAATTACAAACAAAATGATTCGTAAAATTTTTTGCATAGTTAATTGGAATGAATTCAAATAGCTACAAACGTTGCTATTAATTCAACCTTTTTGTAATTTGTGAACAATTATTTACAAGTAGAAAGTATTTATAATTCTGATTATCATATAATTATGTTTGTTATTTAATAAACAGTGTTATTTATTTTCTTATTGGTGTTTTGTAAAAACAGTTTATATGCAGAATTCTGAAACCATTGAAAGAATACTCCTAAAGCATTCTTTGGCACGAAGAGACAACCTTATTCCAATACTTCAAACAATTCAGGATGAAGTAGGTTATCTTACGGAGGAAGCTCTTGTAAAAGTTGGCAAACACCTGCAAATGCCCACAAGTAAAATATACAGTTTAGCAACCTTTTACAACCAGTTTAGGTTTCAACCTAAAGGAAAATTCCATATTCAAGTTTGTCATGGTTCCTCGTGCCATGTAATGGGAGCCGTAAGTTTAATTGAGTTTTTGGAACAGAACCTTGGCACTAAAACGGGGCAAACCACTCGCAACGGGATGTTCAGCCTCGAGGTTGTTACGTGTATGGGAGCCTGCTCAAAATCGCCGGTAATTGCAATAAACGGGAAGCATCATTCGGTACTAACAACAGATGAGCTAAAGAAACTAATAGAAGATATTAAAGCGCAAGATTAATTCATTTAACTATTTAGTTTGAAAAAACAGAATGGATTCAAATACCAATATATCCGATTTAAAATTTCTGGTTCAGCAAACTACTCCAAACGGGAATGCTCAACCAGCACCAGAGGACGTTAAAAAACTCTCTTCGCTACGCCGTTTGAGGATCAGTAAACCTATCGTTTACGTTGGAGTTACAAGTTCCTCCGTTGTTGCAGGTGCGCTCGATACGTTGAGTGCTGCTCAAAACTACGTAAAGGAACGAGAGCTCGATATTAATGTAGTTGAGGTTGGGAGCATTGGCATGTGCAGCCATGAACCCATAATGGATGTGCAAGTTCCTGGAAAATGCAGAATATCATTTTCGCAGGTTGACGCACAAAAAGTTCCTCAAATTCTCGATGGAGTACTTAACAACTTTATTCCTACCGACAGCCCAATAGGTCAGTACCGCAACTCGCTACATCAGGCTTGGACTGGAGTTCCATTTATAGATGAACTACCGTTCTTTCAACAGCAACATCGAATAATTCTCGAAAATTGTGGGGTTATTAACCCCAATAGCATTATTGACTACCTTGCTTTTGATGGATACAAAACCTTTGCCAATTCCCTAAGAACGCACACACACAACGAACTCTGCAATATTATTGAAGATAGCGGATTACGAGGTCGCGGTGGTGGCGGTTACCCAACCGGAACTAAATGGAAAAAGGCTTTGGCGGCTGCAGCCGATCAGAAGTACTTCATTTGTAATGCCGACGAAAGCGATCCCGGAACATTCATGGATAGGCTTATTATGGAAAGCAATCCTCACCTAATCCTCGAAGGAATTGCCCTCTCGGCATACGCAATTGGCGCAAGCAAAGCCTTTATCTACACCCGAAGCCAGTACGAAATAACCATAAACAGAATTGAACTTGCCATTAAACAAGCTTACGAAGCAGGTTTTTTAGGTCATAACATTCTCGACAGTGGTTTTAACCTCGACATTACCTTAAAAAAAGGTCCTGGCGCTTACGTTTGTGGAGAAGAAACCGCACTAATTCAAAGCCTTGAAGGAAAACGAGGAATGCCAACCCTTAAACCTCCTTATCCAACCGAGAAAGGGCTTTTTGGAAAACCAACCGTAGTAAACAACATCGAAACCATTGCCAGCGTTCCATTTATCGTTTCCAACGGCGGCAACTCGTTCAAGGCAATCGGAACCGAAAAATCGAAGGGAACCAAACTATTTTCCATATCAGGGAATGTTAACCAAGCATGCCTTATTGAAGTTCCACTGGGCACATCAATTTCAAAAATTGTTGAGCTTGCCGGAGGAGTTCCCAAGGGCAGAAAGCTGAAGGCAGTGCTAATGGGTGGCCCTTCAGGAAGTTTTATTGTTCCCGAGAAACTCACTACTCCTCTGGATTTCGAAACATTTTCAATTGAAAATTTCGCCATGGGCTCAGGCGGAGTTACCATTTACGACGATTCTACCTGTATAATCGATCTGGTAAAATATTTCATGAAGTTTATTCAGAACGAAAGCTGCGGCAAGTGTATTCCTTGCCGTGAAGGATCGAGAAGAATGCTGGAGATTCTGGAAAATATTACTCGCCGACCCGAATCGAACGAAGGTGGCAACACGCTTGAACGCTTTAAGGGTGTAATTCATCTCGAAAGCCTTGCTGAGGTTATGCGCGACACATCGCTTTGCGGTCTTGGACAAACAGCTCCAAACCCGCTCCTATCTGCACTTAAATACTTTCGCGATGAGTTTGAAGAACATATTTTCGACAGAAAATGCAGGGCCAACGTTTGTAAAAACCTACGTACATTTTTCATCGACATTGACAAGTGCACGGGATGTGATGTTTGCGCAAAAAAGTGCCCTACAAAAGCAATTATTGGCACTCCACGTTCGCCCTATTTTATTGTTGAAGACAAATGTATTGGGTGTGGAATATGCGAGGAAGTATGCAAGTTTTCAGCGGTTCTATCAAAGTAGTTGACATTGCAACCAACCACAAATTATTTGTGTATGAATTTTGAAATTGAGGTAAATAGCAAGAAAATTGAAGCGCGTAAAGGAGAAACAATCCTTGCTACGTTAACCCGAAACGGAATTAAAGTTCCTACTCTTTGTAACCTTAAGGAACTTTCACCAACGGGTGCCTGCCGAATTTGTGTAGTTGAAGTTGAAGGCTACCAAAACCTAGTAGCTTCGTGTTCGCAACCTGTAGAAAGCGGCATGAAAATACTAACTCACTCACCCCGAGTTATTAAATCTCGAAGAACCCTTGTGGAACTTTTGCTTAGCAACCACCCCGACGATTGCCTTTACTGCGAACGAAACGGAAACTGTGAGCTGCAGGATCTCTCAAGCGAACTCAATATTCGCGACCGACGAATAATTGGCAAGAAAAGCAACCTGAAACTCGACATGTCGAGCCCCAGCATTGTTAGGGATTTAGCAAAGTGCATCCTGTGTGGGAGATGCATAAGAACCTGCGATGAAATTCAATCGGTTTCAACCCTCGAATTTCTGAACCGCGGAGGCAAAACCAAGGTTGGTACAAGCATGGATCAGTACCTTAACTTTTCGAGCTGCATCGACTGCGGGCAATGCGTGCTAAGTTGCCCCACGGCAGCGCTTCGCGAAAGATGTAAAGTTACTGAGGTTCAGGATGCTCTCAACAACAACTCGTTGAAAGTTATTGCGCAAGTCGACCCCGCCGTTTTCGTTTCGCTGGGCGAAGAATTTGGGTTAAAAACTGGGAAAAATATATCGGGAATAATTTTTGCGGCCCTGAGAAAAATTGGGTTCGACTTTGTTTTTGACACTGGCGTAGCTGCCGACATTGCAACAATAGAAGTTGCAACAGAGCTAAAAACAAGAATCGAAAATAAAAAACATTTACCACTCATAACTAGCAACTGCCCCGCATGGGTTAAGTATGTTGAACAGTTTTACCCCGAGCTAATTCCAAACCTTTCGCAATGCAAATCGCCACAGCAAATTCTTGGCTCGCTAATAATTAACCACTTTGCCCCTTCGCAGGGAATTAAAGCCAATTCAATATTTTCTGTTTCAATAACTTCTTGCCTTGCAAGAAAATTTGAAGCACAACGAGCCGACATGACCAGCAAAGGAGTTTCCGATGTTGATGCGGTTCTTACAACCCGTGAGCTGGCAAAGTTGATTCGCCTATACGGTATTGACATTCATAATATTGAGCCACAACTCGCCGATTCTCCATTCGCAATCAGCAGCTCGTCGGGTAAACTATACTCGGTTTCTGGAGGAACTACCGAATCAATTCTGCGTACTTACTTCCACTTATCAACAGGGAAGGAATTAGCCAGCAAGAAAATAAACGAAATACGCTTAAATTCAAATACCAAGAATGCTGAAATAAAAGTTGGACGAGAAACCATAAAAGCAACTGTTGCTAACGGGCTAACAAACATTCACCAGCTAATGAGCAATGTTTTATCTGGAGAAACCCAGTCGCATTTAGTTGAAGTAATGGCTTGCCCTGGTGGCTGCATTAACGGAGGCGGACAGCCCATGGGCGCAACTGAAAAGGATATTAAAGCCCGACAGAAAGCAGTTTACGAAATCGACGATAACGAAACAACTAAACAATCTCATAACAATCAAACTGTTAAAGAATTTTACCAAAGTTTCATAGAGGAACCCCAAGGCGAGAAAGCCCTAAAAATGTTTGGCATTAAGTACTCGAAGCGAGAAGTTTTAACCTAATGTTTCGTAACGTGCTTCAAAAATAAAAATTCAACTCGATGTCTCCATCACAAGAACATAAACGGCTGGTTTACACAATAAAAGAACTTTGCAGGGTTTGCTACACCTGCGTTAGGGAGTGCCCAGCCAAAGCCATAAAAATTATTAACGGCCAGGCCGAAGTAATTAACGATAGGTGTATTGGCTGCGGTAACTGTATTAAGGTTTGCAGCCAAGATGCCAAAGTGTTTATTCAGTCGAGGTTAGAAGTGAAAGCACTTCTTCATTCAAACCAGAAAGTTGCAGCAATAGTTGCACCCAGTTTTCCTGCTGAGTTTACAGAAATTTCAGACCATAGAGTTTTTGTGGGAATGATGAAGAAACTTGGTTTCGACTATGTTTTCGAAGTAGGTTTTGGCGCCGACCTTGTTGCGCAACACTACAAGAAGCTTCTTGAAAGTAGATCCGACCAAGGTTACATTTCATCCGATTGCCCATCAATTGTAAACTACATTCGATACTACCACCCCGATTTAGTCAAGAATCTGGCTCCCATCGTATCGCCCATGGTTGCCATGGCCAGAGTTGTAAAACAAATACTTGGCAACGACATAAAGGTGGTTTTTGTTGGGCCGTGCATTGCCAAAAAAGCCGAATCAACCGAGGTTGATGAGGCAATCACATTCCGTGAACTTCGCGGAATGTTT
>CAZLXF010000044.1:0-16865 GCA_964563065.1 uncultured Rikenellaceae bacterium | reverse complement strand
GCAAAAAGGCTAAAGCGCCCGGTTCCAAAGCTATACGAAATATCCTTTGGAACAATAAATGTAGCCTGAAAAACGCCGTTCTCAATGCTCGACCGCCCCCTGTAAATAACATTCTCGCGAGTAGAAAACTCGAATGGAGTGCCACCATCGTTTGAAAGAGTAGAAATATTTTTCGATTTATCGAACAAGGTTATTTCGGCTTCGCCCGATAAAACTTCACTTTTCGACATTCCGGTTACCATTGCTTGAACCGTAACCTTACTTAACGACTTTAAGGTATCGAGCGGCTCACTAACAGGCGTTGAATTTATGGCAGTTACATTTAGCTCAAATTCCGGATAGTGCAGCATAAGTGCTGGGTCGCCAAGAAGCATAAAACTTCTTTTGTTGTATCCCGAACCCGAATTTATTTTTGTGTATCGAAGTACTTCTCCTAACGAGTAAAACCTGTTATCTATATGATCTTTAATACCTTGAATTTCTCTTTGCTTAAAAACCCATCTGTAAAAATTCATATTTAACACATGGTTCGACGATGCGAAAACTATGCGGGTTGTTGATACTAAACCAATTCCACCGCCCTTCGATGCAAACAGAACGTACTCCCCAGCAGATTTCCTTCCAAAATCGTCGAACCGGCTAAACTCACAGGTTGCAGTAACGAACAGTGGTAATCTTTCGAAGTTACGCCACGAAATGATATCACTAACCATCAACACTTTCTCCTCGGAAAGCCACATGGCGTTAGCGTGACCAGTATAGTTCATTATTAAGGCACCCTGGTTGGCCCTGCTGTTAATTGCTTTCGTTACCTCGGGGTAACGATTCCCTTGCGTTGTTGAAACCTGAGGGAAAGCGTCGAAAAGGATTTTTTCGATGTTGTACCTCGGATAGGTACTTTCAACCAGCTGAGCAAGTTCATTTGCTTGTCGCATGTGAAGATTATTGTCCTGATCGTCGCCGATAAACGATAGCTGATTCATCCAGCTTCCAGGCTTTGTTGAGTTCAAGTACTGATCTATTTTTCGGACAACCACATCGGCCTCTTCTTTTGAAGAACAAGGTATGCGTCCAATACCAATATCGAGCAAGCCATCTGCTTCGCCTTCGTTCTCATCGAGCAAACCGAAAAAATCGTCGCTAACAAATGAGTACATTTTATTTACCGAGCTTGCCGACTGGTAGGTTGGAATGTAATTAGTGTTCACACTTCGCTGGGTGCGATTGTCGTACGAACCGTCGCCAACCAACATAAGAAACTGAGGCATATCGGCTTCCGATGCTGAGCGATTGTAGAACATGCGCATCATATTACGAATTGCACCCACATCGGGCATGCCCGACGAGAACTCGTTGTACACCTGCTCGGTGGTAACCACCAAACTTCGTAATCCGCTTTTGTTGAAATGCATATCTGCCAACTCTTGAGCTTGCTCAAGGAAACTGGGGTGTGCAACCACAACCATTTCAGGTTGCTGCTCGCCATGAATGTTCTGATTGGGAACTTCACCCACTACTGTTACCGAGAATGATCCTGTAGGGTCAAATGCAAGGAACTCCTTAAGCAAGGTTGTTTCGTATTTAAACGTTGCACTACCTGACTGTGGGCTGAGTTCAATGTTTGCAACCTCAAAAATATTTGTAACATCCCAAATCATCATATTCGACGAAGCGTTACTCACCTCAAAGGCAGTAGTATTGTTTTCTCCAACACTTTCTACATCCCTAAAACCAAACTGTGTTCCATTGAACTGAAGTTTCTGGCGCGCGTTAATAATAATGTAATCGAGCCAAGCCTTAGCAGCGGGCGTTGGTTTACTAAAAGTGAGTTCAACATCGAGGCTACCCTGTGTAAAAGGATATGTAAAAACTTGTTCGCGCTGCGAAAAGAAATCGGCATGCTCGTTGCTTATGTTTACTGGCATTAGCTGAATACTACCAATGCTCGAACCGTTAGCCTTCACGTAAAAGTAGCTTCCCATCGACGATCGAGCCGCAACGTTTACGGCAATTTTGGCAGTGCCATTTGCCGTTGGATTATTGAATCCCGACTGGTAATTGCGGGTAGAGTATACATCAAACGACTCACCAAACCACTGTCGCCCCGATTTGATTAGGTTGGTATCGTTCCTCTCAAAAAACATCCGAGCATCGTATGATACTGAATTTCTGTTAGCTGTAAGATTCGTTGTAGAAACTGTTTCAATTCTTTTAATATCGGAACGGCTGGTTGTAACGAAGTAGTTTGCATGCTCCGAAAAATCGTGCAAAGCATGATAAAACATTTGCTTCTCTGAATTATATTCCCACAAAACAGGCCCTGCCAGGTAGAAGAGAACGTAATCGCCCTGATTAAAAACCCCATCATTGCCTTTACTCATCCACAGAGGAATCTGAACCAAATCATCAAGCGATTGCTCGTTATTCATAAAAGGAAGCTGTGTTCCATTGTGCCCCCATATCGACAAATTCTCAGGATTGCTTAAACCCATCGATTCAATTTCAGAATACGACAGCTTATAAACACCAGTTTCAGTAACTTTCAGCTTCATCCACTTGCCAGAAGTTAAAACCGATTGACTTGCAGCTTTGGTGCGGGAGGCTCTTTTTATGGGTGTTTCATTATATTGAACTATCAAATCGAAAGAAACCAGTTTCTCCGTCTGACCGCCACTAACACTTCGCCTCACAGTTGGAATTGTAACCTGCAAAAAGCTCTTCTTCCTTGAAATTCCTACCTCGAATGTTACGTCAGGTTCACTTTCAATTTTTGATAAATCTAGAATTGTATTGTCACTTGCCATTGGTTCGTAAACCCTGTTTATTACACTAACTTCAACCTGTTCGTTGCTATATACACCAGGGTTAATAGGTATTAACTCAAAGTAGTAGGGAACCATGGTTTCTGAATTCGGATATATAGCCTGTTCGAAGTGAACAAAAACACCCTCTGCATGAGACGATTTTTTCGAATCATCTTTTTTTGTTTCAAATTCCTTGCTACTTTTGATCCAATCAATTTTACGTTTGTAGGTTTGACCTACAGCAGGAAAGAATAGAGTACTAAAGAAAATTATTAAAAAAAAGTTACGAAACATTTACAGTAAGTTTTTTACAAATAAACAAAACTTTCAATTACCTTTAACAAGCAAAATAAAAACGGTGTTATTCAGTTTTTATTTTAGAATGTGTTAATTGACATTTAAATTATTAATGTACAAGCACTGCCGCATTTTTTTACTACTTACAATACTTTCCATTTTGGCTCCAAGTATAACCTTTAGCCAAGACCCTGGTTTTTCGCAATTTTTTTCGAACCAACTATACCTCAACCCCGCATACGCAGGAAACCCAAAGTACCAGCGTGTTAAGCTTGTTTACCGTAACCAGTGGCTAACAACTCAATCGCCATTTGTTACTTACGGAGTTAGCTACGACAGGTTTTTTATTGAAAAACAAAGCGGACTTGGAATAAACATAATAAACGATGTGCAAGGGCAAGGTGCGCTAAATCGGCTTTCGGCCGATATTATATATTCGTATAGCACACAGGTAGCATATAACGCACAAATTCGAGGAGGCATTCAGGTTGGGGGAATTCTTAAATCGCAAAATACTGACAATTTAATTTTCCCCGACATGGTTGATCCTTCGGGAGAAATTGTTGGCTCTCCTGGTTTCCCGGGGCAAACCAAAGCTTTCTATGATGTTGCAGCTGGAGTTGTTGGTGAATGGGATATTTTTTACGGAGGTTTTGCCGTTCATCACATCGCACAGCCAACAGAAGCCGAATTTGGAGGGCAAAAAGCCAAGTTGCCTCGCAAATACACGGTTCATGTTGGATGCGAGTTAAACCTTTACAAAAATTACCTTTTTAGAAACGTACTTCTTTTTTCACCTAACATAATGTACCAGCAACAGCAAGATTTCAAGCAGATGAACATAGGATTTTATCTTACACGCCAACATGTATCTGCTGGTTTATGGATTAAAGAAAACCTAACCCTGGCTAGCCACACCTTTGTTATTATGGCCGGCTATTCCGACGATAAATACTCATTTGCATATAGTTACGACTTTAGTATCATAAAAGGTGGCTTTAGAGGTATAAATACTTCCACCCATGAGGTAACCTTTGGAACAAAATTTAAGTATAAGACAAGAACTAGGAAAAAATTTCGTTATATTAAATGTCCGAAATTTTAGTTTTTTTAGTTACATTGTATGTAAATACTTGAAAAGTTTCTATATTTGAAGTTGGAAACAGTAAAACCCATTGGAAAAAACAAAAAGTATGAAATTGAAGCACAGTTATTTCGTCCTATTGCTTGCAGGAATTGCCGGAGCAACCTCCTGTAAAATGACTGGTGGTGGATCAAGAAATCAATCGGCCACTACCGGATGGAACTACAACGATCCTAATTTTGGGGGATTCGAAGTAGTTACAGATTATGTACCCAAAACTGGCCCCGGCTTAGTTTTCATCGAAGGAGGTACTTTCATTATGGGCAGAGTGGAACAAGACTTAATGTACGATTGGAACAGTACTCCCCGTCGTGTTTCGGTAGCTTCCTTTTATATGGATGAAACTGAGGTTAAAAACGTTGACTACCGTGAATACCTCTTCTGGTTAAGAAGGGTTTACGTTTCCTATCCAAACGTTTACAAAAGCGCTTTGCCCGACACACTCGTTTGGAGAAGCCCAATGGGGTTCAATGATCCTTACGTAAACAACTACCTTAGGCATCCAGCTTACAATGACCATCCGGTGGTTGGAGTTAACTGGATACAAGCTAACGATTACTGCCTATGGCGTACCGACAGGGTTAACGAAATGTACCTTGTAAATGAAGGCTACCTTAACTTAGACCTTCAACAGAAAGATGAACAAAACTTTAATACCGACGCATACCTTCTTGGTAAGTACGAAGCATCTGTTCGAAAGAACAAAGAAAGCCTTGTACCTGGACAAGAAGAAGGAAGGCCGATTACATTTGAGGATGGAATTCTTCTACCCAAATACCGACTTCCAACTGAAGCTGAATGGGAATTTGCTGCATCAGGCCTAATAGGCAACACATACGATGAACGCGTTGTAGAACGTAAACTTTACCCATGGAATGGCCACAACGTACGTAATCCAGAATCGAAGTATCGTGGACAAATGATGGCTAACTTTGTTAGAGGGCGCGGTGACTACATGGGTGTTGCAGGCAATCTGAACGACCACGAACCAATTCCTGGTCCAGTTAAAAATTACTGGCCAAACGATTACGGCCTTTACTGTATGGCTGGAAACGTAAACGAATGGGTTCTGGATGTTTACCGTCCGCTTACCTATCAAGACATGGATGAGTTTCGTCCTTATCGTGGGAATGTATTCCAAACTCTCGACCTTAATCCTGATGGATCAGTTAAAAATGTTGATAGCTTAGGACGTATTCGCCTCAGAGATGTAACTCCAGAAGAAGCTGCCGACAGACGAAACTACAACAAAGCCTACTACATAAACTACAAGGATGGCGATTTAGCTTCTAGCACTGAAAACTGGGATGCACAAGCAGAATATGGTGTTACATCGGATAAAATGTACTATCAAGGTGAAACCACCCGTGCCGATAGGCCTAAAGAAAACATGACTACCCTTATTAATGATAGGGTTCGTGTTTACAAAGGTGGATCGTGGAAAGACCGTGCATACTGGCTAAGTCCTGGCACACGCCGTTTCCTAGATGAAGCATCGTCACAAAGCGACCTTGGTTTCCGCTGTGCTATGGAAGCAATTGGAGCACAATCTGCTGACAGAAGATAAAATTTTAATATTTAAATACATTTAAAACCCCATTTTATAAAAATGGGGTTTTTGATTTGGTAAAAAGATAGCCAGCATGGGAATTCTTCAAGAGGTTTACAAACAATTTCTGCAAACACAAAAGGTTACTACTGATAGCAGAGCCATTGAAAAGGGAACAATTTTTTTTGCCCTAAAAGGAGATAATTTCGATGGCAACCAGTTTGCTATTGAAGCATTAGCTAAAGGAGCAACACTTGCCATAGTTGACGACAAAAAACTTCAACACGAAAAGGGATGTGTATATACCAGCAACACATTAACTTTTTTGCAGGAATTAGCAAATTATCACCGAAAGAAACTTAACATTCCCATTATTGGGCTTACCGGAAGCAACGGTAAAACAACCACTAAGGAGCTTATTCGACAAATACTGGCTGGCAAATACAATGTAGTTGCTACACAAGGCAACCTAAATAATCATATTGGCGTTCCATTAACACTACTTTCCATTAACAATAAAGCTGAAATTGCGGTGGTTGAAATGGGTGCTAACCATGTTGGTGAAATTGAAATGCTTTGCAACATTGCAGAACCTAACTTTGGGCTTATTACAAATATTGGGAAAGCTCACATTGGCGGATTTGGCGGGTTTGAAGGAGTTGTAAAAGCAAAAACCGAACTTTTCGGATACTTTAGCAAAACTAACGGAACTGTATTCTTTAATTCCGACAATGAACTAATTAACAGCAAAGTATCAGAGTTCAATATTAAAGCGAGAAGTATTGATTACTCTATTAAATCGTTTAACGCCAGAACCATTCCGGGGAGAGAACCCTTCCTTACGGTTTCTTTGTCATTCCCCAACATTGACTTAATAATAAACACAAATCTTACAGGAAACTACAATCTCGAGAATATTTTAGCAGCATGTAGAATTGCCACACACTTTGGCGTTGAGCCAAAATCGATTAAAGAATCGATAGAGAATTACACCCCAAGCAATAGCCGCTCACAAGTAGTTGATACAGCTAAAAACAGAGTAATTCTTGACGCATACAATGCAAACCCAAGCAGCATGGAGGCCGCTTTAGCGAACTTTGCCTCCCTCCCATCATCTAAAAACAAGGTAGCAATTATTGGGGAAATGCTTGAATTAGGCAATTATGCAGAAACCGAGCATACTCGTATTGCGAATATGGCTATAAACTTTGATTTCGAACAGGTTCTACTTGTAGGTAAACTATTCCCAAAATCGATTCCTAATACTAAGTGGTTCGAAACCTCAGAGGAATGCACCAATTATCTCAAAGAATATTCACTAGAAGATAAGCTCATCCTTGTAAAAGGATCGCGCGGAACCAGAATGGAAGTTGTAATGGATGCATTATAACCACTATGTATTTTTCCTTTCGTTAACATTCAAATTACAAAATGCTTCCACAGTGTGAGATAAAAAGTTTCCTCGATGAGAAGTATAAACTATACGCATCTCCTAGGTTTATTGAACATGACCCCATACAAATTCCTCATAGGTATACAAAAAAGGAGGATATTGAAGTTGCAGGATTTTTGGCAGCTTCGCTGGCATGGGGGCAACGTCCTATGATTATTCGATCGGTTGGAAATCTCCTAGATAGAATGGGAGAATCGCCCTATGATTTTTTAATGGAAGCATCAAAAAACGAGTTTGAAACTTTTGCCGACTTCTACTACCGAACTTTCAACGGAATTGATTGCGTGGCCTTCTTGAAATCGCTTCAACGTATCTACAAACAAAATGGAGGATTAGAAAAAGTTTTCACCGATGGATACAAGAAATCCGAGACTGTTAAGAGTTCAATATCAAACTTCAGAGATGTTTTTATTGCGAATCGCTTCCCAAAAAGATCGGAGAAACATATTTCAAACCCGCTGGCTGGGTCGGCAGCCAAAAGGCTAAACATGTTTCTCCGTTGGATGGTTCGTTCCAACACTGAAGGCGTTGACTTTGGAATTTGGAGCCAAATTCCCCAATCAGCACTAATGCTTCCGCTCGATGTACATACTTCACGTGTTGCAAGGGCTTTAGGATTGCTTCCCCGAAAACAGAACGATTGGAAAGCGGTTGAGGAGATTACTGCAAATCTTCGTAAATTTGACCCCAACGATCCGGTGAAGTATGATTTCGCCTTGTTTGGATTGGGGGTTTTTGAAAAGTTTGTGTAATTCAAAGCCACTAAGTCACGAAGTCGCGAAGAAAACACTAAATAAATATAAAACTTAATATGAAAAATGTTTGAGCCAATAGATGATTCAGTAGAAAAAATTGCTACCCTTATTGTAGATGCTGCATATACTGTTCATGTGAACTTAGGTCCTGGCTTGCTTGAAAAAGTATATGAAATTTGTTTTTGCCACGAATTGTCAAAAAGAGGATTGAAATATCAACGGCAAGTTGATATTCCTATCGTTTATGACGATATTAAATTTAATGAAGGTTTAAGGTTGGATGTTATTGTTGAGAATTGTATTATTTGTGAGTTAAAGGCACTTGAAACTGTGAATCCGGTTTGGGAAGCCCAGATTTTAAGTCATCTAAAATTGACCGGAAAAAGATTGGGATTTTTGATAAATTTCAACGTATCTAAGATGAAAGATGGAATAAGAAGATATGTTAAATAACGCGTGTTAGATGTAATGATATTTAGTTCAGGGTGAATTGGATATTGAACTTAGTGGTTTCATAGTGCCTTGGGGTCTTAGTGGCAATTCTTTTCCCAAAAGAAAAAACCAAAACATTAAAAAAACAAAGGTTTCACAAAGGAAAATAGTATCTTCATTAAAAATGGTAACCTAAATAGATGCTTCTAATATCGAACTTACGTTAAATAGTTAATTATTTTCTTTAAGATTTTAAGCCACTAATTACCAACAGGTAGATTATTGGCAAAACAATTTAAGATGAATTAGTTATGCCAAACCCCTTCTTTCGTTTTAAACAGTTTACAATTAGGCAAGAAAATGCAGCCATGAAGGTTGGAACTGATGGTGTGCTTCTTGGGGCATGGGCTGAGGTTTCTGGCGCAAAAACAGTTCTTGATATTGGTACCGGAACTGGGTTAATTGCAATTATGCTGGCCCAACGTTCGCAAGCAAAAATTGATGCCGTAGAAATTGATGAGGCTTCTTTTATTCAGGCAAAAGAGAATGTTACCAGATGTCCATGGAGTAGTAGAATTGCGTTGTACCACAATTCGTTTCAAGGCTTTTCGAGCGAGCGAGATGTAAACTACGATTTGATTGTTTCAAACCCACCCTATTTTATAAAATCATTAAAATCGCCACAGGCTGCACGTAACTCGGCTCGCCACAACCAGGAGCTTTCGCAGGACGATTTAGTTGAAGGAGTTGTAAAACTTCTAAAAAACGAGGGAATATTCTCTGCAATCTTCCCCTACATTGAAGGGAATATATTTGTGGCGAAAGCCGCAGCAAAAGGGCTGTTTTGTTCAAAAAGAGTAAATGTAATTGGGAAACAGGGAACCGGAGTTAAGCGTTTGCTACTCGAATTTAGGAAACAAAAACTTCCTTTTGAAGAGAGCGAACTTACAATTAGGGATAAGGATGATGGCTTTACGCAGGAATACAGGCTGCTAACAAAAGATTTTTACCTCGCATTCTAACATAACAAAAAACGCCAAAACAAATTTGTTCTGGCGTTTTCATTACGAAATAATATTTTAGAGTTTTCTACCTGGATACACTATCAACGCTTGTTCAAGCGTTTCCATGGCATTTTTCAAATCTTCAATCTTCAGAACGTAAGCAATGCGAACCTCGTTTTTACCCAGCCCTGGGGTTGCGTAGAAACCCGATGCGGGAGCCAGCATAACCGTTTGGTTATTGTACTCGAAATCTTCGAGGAGCCACTGAGCAAACTTGTCGGAATCGTCAACGGGAAGTTTCACAACTGTATAGAATGCACCTTTTGGTTTGGGACAAACCACACCTTCCATCTTGTTAAGCGCATCAACCATAAAGTTCCTACGCTCAATATACTCAGCGTAAACCTCATCGAAATATTCTTTTGGAGTATTCAGCGCTGCTTCGGCAGCAATTTGTCCGTACGAAGGAGGACAAAGGCGAGCCTGCGCAAACTTCATGGCGGTAGCCATAACATCGCAGTTCTTCGAAATAAGCGCACCAATTCTAACGCCACACATGCTGTAACGTTTGGAAACAGAATCCATTAGAACAACATTATTTTCCAAACCTTTCAGGTTCATTGCCGAGAAATGCGTATTCCCATCGTAGCAAAATTCACGGTATACCTCATCGGAGAAAAGGTACAAATCGTACTTCTTAATAATAATTGCTAATTGCTCCAGCTCCTCCTTTGAGTAGAGGTAACCGGTTGGATTATTAGGATTACAGATTACTATTCCCTTGGTTTTAGGAGTAATAACTTTCTCAAATTCAGAAATGGGAGGAAGCGCAAAGCCATCATCAATTTTTGAAGTGATTGGTTTAATTACAACGCCCGATTGGGTAGCAAAACCGTTGTAGTTTGCGTAGAAGGGTTCTGGAGTAATTACTTCATCGCCAGGGTTCAGGCAACTCATAAAAGCAATGGTAATAGCCTCTGAGCCTCCGGTTGTAATAATAATTTCGTTATGGTTAATGTCTATTCCAACACTTTTATAGTAGTTGGCTAACCCTTTCCGATAGCTTTCATTTCCGGCAGAATGGCTGTACTCAACTACCTTCAACGTATTCTCCTTGATGGCTTTATGAGCAGCATCAGGAGTTGGAATATCGGGCTGACCGATGTTTAGGTGATAAATTTTTCGTCCTTTACGTTTTGCTTCTTCAGCAAATGGAACCAGTTTACGAATGGGCGATGAGGGCATCGCTTTCCCTTTTTCTGAAATATTTGGCATGATTTTAACTTTTTGTTGTGAACAAACTTACCTTTGGACAGGAGCCGATTCTTTAGGTTTAACCGATCCCTTTATCCTGAGAATTATGGGAGATGGTTGTCCGTTGGAATAAACTGTAACAGTTTTGTTGAAGTTCCCAGGTGAACGTGTATTGTACTTAACCTTAATTTCGCCCTTCTCCCCTGGCTTTATTGGATCTTTAGGCCACTCGGGAACAGTGCATCCGCACGAAGAACGAACATTGGTGAGAACTAGTGGCCCTTCTCCAATGTTTGTGAACTCGAAGGAGCATGCTCCATCGCTCATGTATTCAATTTCGCCATAATCGTTTACTAGCTTATCGAATTCAATAGTTTTTTTTGTTTCGGTTACAGAAATCAAACTATCCTGACAATAAGCACTGAACCCGAAAATTGAAGTAAATGCTAAGAAAAGAATTATTTTTTTCATTGCTTTTAAATTTTTAAAATGTGCTTCAAAGGTAACTGAAAATTAGAAAAGAAAATATGTTAAAGAATATGATTTAATGCTATAACTACTAACTAGAAAGTGTATTGGAGCTACTCTGATTTCTTTGATTTAAATTTGAATTAGCCACGAACAAAAACTTAGTTTCTCTTAATTGCATCTGAGATTTCTCTGAAGTACGAAACTTCAATTTTGCGTTTTGCTTCATCGAATGCTTTCTGGCTGGCGGCTTTGTATTCGAAATGTGTTCCTGTGATTCCATCAAAAGGTTTGTAGTAAATTTGGTTGCCTTTGGGTGTGTCCACCTTTATGTTGCCTTCCAATGACACAATTTTATATGCTCCATTCTGCCCTTGGGCAGATGTTGCTGCTGAAATGGTAACTTCATAATCAGCATTCTTTTTATCGGTTTCAATTAAAAAACCTCCCTCTACAGCTTTCTTTATGAATGCGTTTTTAAGAATGCTCAGATTCTGCTTCGATCCCAGCTCCGATTCCCATGAAACAATAAACAAGGTTGGTTTTTCAATTACAATTAAAACCGATGCTTCAGGTTTTGGAAATCGGTTTACCAACTTCCTAACAAACTGATCGGCTGTGGCTTCAACCACCAATGCATCCAAATCGATACTTACATTAAATGTTTCCTGTGGTTTTGTGGACTGAACCTTTTCAACCATAAAATTCACAAAACCATCTTGCTGAGTCCTTTTGCTGTTATCCCTAATGGGTTTCTCGGAGTAGCTGGCAACTGTTGGAATTTCGAAAACGGCTTCATGCTTTTTATGCAAAACCTTAAACTGAAGCTGATTACTATTAAGTGAGCCACCAGTTTTTACGCTTATACTAGCATTAACCGGTTTAATTTCGATGGCAGAAAGCGTAGCTGAAAGCTCAACATAAATTTCATTGCCCAGCTCAATTGACTTCCCTCTAAAATCGGCAGGAATTGGTTCGCTGAAGTAAGGCTTTATTGGTTCCAGCGCTTTAATGAAGTTAACCAGCGCCAACCTTACATCTCGGGAATTGAGAGCATCCAATCCTTTCCCATATGAATCGAGCGAACGGGCAACAGCGTCCTTCTTCTTCTTCTCTTTAATTCGCTGGTGTTCGGCTTTTGAAAGCCGGTAGTAAACCCAGTAGCTGGTTTCGTCCTCCCATGTATCAATTAGTTCAAACCCTTCAATGTCCTCCTGAACTTCGGTACGAATGGTTTTGGTAAAATCCTCGCGGAAGTTTAAGTTCTTTTCTAAAACGTGAAGCACTGAGTTTGCCGAAACATTAACGGAGATTTCGCTGGCTAAATCGGCTTGTGCATTCTGCTTAGCTACTGTTTGGTACTGGTTTACATCGACAGTTCTGGGAGTAGAGCCAATCCCAATGTAGTGGGTTTGCGATGTGGGTCGACTTGAAACCCATTGAGGCTTTGGAACAGGCGGAACCGTTTCAACCTTTTTAGAAGAGCCACAGCCTACAAGGAGACCAAACAAAGCAAAAACAAAATAGGCTACAAACTTATGTGTCATTGGTTCTCAGGATTGTAGTTATTAATTTTCAGTGCAACGTTTGAGGCAATTTCGTCAAAAACTTTATCCTGAAGTTTTTCTACAGTCTCAACATTTTTGCTTGCTTTAAAAAGCGACTGCAGTTCCTTTACTGCGCTGGGACTTTCGTTTTTCTTATCCCTTGGAGAATCTTTCTGCTTAAACTCCCAGTAGCCGGGGATTAAGTTTTCCGATTTCCCCTCGAAAGTAGCGTAATGAATTTTATCATCCTCACCCGAGTTGATAACATCGGAAATGAGCACCGAACTTGTTTCGGTAGAACTTAGCTGGTACTGGAACGATACGTCTACGCTATTCTCCTGAATATACTCATAGTAAATAACTTTGTGGTACCTATACTCCTTTCGGGTTTCGGCTGTAGCTTTATCCTTAACCGAGTATTCCTCCTTCAGGTAGCCGCGTTTCTCTTCCTTCCTCAAATCGCCATCAACTTTGGTTAATGAAATAATTTTCCCCGAAAGAAGGGCTTTCGCAGCAAGCAGCTGGCCAACCTCAACGTTACTTCCCTGCTGCTGTTGATCGAGAAAAATTTCGGTATTCTTAATGTCGACAATCTTAATAAAAGGATTTTTAAGGGAAGTAAGTTCTCTGCTTATTTTACTCTCGAGCAAAGAGAGCAGCGAGCTGCTAATTCTGTATTTCGATTTTACTGGAGCAATGGCAATGGTTATCATCCCTTTTTCTAGAGCCTCATCGCGCAAATCCTTTGAATCCTTGTAAGTTCCGTGGTTAACAATTATACTATTAAAGTTAGCGTAGGCTTTACGAAAATATCCGTTGGTAAGAAATTCAGAACCTTCACGGTAAAGAGGTTCGCATTTCGAAATTTTCATATGTTCGTCAACTCCCTGGTAACCCGGGTCGATGCTTTTAATTTCTGCGAACAACTTTTCGGCATCCGAAAAATTTTCTTCATCGAGAAGAATTCTCGCCTCATTGTATAATTTACTAAGGTATCGAGGTTTTGCTTCGGCAAAGTAATCTTCAGTACGTTGCGGATAAGAAATCATTACGCCTGTGGCGTTTACCTTATCGCGATAGGCTTTTGTTTCGAGAAACTTGTAAACCGTTTCCTTGTCGTTACCCGAAGAGTATGCCTGATGAACTGCAAGAATTTTGTCGTCGAGCAAACGTTGTCCGTTGGTTTTTAGGCCAATGGCAGCATCAATGTTTTTGGGGTTTTTCAGCATCGACTGGTAAAACATATCAGCTGCCAGCTCGTACAATCCAGCCTGCTGGTACTTCATCCCCTTTTTTGCGTATCGTTTAGAAGCACAGCCTCCTAAAACCACCATGCCAATAACAAGAAGTAATGGTAAATATTTTTTCACAACGAGTTTTAATTTAAAATTTACTCCTAAGAACATACTTATGAAACAATTTCAAAATCAGTGCCAAAAGGAGTTTAGATTGATGAGGCTAAAATAGTAAAATTTGAGAAAGGAATGGAATAATTTGCTGGTAGATTAGAGTAGAAAGTTAAGTAACTGCTATGAAACCTTACTGCCCTTAAAGGTGTCAGTCTGTAATTAAGGCTTTAATCCTTTTACTCGACATAATAACGGCTGGGGGTGCGTGGCGAACTGGAGATTGAAACGGAGTTTCGATCCCCCGAGACGAAGTATTGCAAAAGCCCATATGCTTACTAATCGGCTGGTAGCCAGTTTGTCATGCAACGCTTGTTGCAAACTCTAGCTTTGTCAATCTGTAGGATTCTTTTGATATTTTACAAATCCAAAAATTTCAATCTGATTTTCATTAATCCTAAATACAACAGTATAGCCTTTAAAGATTAAGTCTCTAATATTTTGATTTTCAAAATATATTGATTTTCTGTATTTGTATGGGTTGTCAGGTATTTCTTTTATTCGATTCAATAAGTCATTTTTAAATTTTCTTGCTCTTTTGGGACTGTCTAATGAGATATATTCTATTTGATTTTCAAGTCGTTTAAGAAATGATTCTTTAAATAGTATTTTCATTTCTAACAATAATTTTTTCTAGTCTTTCATTAACTTCATTAATGTCTACAAAAAGAGCTTTCCCTTGAATAATCTCATTGAATTCTGAAGTTAAATATTTCTGATTCTCAATAAATTCAGAGTTTTCAGTAATGATTTCAATCTCATCTTTGTTGAATTTACTTAATAACCATATTAGTTTATCGTAAATCCTGTCGTTTATTCTTAATCTAATTGTATGCATAATCCTATTCTTTGTACAAATATACGAAAGATTTATTCAATACGTTTCAAATTTCTTTGGTCGTCTTTTTCTTCAGCTATTGTTTGAAACTATGGTATATAATCAACTTATAGAATACACGCATCTTCTTTAAAACTTTTTAACAGTAACTGGATATAAACTTAATTGTTTTGAAACAATCAAATAAAAGTTAATAAATTGTATTTCAAACCAAACCAATTTTTATAACTATGAAGAATTTTCCAATACAAAGATTACTTCTCGTCCTTTTGATTTTAGTTCCGGGTCTAGCACTTGGAATTAACACCAAGGACACCAGAATGTTAACTCAACCTGCTATTAGCGAAAATCACATTGCATTTATTTATGCTGAAGATTTGTGGATTGCTAATGCCGATGGATCGAATCCTGTTCGATTAACGGTTGACGAAGGGGTTGAATCGAACCCATTCTTCTCCCCCGATGGGAAACTAATCGCTTTCAGCGCAGAGTACGATGGCAACACCGATGTTTTCGTTGTACCTGTGGAGGGTGGAATTCCCCAACGTTTAACGTGGCATCCCTCGTCGGATTACGTAAAAGGTTTTACTCCCGATGGGAAAAGCGTACTATTTATCTCACAACGTTTTGTTTACACTGGTAGATACTTTCACCTTTATACAGTTCCTGTAGATGGCGGTTTCCCAACCCAACTTGAAATTCCAAACGCCTACCATGCAAGCTACTCGCCAAATGGCGATTACATGGCCTACACGCCCATTCCGGATGCCTTCAGGCAATGGAAAAACTATCGGGGTGGAACCATCTCAACCATTTGGCTTTTCAGCTTTGCCGACCATTCCATTACTGAAATCCCTAAACCCGAAGGCGGATGTAACGATATTAATCCGGTTTGGCACAACGATATGGTTTACTTCCTAAGCGACAGGAATGGAGAATTCAACATTTTCTCGTACTCAAAACAATCGAATGAAGTTAAGCAAGTTACGAACTACACTGATTTTCCAATAATCAGCATGTCGAACGTTGGAAACCAAATTATTTTTGAGCAAGCTGGTTACCTACATAAGTATAAAATTGGTTCGACTTCGCCCGAAAAAGTGAACGTAGGCATTGCCACCGATTTACAGGAACTTCGCCCACGGTTTGTTAGCGATCACTCATACATTCGTAGTGCCGACATTTCGGCAACAGGCGCCCGCGCCGTATTCGACTACCGAGGCGAAATTATTACCGTTCCGGCAGAAAAAGGCGACCCTCGAAACATTACGGAAACCACCGGTGCACACGAAAAGTACCCAGCCTGGTCGCCCGACGGGAAATGGATTGCCTACTTCTCCGATGAATCGGGTGAGTACAAACTTGTTGTGAAACAACAAGATGGCAAAGGAACTCCTAAGGTTTTCAACCTTAACGGAGCCGGTTTCTACGCTTACCCAAAGTGGTCGCCCGACAGCAAAATAATTGCTTACGTTGACAATAGCCGAAGCCTTTTTGTAATTGATACCGAATCGGGAGCAATTAAAAAAATATCATCGGACATGCTATACTCGCCCGGTGTTTTTAGGGATATTTTCGGTTCGTGGTCGTTCGACTCAAAGTGGATTTCGTACACTAAAGTACTGGAAACCAACTTTAAAATGGTTTACCTCTATTCAATCGATCAGGATAAATCGTTTCCCGTAACCGATGGATTAAGCGATGCTTCCGAACCAATTTTCGACCCCAGCGGAAAGTACCTCTATTTCTTCGCCTCAACCGATGCGGGTCCGGTTGTTAACTGGTTCGACCTGTCGAACGCCGATATGCGCATGAGCAAAGCCATCTATCTTCTCACCCTTCAAAAGGAAACCATTTCTCCATTTGCCAAGGAAAGCGACGAAGAGGAGGTTAAAGAAGAAGTAAAGGATGAAA
>CAZLXF010000043.1:10408-16960 GCA_964563065.1 uncultured Rikenellaceae bacterium | reverse complement strand
TCCATAATTATTTTGTTTTAATGTTTTTGATTTAAGTATTTGTTTTAGCATCGATTTCTCATTGTTGTGCTGGAAATTAACCTGTTATAAACAGTATCAAGTATCCAAAATTTAATCCTGCTGATTAAATTTGCCTGCAAAAATTGCAAACAGTTCAAAAAAGGAATTAAAAGAATGAGAAAATGCCCAGAATGGGCTGGGAAGAATTTAGAAGGTATCGCGATTCTTAATGTTAAGATACACGAACTTTGCAATAAATTGTATGTACAATGCTAGTACCATTCAATGTTCAACTAGTTAAACATTTTATAGCTACAAAGTTAAAAAAGATTTTTTTGAAATACTAGCTGAAGTATAAAATCAATGCGAGTACTGGTAGAATCAACCCTGCA
This sequence comes from uncultured Rikenellaceae bacterium, assembly GCA_964563065.1. GTDB lineage: Bacteria > Bacteroidota > Bacteroidia > Bacteroidales > Tenuifilaceae > DAOSWM01. The sequence continues at coordinate 16,568 of CAZLXF010000043.1, read as the reverse complement.
AGTGTAAGCACAGCGCCTCTTCGGGTAATTCCGTTTTTACCTTTTATTATAAATAGTCCGGTAATGGTAATTACTATTAACCCAACTGCAAATGCATCGCTGAAAGCAGTCCACCACCGCTGTGGGTTATTGTAGTGCAAAAAATTTAGCTGGCTAAAAAATGGGCGACGTTGAATTTTTTCAATTACCGCTGTTCCTGAATCAAGGTTAAAAGTTACCGTACCTCCTTTGACAAAGGCTTTCAATGTTGACTTTTTTGGGTAGTAGTACGAAAGTATTTTTGATTCATCGTATTCGTTAACAATGTTTTCAATTAAATCCTTACTTATTTTTGATGTGTCGCTTGGCAATTGTGCAGTAAACTGAACATTTGAAATTATGTAGTTTGGGTTCCACTGGTGAAGATGGTTTAAGGCTATTCCAGAAATACTGTAAATTATTACCATTCCTGCAAAAAAGTAGCTGATATCGCGATGGAGAACCCGGTTTAATTTTCTAATATTCATACTAAAAAATACTTCTTCGTACAATTAAATAAAGGGCAAAGGTAAAAACATTTTTTCCCTTTGCCCTTTCTCAAAAAACGAAACTATTTCAAACTACAACGGTTTGTAGCTAATACAATCGACAACATATGCGAATTCGGGAACCTCGTTACCTTCGTCTGTTTCGCAATCGGCAACCTGCGAGCCAGGAACTTTTTTTACAACACCAATTACTTCAACCTTTTTCCCCATAAGATCCGATTCAAATTTTTGAACCTTATCGTTCCCTTCAACCTTCAGTGTTTTTCCTTCAACTGCACCAAAAACGGTTAATCGTTTACCTCCGTGCATGCAAGCATGATCTACCGTAGCAGTAAATTTAACTGTTTTGCCATCGAGGGCAGAAGCATCGGAAAGCAACGAATCAACCGAAACTTCAATGGCATCAACTTTATTTTCAACAACTTCTTTAGGCTGCTGGTTTGCACACGATGCAACCACAAATGCAGCTGAGAGTAACATTACAATGTTCCTTAAGGTTTTCATTTTAAAAAAAATTAATTGATTAGTAAATTAGGAAAATATAAACTCAAAATATTTAAAATCGCAAAAAGCAAACTTGCAAATCCGTTTATGGTAGCAAACAGAAAATCGATTCGGTTATTGTTGGATTGTCGTAAAGCAATATGCTGAAAAATAAGCAATCCAATAAAAATAATTGCTCCAATCCAAAGTAGCAAACCGGTTTGTTGAACTAACACAGTTTTTAACACCAGCAGTGTAACGCCCAAATGAAGAATGAACGAAACAACTCTTGCTTTTTTTGCACCCAAAACCGCTGGAATCGACCTTAACGCCTCGTCCTTATCGAACTCCTCGTCCTGTAACGAGTAAATTATGTCGAAGCCCGCTACCCATAATAAAACAATTAGCGAGTACAAAACGGGCAGCAATGCCCATTTGCCGGTTACGGCAAGGTATGCGCCAATGGGTGCAAGCGAAAGTCCAAGTCCTAATACAAAATGACAAAGTACTGTAAAACGTTTAGTAAAACTGTAGCCAAGAATTACCAGAAGCGCAACGGGTGAGAGGAAAAAAACCAGCCTGTTGATAAAAAATGTGGTAGCAATAAAAAGTATTGAATTCACCATAGAAAATAGAAACGCATTCCTGGGATGAATTTTCCCTGAGGGAATCTCTCGCGAGGCAGTTCTTGGATTGCGCTTGTCAATAAACCTATCGGTAACTCGGTTAAAACTCATGGCAGCATTGCGTGCAAACACCATACACATAACAACCAGCAAAAGGGTTTTTATGCTAAATTCAAAATCGTTGCTGTAAATTGCTAAAAAGTAGCCAATTAAAGCAAAAGGAAGGGCAAAAATTGTATGGCTAAACTTAACTAACGAAAGGTAATTTTTAATGCCTTTCCCCGAATTAACTAGCATTTTGATACTTAAGTATTAGAAATTTTTTATAAAAAATACGCCTGCTAAAATACTTTCTTAAAACAAAACAACCAAACAAAAGAATTTTCTATAGCAACGGACTATAATCTTATTCCAGCATTTACAGAAATACATCATTGTAAAAAAAATATTCTAACTTAGTAACGTCCATTAGGGTTGAATAAATAAGCAACATGCGTAAAATTTTACTATTCATAATTCTATTCCAACCGTTGTTTATCAGCGCACAAGTGCCCGTTGACAGCCTTGAACAAATTATGAACCTGGCGCAGGGTGAAGAGCAACTTCGGCTTATGATAACCGTTGGAAACTTGTACGTTGACATTGACCCCGAGAAAGGACTTGAATACGGTTTAAAGGCAGCATTCCTCTCAAAACGAATGGGAAACTTAAACCTAGAAGGACAAGCGTTGCTGCTTATGGGCCTTTCAAGTTTTAACCTTGAGCAGCATGAAAATTCTCTTCGTTACTATAACCGAGCCCTTGTTCACTACGAAAGAACTAACGAAACTAGCAACCAAATTGTGGCTCTTGATGGAATGTCAAAAGTTTACAAGGCATCTCGAAACTACGAGCTTGCCATTCGATACCTTGAAAGAGCTCTTGTTCTAGCCGAAACTCAGAAACAAAAAAAATTACAAATTGAAATCCACCAACAAATTGGTGAAATTGCACTTGAGCAGAATAATTATTCTCGGGCAAACGATGAATTTTTGAAAGTAATAAACCTTCTGGGTGATGATAGTAAACTCGATAAGCAAGGTCTTAGGGTTAAAGCATCAACCCTTCGTAAAATTGGGAACGTTCATAGAAACATCGGTCAGTTCAACGAAAGCCTGAGTTCCTTCCGAGAAGCTTCAAGAATTGAAGAATCACTGAATTCCATCGAAAAGAAAATGAACGATATTTTCGAAATTGCTTACACATACTACCTTCTTCAAAACTACGACAGTTCACTAATTTATTACAATCAGGTACTTGCCCACAACCAGCTTAAAAACGATACCGCTTCCATGATAAAATCCTTGGAAGGAATTGGGAATGTATTTTTCGAACTCGAACAGTATAGGCAAGCAGTAGCAAGCTACAATCAGTGTCTCGAATTTTCAGTAAAAACCAGCAACGTACAGGCACAAATTGCATCGCTGGTAAAAATTTCGCGGTGCTACAACGCATTTAACGACTACCCTTCTTCGAAAGTATTTCTAAGCAGAGCTTTGGAAATTGCAAAAAAAGAGGATCTCTCCACATCAGCCGCCGATGTTTACAAGTATCTCTCACTTCTCAGCGAAGCTGAGGGAAAGTACATGCAGGCGCTTGAGTACTACAAGCAATGGTCGGATATTCGCGACTCGCTTTACACCGAGGAAAGCGGACAGAAACTTGCCCGATTGCAGATTCTTTACGAGATAACTCAGAAGGAGCGCGAAAACGAAATTCTTCGTCAAAACAGTCAAATTCAAGATCTTCAGCTTACTAAAACGCGCTACCAACGAATGGTTTTCATTGCCCTTGCCCTTTTCCTTTTCGCCGTTTTGGTTCTACTAATCCTTTACTTTAGCGTTAAGCAGAAAGAATTCCTGAAGCAAAAGGAAACTGAACTCCGAATTGTAGAAATGAACAAAGAGCTGGAAAAAAGAATGATAAGCGAGATTAAGAAACAAGAAAAACAGCAGCTTCTACTTTCCCAAAAATCGAAACTCGAATCGCTAGGAATTCTTGCCGCAGGCATTGCACACGAAATAAACCAGCCATTAGGCGGAATATCAATGGGGCTCGACAATGTCCTAATTAAAGCATCGGAAAACAACCTAACTGAAAAGTACCTTAAAGAGAAGCTGAATTTAATTTTCGAGAATGTTGACAGAATTAAACGGATTATCGACCACATACGTACTTTCTCTAGAACCCAAAAGCCAGCAACCTTTGAGAAGGTTGACATTAACCAGGTTATTGAAAACGCCCTTAGCATGGTTCGGGTTCAATTCACAAATCAGGGCGTTAAGCTGGAAGTAAACCTTACCGAAGGGTGCGACATGGTTGTGGGCGATAAGTACAAACTCGAACAGGTTGTTCTGAACCTTGTTGGCAACGCCAAATTTGCTGTTGATGAGAAAGAAAAAAGTACGAACGACAAAAATTTTGAGAAAAAAATAGCTATCAAGTCAAGCCACGATAAGGAGAATGTATACTTTTCAGTTTTCGACAACGGAGTTGGTATTAAACAAAAAGATATTGAGAAAATATTCGATCCGTTTTTCACCACAAAACGCGAGGATAAAGGCACCGGGCTTGGCCTGTCAATTTCATACGGTTTTATTAAAGACATTCTTGGCGAAATAAAGGTTGAAAGCCAAGAGAACGAATTCACTCGATTTGATGTAATCATTCCAAAATCATAATTTTCATGGAATCAATTAGCATTCTTGTTCTGGATGATGAAAAAGTTTTTCGCGACGAAATCCGAGAATTTCTCGAGAACGATGGCTTCACAGTTTTTTCTGCAGGCCTTCCATCGGAAGCATTCAAACTACTAGAGAAACAAGAGGTAGACATACTAATACTCGACCTTCGGCTTCCTGAAATGGATGGTTTCTCGGTACTTGAAAAAGTTAAAAGGCTGTACCCTCTCATTGAGGTAATAATGATTACTGGGCACGGCGACATGGATGCTGTTATTCAAGCAATGAGGCTTGGCGCCATGGAATTCTTTCCCAAGCCATTCAGGCTAATGGACATGAAGGCTGCCATTAAACGAACTCGTAGGTTTGTTGAACTCAGCCACACACTCAAGGAAATGAACCATTCGCTGGAGCTGGTTTCAAAAGAACTACGCAACAATGTTGGCTACGAGATAGTTGGCAAAAGCAAACCAATACAAAAAGTTATTGAACTTATGCGAAAGGTTGCGCAAGCCGACAACACATCCGTTCTGATTACTGGCGAAAGTGGAACTGGCAAAGAGTTGGTTGCCAGGGGTATTCACTACCTTAGCGAACGTAAAAAATCATACTTTCATGCCGTAAACTGCTCGGCAATTCCCGATAGCCTCTTCGAAAGCGAATTTTTTGGTCACAAAAAGGGTTCGTACACTGGTGCGCTAGAGGATAAGGCCGGATGGTTCGAAATTGCCAACGGCGGAACGCTGTTTCTCGATGAAATTGTTGACATGCAGCAAACCATGCAAAGCAAGCTGCTTAGAGTTTTAGAAGATAGAAAGATTAGGCGACTTGGAGCTACCAGCGATGTTTCAATTGATGTTAGAATTATTGCCGCAACAAATCAGAACATTCAGGAATTGCTTGAAAAAGGCAACTTCCGCAACGACCTCTACTTCAGGCTTAACTCTTTCGAAATTTACATTCCGCCCCTTCGCGAGCGCCCCGAGGACATCCCTTTGCTTTTCGATTACTACATCGACCTGTTTAACCAAAAACTTAACAAAAAAATAGTTGGCTACGATGACAACGTAATTAATGCTGCAATGGCATACTCATTCCCCGGAAATATTAGAGAGTTAAGGAACATGATTGAAAGGGCAATTATTCTTTGCGATGGGGACAGACTTACAATAAAGGAATTTTCTTTGCCCGGCATAGCGTCGAAACAGTTGGATGCAGAAATCCTCTCCGAGAAGGAAACCTACGATTTGGAGGAAATTGAAAAACGAACAATTATTAAGGCGCTGGAAGAAACCGGTTTCAAGAAAACCGAAACTGCACAACTTTTAAATATAACTCGGCAGTCGCTCGATAGGAGGCTCGATAAGTACGGATTGCAGTTTTAAACCGTTTCTATGAGTTCGTTATAAAATGCCAAGTTCTCTTCGTCGAAACAAACGAAGGTAACGTCCATTGGTTTCTTTAACTTTTCAAGAAATTCCTTAACCGTTCTAATGGCAATTTTTGCGGCTCTTCGCTTTGGAAAACCGTATATACCGGTACTTATGTTTGGAAAGGCAATGGTCTTTAATCCATTTTTTTGCGCAAGCAAAAGACTGTTTTGGTAGGCACTTTTCAGGAGTTCAACTTCGTTGTTTTCGCCACCACGCCAAACAGGACCAACCGTATGAATCACATGTTTTGCCGGTAAATTATACCCTTTGGTTATGCGAGCCTCGCCGGTAGGGCAACCACCAATCTGCTTGCACTCTTCAAGAAGTTCTTCTCCCGCAGCACTATGAATTGCTCCGTCAACGCCTCCTCC
>CAZLXF010000043.1:0-10308 GCA_964563065.1 uncultured Rikenellaceae bacterium | reverse complement strand
CCAAGTTTCTCCCCAAAAACTCTAATCAAATTGTTCATTACCTTATCTATTTGCTTATCGGTTAGGGTTTTATTTTCGTCCTGAAGTACAAAACTTATAGCGTACGATTTTTTGTTCTCACCCAACTTTGACCCTTGGTAAACATCAAATAGGTTAATTTGCTTAATTAGCTTCTTCTCTGTTTCAATGGCTAAATTTTTAAGTTGATCGAAGTTTACTGAGTTGTCAATCAGTAATGCCAAATCCCTTCTAACTTCGGGGTATTTTGAAATTTCGGTTAAACTAATTTTCTGTCTTTTAGCAGCATCAAAAAGCATGTCCCACTTTAACTCAGCATAAAAAACTTCGTTTTTAATATCGAGCGATTCGCAAATTTTACTTGCAACCAGCCCCATGAAACCAACTTGCTGTTTTCCAATGCTTAATGTTAACCCATACTCAAAAAGGTCGGCTGGGGCTTCTTTTGTAATCGAAATACGATCCTTAATGCCAAGTTTATTGAACACTGCATTAACCCAAGTTTTCATGGAAAAGAAGCTAATAGGTTTTGGCTTATCGTGCCAATTCTCCGATTTTTCATCTCCGGTAAGCCAAACTGCCAACATCAACTCCTCGTTATAGGCCTTAAGCGCTTGATTTACATCGTAATTTTCTTTTTGAAAGGTGTAACAATTACCAAATTCGTAGAATTTTAAATCGGAGTTTTTGTGGTTAATGTTGTATGCAACCGACTCGAGACCACCGAAAAGAAGGGTTTGGCGCAAGCCATTCAAATCGGAACTTAGCGGATTCAGTATTGGAACTGTTTTTTCCGTAGGAAAAGTTTCAAGGTCGTTGTAGTAGGCCATTCGTGTTAACGAGTTGCACATGGTTTCGTTGAAACCATTCGATGTAAGCAAGTCGGAAACTAAACTAATAACCTTGTGCTTACTGGGTCGCTCCGTATGATTCAACGAGCTGCTTACCTGATTACCAACTTCTACATTGTTGTAACCGTAAATTCGCAGAATCTCCTCAACAACATCGGCTTCGCGATTCACATCAACCCTGTACGCAGGAATTTCAAGTTCAAACTTATCGTTACTTTCTTTAGTTACAACAATATCAAGCCCATACAGAATTTTCTTAATAGTTTCAACGTTAATGCTTTTCCCAATAAGTCTGTTTACATACTCTAGGCTTAAGCTTACCTTCGCGTTCTCAATGGGGTTTGGGTAAACGTCAACAATTTCAGAACTAATTTCGCCTCCAGCAACTTCCTTAATCAACAGTGCCGCACGCTTTAACGCCCAAATGGTAATGTTTGGGTCGGTTCCTCGTTCAAACCTGAACGATGCGTCGGTGTTTAAGCCGTGGCGTTTTGCCGTTTTCCGTACCCAAACCGGGTTGAAACAGGCGCTCTCAAGAAATACATTTTTGGTTGCCTCGGTAACTCCCGATTTATTTCCACCAAAAACTCCAGCAATACACATTCCTTCGGTTGTGTTGCAAATCATTAAATCCTCATTGGAAATTTTGCGCTCAGCTTCATCAAGCGTTACAAAAGTTGTTTCGTTGGGAAGTGTACGCACCACCACTTTTCTCCCTTCAATCCTATCAGCATCAAAAGCATGAAGCGGTTGGCCAATTTCGTGCAGCACGAAGTTGGTAACATCAACAATGCTGTTAATTGGGTTTAAGCCAATTGAACGTATTTTTTTCTGCAACCACTCCGGTGAGGGAGCAACTTTTACGTTGCTAATTGTTATTCCGCTATACCGGGGGCAAGCCTCGCTATTTACAACCTCAACTGGAATTGTGAGTTTTGTATTGTCAATTTTAAAATTATCAACCGAAGGTTTAACCGCCTTCGTAGGAATAGTAAGGTTTAAAAATGCGGCCAAATCGCGGGCAACGCCAAAATGCGATGCAGCATCTATACGGTTTGGTGTTAGCCCTATTTCAAGCTGGTAATCATCCTCAAGTTTAAAGTACTCGGCAGCAGGCATGCCAATGGTTGCAGTACTTTCAAGCACCATTATTCCATCGTGTGAAGTTCCCAGCCCTAGCTCATCCTCGGCGCAAATCATACCTTCCGAAACGGCTCCACGAATCTTCGTTTTCTTAAGCGTTAACTCCTGATTGTTGAGGTAAAGGGTTGTTCCAATTGTTGCCACGGCAACTTTCTGTCCTGCAGCAACATTCGGGGCTCCGCAAACAATATTTAAGGGTTCGTTGGCTCCAACGTTCACCGTTGTAACGCTCAACTTATCGGCATCGGGATGTTTCTCGCATGTTAGTACTTCCCCCACAACAACACCCTTCAAGCCTCCTTTAACAGCTTCAATTTTCTCAAGCGACTCAACCTCAAGCCCTATGGAAGTTAGAATCTGCGAAATCTCTTCGGGCGAATTATCTATGTTGATATATTCCTTTAACCAGCTATAAGAAATTTTCATTACTTCTGAACGATTTTATAATTTTCTCGTTAATATAATAATATTTAAGCCTACAAATGTAGCAAAAATTGACATTCAGTTTTTTATATTATACCATAATGTTTAAATGATTTCAATAACTTTGCATCCAAACAAATAGTATCATGCCCAAGAAAAATACAGAACGAAAGCCCATAATACTTGTTACAAACGATGATGGAATAAAAGCCAAGGGGCTTCACTCACTGGTTGAAATGGTTAAGCCATTTGGAAGGGTTGTGGTTGTTGCTCCCGAGGAAGGAAACTCTGGCATGTCGCACGCAATTACAATTAAAAATCCGCTACGTATTAGAAAGCATAAAAGCACCGACGATGTCGATTACTACTCGGTTAACGGAACTCCTGTTGATTGTGTAAAACTAGCCATGAACCAGCTGTTTAAATCTCATCCCGATTTGCTGGTTTCGGGTATTAATCACGGGTCAAACTCCTCCGTTAGCATTTTCTATTCCGGAACCATGGCTGCAGTAATTGAGGGTTGCCTTTACGGCATTCCTTCCATCGGATTTTCTCTACTCGATTTCAATTCCGACGCTGATTTCTCGGGTGCAATTCAACATGGACAACCAATTGTTGAAATGGTTCTTGAAAAGGGACTTACTACCGGATCGTGCCTGAACGTAAATTTTCCGGCAATTCCCAAAGAAAGCATTAAGGGAATTAAGGTTTGCCGACAAAATAAAGGAACCTGGCGCGAGGAATTTGAGAAACGGGTTGATCCCCGTGGACATGAATACTTCTGGCTAACCGGTTATTTTAAGAACGAAGAACCCAAAGCCAACGATACCGACGAACACGCGCTTTCCAACGGATACGTTTCTGTGGTTCCCATAAGTATCGATTTAACTAACTACAACGAGGTTGTTCGAATGAAATCGCTTTTGCACTCAACAAAAAAAACTAAAAATGAAAAAGAAGTACGATAATATTTGGCTTGGAGTAATTCTTGCTGCCATTACACCAGTAATTGCTGTATACCTTATTATTAATTTCGTATACCCAGTGGAACATCTGCAAACCTACTACGAAAACATTTGGATTCCCATTGTAGCACCCAAAGTTATTAGCTTGGGAGTTGTACCAAACCTAGCCCTCTTCTTCCTTTTCATATATACCAACAGGTTAACCTCGGCCAAGGGAGTGCTCACCACTACAATTTTTTACGCAGTTATTGTATTTATCCTGAAACTTTCGCTTTAAGCCGCAAATCCAAATTTCATATAACAACCATGAAATATTACATAATTGCCGGTGAAGCTTCAGGCGATTTGCACGCTTCGAACCTGATGAAAGGGATTCTGGAAAACGATCAGGATGCAGAATTCCGTTTTTTTGGCGGCGACCTAATGGCGAAAGTTGGCGGTACGCTGGTTAAACATTACCACGACTTGGCTTTCATGGGTTTTATTGAAGTGATACTAAACCTTCGAACAATTAAAAAGAATATCTCATTTTGTAAAAATGATATTGCTGATTTTAACCCCGATGTAGTAATTCTTGTCGATTATCCCGGCTTTAACCTACGCATTGCAAAATTTGCAAAACGTAAAGGGTTTAAAGTTTTCTACTACATTGCCCCAAAAGTTTGGGCATGGAAGGAGTCGCGTGTAAAAACTTTGCGAAACTTTGTCGATAAACTATTTGTAATATTCCCGTTCGAAATCGACTACTTCAAGAAGCATGGAATAGAAGTTATTTACGAAGGGAACCCGCTAAAAGATGCCATTCAAAAGAACACGGAAACGGTTACATTTCAAGAATTTACAACAACTAACAGCCTCGGTTCATCACCAATAATTGCGCTGGTTGCCGGAAGCCGAAAACAGGAAATTAAGTACAATTTACCAATTATGTTACAGGTAATGAACAACTTTCCTGACTACCAGTTTGTTATTGCCGGAGCACCATCGTTAAAATACGAGGTTTACAAACCCTACATAAACGGAACAAACGTTAAAATTGTATTCAACCAAACTCAAAATTTACTTTGCAGCGCAACGCTTGCTTTGGTTACATCGGGAACTGCAACCCTCGAAGCAGCCTTGCTTAACACACCCGAAATTGTTTGCTACAAAGGAAACACCATTTCAATGCTTATTGCGTGGATTGTAATTAAAGTGAAATACATTTCGCTAGTTAATTTAATAATGGGCACAGAAGTTGTGCGGGAACTAAAACAGTTCGATTTAACCAGAAAGAATTTAGTAGCCCAAATGCAGAAGCTGCTTCCCGGATCCAGTTATCGCGATGAAATGCTTAGCCAGTTTGCTGAACTAAACAGAATTTTGGGCGAACCGGGCTCATCGAAGCGCGTTGCAAAACACATGATTGAACTACTCAAACAGAGTTAAATAAATAATTATGAAGCATTTTTTCTTTTTTGTACTTACCATTTTTTCAACCTGCACATTTGCACAAAAACTCAATATCAGCCTGTTCAACGAACAGAATCTTCAAACGCTATTAATCACACCCGTATCTGGGAGTTACCTGCTTATCTATGGCGATAACGAGTACATACTATACCCAAACCAAATAGTTTACATTTCACGCTCCAACGATTCCATTAAGGTTCGCGATATGGCCACAAACCTGGGAACATGGAAAAGAGTTTCGCTGGTTGGCCGTACCGGCAACGATGTAATTAGAATCAATCCGGTTTCACCTTCAATCCCTGCACGAATTTACGATGACAACCTCGGTTTTTACGTTGATTTTAATCGGATGATGGTTATTAACCTCATCGATCAGGAAAAGTACGTTGCAGCAGTTGTTGAGGCAGAATCGGGTCCCTCGGCACATCTTGAGTTCTACAAAGCGCAAGCGCTTTTGGTGCGTACTTATGCTTTGGGTCACGTGGAAAAGCATGCTGGCGAAGGATTTAACCTTTGCGACGAGGTTCATTGTCAGGTTTACAAGGGGAAATCAACCAAAAATCCCGACATCTTAAAGGCAGCCAAGGAAACCAAAGGCCAGGTTATTATCGACACTTCAAAAACTTTGATTGTTGGTGCTTTCCACGCAAATTGTGGGGGGCAAACTGCCAACGCTGGCGATGTTTGGATTACACCCCAACCCTACCTTACCTCTGTTATTGACCCATACTGCACATCGCAACCCAACGCAAAATGGGAGGTAAAAATTCCATTGCAAAGCTGGCTCGATTTCCTTTCTTCGAAAGGAGTAAACACCAAATCGTTAAACGAGGATCTAATTGAATTTCACCCAAAGCAACGTGTTTATCACTATGTAGTTGGCAATGTTTCCATTCCGTTGAAAGATATACGAAGCCACTTTAACCTTCGCTCAGCCTTTTTTACCGTTGATGTGGTTTCGAACAATGTTAAACTCAAGGGGCATGGTTACGGGCATGGCGTTGGGATGTGCCAGGATGGTGCCATGCAAATGGCAAAGAAAGGAAAAACCTATCAGGAAATAATTAAGCATTACTTCAGAGATGTAGTAATTGTAAATTTCTCGGAGTTAACCAACATTGAAGAGCTACACGAAGAATCGTTAACTCTGCCTGACTCAACTCAAAACGACGATTTTTTCAACAACTAGTCTTTCTTTTCAACTTGCTCCTTCGCACGAAGTTCTAGGTTACTCCTGTACAGGAAACCCGGTTCATGGTTCTCCTCAGGAGGAGTAACTTGGCTTGCTGAAGGTTCTTGTTCTGAGTTTCTCACATCAACATTTGCGTAGTAAAACCAGTAACCATCCTCAAAACGAAACCCATCGTGAGTAAAATCGGGACCGTAGAACTGGAAGTTACCCACCAAATCGGGCCGGCTTGGCGAAAGGTGATCGAACACAATCATTTCAACATCGTTGGAAAAATTTAAAACCATGCTTGCCTTGGCCGAGTACTCAAAAATTACTCTTGCAATTATTTGGTTTCTAACGTTAAAAATTGGAGCACCAAACTGTGGCTCTCCCCTTTCGGTGAATGAAAGCAACTCAATTATCTTTTTCGACGAAAACAGGTTGTTGAAATCGGCACCCAGTAGCGTATAGTAAAATTTCCCATCATGTTTAACCTGCTCAATGTGGTAGTATAGCGCACCGTGCCATTTTTCTGGGCCGAAAACTTCGTTCTGTGAATCAACAATTTGGTGTCGGCTATCGTTCAGTTCAAAAACTGAAACTGAATCTTTTATCCTGTGCTGAATGAATCCAAAGTACTTTTGCTCTCCTCTCGCTTGAGGAATATTCCATGTGTAAACCTTCAACGCTCCATCGTCCGATTTTAACCTTCCAATATTTTTCAGTGAATCGAAAGGGTAACCGAACGATTCAGATAAACTCAGCACCCGCTTAAAGTAAACTTTAAAATCGTTATTAATCGTAATCTTTTTTTCGAAGCTATCCTCATCAATAATCATTTCAATATACCTACGCAACGAATCTTCCGCTGTAACCAAATCGTCAACTTCTATTTTTTGAGCAAAAAGTTGAATTACTGAAGAATAAAGAATAAAAAGTATAACAAAACCAAAACGCATGAACATATGTATATATTTAAATGTTATATTTGGGTTTTAAATGCAAAAATAGAAATAGTTACTATGGATTTAAACGGATTTTTAAGGAAAATATTTTCTGTTCGGTTTTTAATTGGGTTGCTAGTAGGCGGAGCCTTAGGTTACGCATACTACCATTTTATTGGTTGTAGAGGCGGTTCTTGTCCTATGTGGGCCGACCCAATTCGTAGCACGCTAATTGGGATGGCTTTTGGCGGCATACTTCTTTTCGATACTCGCTCTAAAGGGAGTCAAGAGAAGAAAGAATAGCATTACAGGCAAAATCGATTTCCTGCTCTGATATTGTTAACGGAGGTGCAATTCGCAGCGCCGTATTACAAAACAGGAACCAATCTGTAATTACACCCAGTTCAAGGCTTTTCTTAATGGTTTTCTCCACAAGTTCAAAGCTACCCAACTCAAGTGCCATAATTAATCCCGACGACCGAAACTCTTTTACAGCCGAATGGTTTTCCAACTTTTCTCTAAATAATGTTTCCTTTTTTTTAACTTGCTGAATAAGATTTCCCTCCTCAAGAACATCAAATGCTGCCAACGAGGCAGCGCACGAAACCGGATGTCCGCCAAAGGTAGTAATATGCCCCAGAACCGGATTGTTTGTTAAACAACCCATAATTTCCTTCGATGAAACGAAAACCCCAAGCGGCATGCCTCCTCCAAATGCTTTTGCCAAAAGTAGAATATCGGGTACTACATTGTATTTCTGAAATGCAAACATTTCACCAGTTCTTCCCATACCCACTTGTATCTCATCGAAAATTAGCAGGGCTCCAACTTCGCTGCACTTTTTCCTAAGAACCTCAAGAAATCCTTTTTGCGGTATACGAACTCCAGCCTCCGCCTGTACGGGTTCAATAATTACACATGCTGTTTTTTCGGTAATACGCTGAATTTCATCAATATCATTAAACTCTAAATGAAAAATATCTGGAAGAAGCGGACGAAAGGCTCGTTTTTGGTCCTCATTCCCCATTACGCTCAACGCACCGTGAGTACCCCCGTGGTAGGCATTATTGAATGCAACAATCTGGCTGCGGCCAGTGTAACGCTTTGCCAGTTTTAACGCACCCTCAACCGCTTCGCTACCCGAATTCACAAAGTAGCTGTTTGAAAGAGTTGGTGGCAGTAACCCAGCCAAACGGCTGGCCAATTTTACCTGAGGATGCTGAATGTACTCGCCATAAACCATAAGGTGCATATAACGGTTTGCCTGTTGGGTAATAGCATCAATTATTTTGGGATGCGAGTGCCCAACGCTACTAACCGAAATTCCTGATATTAGCTCGATATAGCGTTTACCCTTTACATCGAAAAGATAAACCCCCTCGGCTTTCTCTATCTCTAGCTGAAGGGGAGACTCAGAAGTTTGTGCTAAAAACCTAAAGAATAGGTCCTTATCGTTATTCATTAATAAAATATTTTACTTGTTCATAAGGTTAATTTCGCGCAGTAATTTATCGCGGTACGACTTTCCAATGGGGATACTCTTTTTCCCCTCACTGGTTTTAATAATTATTGAATTGTCTTCAATGCTAAAAATTTGCTTAATATTCACAATGAAGGAACGATGAACCCTTTTGAACATTGAATCGGGGAGCTGAGTCTCAATCGACTTCATAGTGAAGTGAATGGTAAATTTGTCGTTTACAGTGTTAATAACAACATAGTTTTCAAGAGCTTCAATCCAAAGTATGTCGTTGTATCTTATCTTAACCAACGCATTGCTCTTCTTTATAAAAATTTCCTTTTCGCCATCAACAACACTTTTCGATTTATCGAAATTTTCAAGAGCCTTATTAACCGCTTTGAAATAACGCGCGTAGTTAATGGGTTTTAGCAGGTAGTCGGTAACATCGTATTCAAAGGCATCAATGGCATACTTCTCCTTCGATGAAACGATGATAACCTGTGGAGGCAAAGCCAGGGAGCTCAGAAACTCAATACCTGTCATTTCAGGCATTTCGATATCAAGAAAAATGAGGTTCACTTCATTCCCTTCACCTACAAAGTTAATGGCATCGATTGCGTTTGTGAATGAATTTGCAAGTTCCAGAAAGTTAGTTCTACTAACGTAGTCCTCAAGCAACCTTCTCGACATTTCATCGTCATCAACAATAATACATTTCATAGCAAAAATTTATACGCCGAAGTTAAGAAAAAAAAGAATAGTCTCCTGTATAAAGCCTATTTTTTTGACTCATACTTTGCATTCAGCGTTTTCATAAATCGCTTTTCCAAAGCGTTAGCACTTTTAACGCTAAGCTTTAACCATTGGTACATTAGCTCATCCTTTTCGGGTTCGGTAAGTGAATAATCGAGGTTACCTAGCCTCAACTTATTAATAAGGTAATGCATGCAAACGGCTGCAGATACCGATATATTGAGGCTTTCCGTAAGTCCTACCATTGGAATGTAAACAAACTCATCGGCATTTTCCATTACGGTTTGCGACAAACCGGTAAGTTCAGTTCCAAACACAAAAGCCGCCTTCCCCTTTCCCAAGTCAAATTGGCTTAACGCAGTATCGTTCGCATGAGGCGAAGTAGCAACAACACGATACCCTTCCCTTTTTAAACTATTAATAACTTCAAGAGTTGAGAACTCGGGTGCCTTGTACCTATTTATAGTAAGCCACTTTGTTGATCCTAAAACTACCTTTGGGTTTATATTGAACTTATTATGGTTCTCGATGATATGAACATTTTGAATACCAAAGCATTCACAGGTTCTTAGAACGGCACTAGCATTCTGCGACTGGAAAATATCCTCCAGAACAACAGTAAGGTATCGAGTTCGGTTTTCGAGGGCAAATTTTAGCGCATTCAATCGCCTTTCTAGCACAAATTGCGAAAGGTGGTCGATTAACAAACGCTTAATATTTTGATTATTTACAGGGGGAAGCATGCCGATACTTGGCTATTTGTAGAAAAACGATTTAACACAAAAAATAAAGGGGATCCGAAATTCGGATCCCCTTTATTTAATAAATGCAATTTATTGAACTGATCCGTTTAGATCGCTTCCTGGCTTAAATTTAACTACCTTTTTAGCTTTAATAGTAATAGGTTTTCCGGTTTGTGGGTTACGACCAGTTCTTGCGTTTCTCTTAGAAACTGAGAAAGAACCAAAACCTACAAGAGCAACTCTGTCACCTGTTTTTAGAGCACCTGAGGTAGTCTTAACGAATGCGTCAAGAGCTTTTTTAGCATCAGCCTTTGTTAATTTAGCTTCAGCAGCAATTGCATCAATTAATTGAGCTTTGTTCATAATACTAAATTTTTAGGGTT
>CAZLXF010000042.1:0-16965 GCA_964563065.1 uncultured Rikenellaceae bacterium | reverse complement strand
TGGGTTATCCTCTATATTTTGTGTCTTCGTCAAGCAAAATGCTCAGGTAGCTGTAGTATCTCGATTCGCTAATCTCGTTCCTTTCAACCGCAGCTTTTACAGCACATCCAGGCTCGTGCTGATGGGTACAATTATTGTACTGACAATTGGCTGCTTCTCGAAAAATTTCTGGAAAAAAGTGAAAGAGTTCCCTCTTGTTAATATCAATTAATCCGAAACCTTTTATACCGGGAGTATCAATAACAAAGCCACCATTCGAAAGGGGAAACATTTCACTAAAGGTGGTTGTATGCTTACCTTTTAGGTGATAATGAGATATATCGGTAGTTTTTAATTTTAGTGAAGATTCAATTTTATTAATTAATGTACTTTTTCCAACCCCCGAGTTGCCAGAGATTAAACTTATTTTCCCTTGTAGAACCTCCTTGATTTTATCAACATTATAACCATTTTGAGCCGATACTTGGTAACAAGGATAAATAGGTTGATAAACTGATAGGTAGTATTGTAATTTATCGTTGAAATGTTCTTTGTAAAGATCTATTTTATTGAAAATTAAAATGGCTGGTATTTGATACGCTTCTGCTGTTACAAGGTACCTATCGATAAACTCGAATTTGGTTTCAGGGAATTCTATAGTAACAACTAGAATTGCCTGGTCAATGTTGGCTGCAATAACATGGGACTCACGGGAAAGATTGGATGAACGGCGAATTATGTAATTTTTTCTTTGGTTTACGCTTGATATTGATCCTGTGTTTTCATTCCCTTCCAAGTCAAAATTAACAATATCGCCAACTGTTACCGGGTTTGTAGTGCGCGATGATTTTAAACGAAGTTTCCCCCTTATGGTACATTTATACAACTGTTCATCCACTCCCATTACTGTATACCAGCTACCAGTTGTTTTCAGTACTCTTCCTTGCATTATACTATTTGTTAGTCGATAGTTTTAAGAGGTTTAAACCCATTGCCAAGTATTTCGTTTGCATCAATTACTGTAATAAATGCGTTGGGGTCGATTTCCTGTATGAAATCGCGGAGCATGTGAACCTCTCGTCGGTTAACGTTTGTAAAAATCACCTTCTTTTCCTGGCCTTTATACATTCCAATGCCATGAATAAGCGTTCCGCCTCTGTCTATGTCATTTATTAGTTTATCACGAATTTGTTCGTACTGGTCGGAAATAATAAACAAAGCCTTATCGTAGCTAACCCCCTGAATGGTCATGTCGATAACTTTTCCCGTAACATAAATTACAATCCACGAGTACAATGGAATTTTCCAGTCCTGAAAAGCAGCCAATGCAATAAGGACAATAGCCGAATCAACGTAAATCATTAACTGCCCAAGGGGCAAACGAGTGTACTTGGCAATTATCATTGCAATAATGTCAGATCCACCACTAGTTGCTTTCGATTTAAAAATAAGTCCCAATCCAAATCCAACCAGAACCCCACCAAAAACAGAAGAGAGCAACATGTCGTCTACTAAAGGGTCGTAACCAATTAAGTAGTGCTGTAAGTCAATAAAAATAGAAGTTAACACAAAGCCAACAACCGTCTTTATACCAAATCGAGGGCCCAAAAGCTTAATTCCAATAATTGTTAGCGGAATATTAAGCACCAAGCCAACGGTTCCTATGGGGAGACCCTCTGGAGCCCAAGAGAATAGTCCCTTGGTAAGGTAGTGTACAATAATCCCTATTCCATAAACACCTCCAGGCGCAATGCGATGCGGATCGATAAAAAGAACAAAACCTGAGGCCAAGATGAATGATCCGATTGTAATTAAACTATAGGCCTTAAACCATTGTATTGAGAAAATTTTCTCTTTTGAAATGTAACTCATAGCGAAATTATTAAGATTGTTCTAATAACAAACAGGTTATCTATCTCTTCCCATAATCATATTTGCAATACAGGTAAGCGTATTTTTATTGTCGCTTGAAACTTTAACTGCATCTAAAGAATTCATGGCGTTATTAAAGTATTCCTTTATTTTAGCTTCTGTAATTTCCTTAATTCCAAGTTCATTATAAATATTTGTAACATCCTTAACCTTTTGAACAGGATCAATATTATCGAGTTTAAAATAGCTGTTAAGTAGCTCTAACGAAGTACCCTTCGCCAGTGAAAAAGCTTTTACCGTTAAGAATGTCTTTTTGTTTGCAACTATATCGCCACCTATAACTTTACCAAAAGTTTTCGAGTCGCCAAAAGTATCAAGAAGATCATCCTGGAGCTGGAAAGCAAGTCCAAGGTTTCTCCCAAATTCACCTAAGTTATTGGTATCGGAATGGGATGCATTGCCAATAATGGCTCCAATTTTTAGAGCCCCACTAATAAGAATGGCTGTTTTTAACTCAATCATTCTTATGTATTCATCCTGGGTAACGTAATGTGAACTTTCAAAGTTCAAGTCCATTTGCTGCCCATCGCAAACACCAAGGGCTATTTCGTTGAAAACGTTAAAAACCGGGCTTAAACTTTCCTTATCTGTTCGCGCTATTAGCTGGTAAGCTAAAATATTCATTGCATCGCCCGAAAGAATTGCATTGTTCAACCCCCACTTACTAAAAACTGTGGCTTGGTTCCGACGAAGCATGGCGTTATCCATTATATCGTCGTGAATTAGGGTAAAGTTATGAAATACTTCAATGGCAATTGCGGAGAACAGAGCCTTGTCAACTGATTGAGAAAACAGGTTGTTTGCGGCCAAAACCAGTATTGGGCGAATTCTTTTCCCTCCTGAAGCCAACGTGTAACTAATGGGTTCGTAAAGCTGCTTTGGTTCCTCAGGAATTGATAACGAACGCATCCCCTTGTCAATTATTTCTGCAAGCGACTCAATATTATACATTTATGTTCTTATTAATATGAATGTTATAGTTTAAAATTTTGCACATTCAGAATCCTCTGGTTTCCCCCTAACCAAGGTTAAAAGAATTGCTGGTAAAAGGGTAAGATTACTGAAAAGCGCTATAAGAAGAGTTATTGATACCAGAAGACCAAGCGAAACAGTTCCTCCAAATCGTGAACCAATGAATATGGCAAACCCGAAGAAAAGAACAATGGAAGTGTAAATCATGCTAACTCCTGTTTCCCTAATAGCACAAACAACCGAAGCCTTTGTGTTGTTACCTGTTCTTTTCAACTCCTGCCGATACTTCGATAAAAAGTGGATTGAATTATCGACAGAAATACCAAATGCGATACTGAAGACGATAACTGTACTTGGTTTCAAATCGATCCCAATAAAACCCATTGCTGCTGCAGTTAGTAAAAGTGGAATTAAATTGGGTAAAACAGAAAGAAGAACCATTTTTGGCGTGCGAAACATCCATGCCATAAAAACAGAAATAATAAGAATTGCAGCTACTAAACTAATAAACAAGCTATTTACTAAAAAATTGTTGCCCTTAGCAGCAATAATGCTTCCCCCGGTAATACTAACCAAACTTGCATCTGCCATAAATACCGAATCAACCTCTTTTCTTATATTGTCTTTAAGCTGATTCATTTTCACAGTTCCCACATCGGCAACATTGTAAAGAATACGTGTCATGGTTCCTGTGGAGTCAACAAATCGAGCTAGCAGCGGATTATCTCCCATATTTTTAGGAAGATACGACATAATAAAAGCTCTTTCGGGACCTTTCGGTAACCGGTATTGAGATTTATTACCATTGTAGTATCCTTGGCGGGCAAACTTTGCGGCTTCAACTATTGACAGTGGACGTGAAAGTTCCTTGTAGTTTCGAAGTTTTTCTTGAAGCTGGTCTACACGTCTAAGTGTTTTTTCCTGTAAAACTCCTTTTGGCTTCTGGGTATTAATAACTATTTCGAGAGGCATTACGCCCGCAAAATTTTTCTCTAAGTATTTTAAATCAACGTAAACTGGATGGCTATGAGGAATATCGTCAACCATGTACCCGTTGTTTTCAACACGGTACAAACCAAATAGTCCAACTAAAATGAATAGTAACGAAATAGCAAAAACGAGCTTGCGGTGGTAAAGTCCTGTAATAATTACCCTTGCAATGGTGTTGTTAATCCGTATGTTATCCAGGTGTTGCAAATGCCTGGGTTCGGGTGGTGGTAAGTAGCTAAATATTGTAGGAATTAGAAGCAACGATACAACAAAAACAACCATTACGCCAACGGAAGCTACTAAACCAAACTCATTTAGTATTCTAATGCTAGTAAACATAAAAGTACCAAAGCCTGCTGCTGTTGTTAAATTCGTTAAAAAAGTTGCGCTTCCAATTTTTTGTATTACCCGTTGAAGTGCTTTCACTTTATTTCCATGCAAACTGTACTCACGATGGTACTTGTTTAGGAGAAATATGCAGTTAGGAACACCAATTACAATTATTAGGGGAGGAATAACGGCTGTAAGGAGAGTAATTTCGTAACCAAGAATTCCCATAAAACCTAAGCCCCATGTAACCGAAACAGCAACCACCAGCATTGAGAACATTACAATTCGAAACGACCTAAAAAGAAGAAATAGAATAATGGCAGTTACTAAGGCAGCAAGAATAATGAACAAGTACATTTCTCCACGTATCATTTCCCCAACAGTTATCCGAATGTAAGGTAACCCCGAATATCTTAACTTATTTCCAGTGCTATTAGAATACACCTCACACGTTTCCACAATTTTCTCCATTAGTGGAATTCGCTCCTTCGTGCTAATCATTTCGCTCTTCAGAGTTACCATCATTAAAAAGATGTTACTTTCTGCGTTATATAACATTCCACTGTAGAATGGTAACGACAAAGCAATCTCATTAAGGGAGTCGAGCTGTTGCTGGGAGGTTATTGAGTCGGGGAAAATCTGTTGAAACTCAAAAACTTTTTGATTAGAGTTGCGATTAAGGGTATAAATATCAGAAATGGATAAAACGTGTTCTACACCTTCAATTGAATGGAGATTCTTCTTTAAAAGTCTCCATTGCGCGAATTTTTCAGTTGAAAAAAAGTTGGAGTCGGCAACACCAATTACCATAATGTTTTCGCCCTTGCCAAATATTTTATTGAATTCTCTGTATTGAACAAGAAGACTATCGGACTTAGGGAGTAACGGTGTAGGCTCATAGTAGAACCTAAGCCTAAATATCATGATGGCCATAAATACCGTTACAACCGAAACGGCAATCAGTATATAGAATCTATTTCTAAGAATTAACCTTGCAAGAAACTGAAAAACCATACGCCTACTTTTCAATCCGGCAAAGGTAAAAAAAAAAGTAATTTAGGCCTTATCCAAGGAGTTATATAAATACTTCGGAATATATTATTTTTTATTACACTAATGGCTTGTTTAAGGGTGTTTCATCGTTGCTTGAAAGGTCGTCGTCAATTATAACATCCGTTTCGTCAAGTTCATCATCATACTCCCACGAATAAATCGGTTTCTGTGGACCTTCTTCTCTGTAAAAAAAAGCACAAGCTATTCCTGTTAACCCTCCAAACAAATGACCCTCCCAAGAAATGGCTGGCCAAATGGGCAAAACGCCCCAAATCATTCCACCATACAAAAAAACAACTATCAACGAAATAGCAGCCAACCTTACATCGCGCCGGATTACTCCGCTAAAAAAAAGAAACGATGCAAGCCCGTAAACTATTCCGCTGGCTCCTATGTGATAACTTTCTCGTCCTCCAATCCATACGCATAAACCGCTAATAAACCAAATAATTACAAAAACCTTGTAGCCAAGAGAGCGATAAAAGTAAGCCAAACCAGTTCCCATAACCAATAATGGTACCGAATTACCAATAAGATGCTTAAAACCAGAATGAATAAAGGGCATAAGAACTATTCCTGCCAAGCCTTTTGCTGAACGTGGATAAACACCCAAATAATAGAACGAAGCGTGGTTACTGCTTTCAATTATGTACACAATCCACAGCAGGGCAACAAATGCTGCGGGAAGCATAAAACTGTACTTTAACTTTTTAAACTCGAAATCGCTCAACTTAATTAAATTATATAGTTAAATGTTACTATTTATACTATTGATTGTTATTTAATTGTTGAATTCGTAATTACTATCTACTACAAATAATCCTTCGTGCGACGAAATCCAAATATTTCCGCCCGAATCAACAAAGAAAGCAATAACACGTTCGGCTGGTAACTCGCTGTTCTTTTTTATTACGTGCCAACTATTGCCATCGAATACAGTTATGCCGTTATAACGTGAGTGGTTGAGCGAACCTCCCACCCAAACTCTTCCACGTGTATCTGTAACAATTGCATCAACGCAGGGTTTTGCAATATACTCTGGTGCGCTATAAGAAATCCATTCGATACCATTAAAAACCGATACGCCTCCTCGGTTTCTGCTGTAGCAGCTGCCAATCCAAATATCGCCATTCTGTGTTTGATGAAATATACTTACCGAATTATCTATCAGTCCATTTCGTCCCGAAAATGTTTCCCATAGTTCACCATTGTACACGCTCGCACCTTCAGAAAAGTAGCGTGCTCCACACCAAAGGTATCCTTTGGCATCGGTAAAAAAAGTTGTTGCCGTTGATATTAACCTGGATCCCGATTCTGGATACTCAATATTCCCGTCATAGAAACGAACTATGCCCGCATCGGTTCCTACCCAAACAATTCCTCTTATATCCTCATGAATTGCGTTAATAAAATTTCCAGGTAATCCACTGGTCTTTGTAATCCACCTCCATTCGCCACGTGAGTTTATAAGCAACCCACTTCCTGTACCAATCCAAATATCTCGTCTGTTTACAAGTGCTATACAGTTTACAAACGGATCGTTTAACATGTAAGGTATTTGTATTGTGTCGGCTCCCATTTGTGATACCCAAACCAACAACGACTTAGCGTTTGCCGATAAAACGTTTCCCGAAAACATCATTGAACCATCGGGTAACTTAATAGATGTATGGTAAGAACCGTTTGGTACATTTTCAGTTCCCGATACTACGTAAAGGCCACTATCTGAATACATACATAAACTTCCTTGTAGGTTTCCGTCGCTTAAACCGAGCCAAATATTCCCAGCATTATCCTCTTGAAATGTAAAGACATACTGGCTTGCTGGTATATCAATTTTTTTTATTTGGGAGGAAGACAGGAAGGAGACAGCAACCAACGAAAGAACGAAAATTATTGTTTTTGAAAGATTTTTCATTTTAAACCTTGAGTCCTAAAATAAGAACGTCGTCAATTTGTTCATTATTTCCTTTCCAAGATGTAAAAATTTGATCTAACTCATTGTTTTGGCTTTGACCTGTTTTTGAGCTAAGCTGCACTAGGGTTTCGATGAAATTGCTACGCATAAATTTCTTCTTAAGATCACCTCCAATTTGATCCATATATCCATCGGAAAACAAATAGATCCAATCGCCAGGTTTAAGCTGGATGGTTTGTTGGGAAAACGGTTTTTTGAAAAGTTTTTTCGATGTTCCAACCGAAGCAAAATCGGATTTTAGCTCAACAACCATTTTGTCACGAACCATAATAAAGGGTATTAAAGCACCGCAGTATTTGAGCGTTAAAGTAGAGGTATCAACCGAGCAAAGTGCAATATCCATACTATCCTTAAGCACCAACTCTTCTTTCTCAAGGTGAAGTTTTTTGGGAAGTTCAGAGTTTATGAACTCAACTACCTGATTTGTTTCAACAATCTCGGGGTTACTAATTGCTTGGTTTAACAAGTCGAGACCAATTATACTCATAAATGCTCCGGGAACTCCATGCCCAGTACAATCTGCAACAGCAAAATATAAAAGATCTTGGCTTTTCGCTAACCAATAAAAGTCGCCACTAACAAAATCTTTGGGTTTGTATAAAATAAAGTTGTCGGAAAAAAACTCGTGGGCAACGGTAGGTGAAGGTAACAGTGCATCCTGAATTCGTTTGGCGTACTGAATGCTATCTGTCATTTTTCCAATGTATCCTTCAATTACAGAGTAAGCTTCCTCGAGGTTTTTATTTTTATTTATAATGTTTTCGCGTTGCTTTGCTATCTCGATGTTTTGACTCTCTAATTGAGTATTTTTCTCTTTTCGTTGCTTAAGAACAAATAAAAGAATGATGAAAATAATTGTAATAAGCGATAGAATTATCAACAATGCTGCATTGAACGTGTTGGCTCTCTGCAAGCTGAGTTCCTTGATTGTTTTCTCTTTGTTTAACAACTCTATTTGACTCTCTTTCTTTTGCTTTTCATACTGATATTCAAGGAAAAACAACTTTTCAGAAAGTTGCTGACTAAAAAGCGTGTCGTTGTAATGAATTATTGAAACTAAATGTTGAACCGCCGATGCTTGTCTGTTTTCTTCCAAATCTACTTGATACTTAATGTTTAGGGCATCGCGGATTGTTAGCCTTGAACCAACCGACTTAGCAATATCTATTGCTCTGTTTGCGTTTTCTTTTGCCTGGTTCCAGCTATTTCGTTTTAGCTGAAGCTCGGCAATTTTTACTAGTATATTCGCATGCAAATCCCTATCTACCTGTTTGTCTACGAGTAAAAGTGCGTGATTGTAGCTCTCAATGGCCATGTTTAAATTCCCAATTTTGAAGTATACATCGCCAAGATACTTGTAGCAAACGGGTAGCCCCTCCTTAAAGTTTATTTGCTTTCGAATTTCCGTTGCCTTTATAAAATCGGAAAGCGCACTTTGGTAATCGTTCTGGTGCAGCTTTGCTCTACCAAAATTAAGGTAAACGTATGAAAGCATTCTAGAATGCTTAAGTTCTTGGGCTATTAATTCGGCTCTATTAAGGTTTTCAATTGCTGTGTTAAAATACTCTTGGTATATATGCAAATTTGCAATGTTGATAAAGGCGTAACCCTGTTGTTCTTTTAAATCATACTTTTGAGATAATTCAAGGCCAGTAAAATAGTGATCCGTGGATTTCGAGTAATTCCCCAGAACCCGGTAAGCAACTCCTACGAATCCGTGAACTTTTACTAAATTCTCATAATCGCGATACTCTTCTGATTTTTTAATTGCTTCTATTCCAAACTCAATAGCTTTTTGTGGGTTTGAGTTACGATAACTCCAGCAAAGGTCGGTAAGAATTTCAATTTTCTGTGAATCGTTCCTCGTTTTAGATAGTACCTGTTCAAGGCTATCAATCTTGCTATCGTTAAGGCTCCATGCATTATTATGCAATGTTACCATTAAGAACACGAAGAAAAACGTATAGATTGGGTGGCAAACTTTCATGTTTAAAAAGATATGATTGTGCTATTTAATGCAAATTTATAATTTACTGGGTACTTCAAGTAAATTGTTTGGAATTTTAATGAACAAACCGCTTAAAACTTTAACCCTAAAAGTAGTATGTCGTCGGTTTGTTCTGTGCTACCTTTCCAGTCTAAAAATATTTTCTCAATGCTTTCTTTTTGCTTTTCTCCGCTTAGCTCGTTTATGCTAATTAATGAATCCCAAAGTTGTTGCCGCATAAACTTTTTGTTACCCTTCCCACCAAACTGATCAATTATTCCATCGGAATACAGGTATATCCAATCGCCCTTTTTAAGTTCTATATTCTGCTGTTTGAATGAAACATTGAATGTTTCAGTTGAAGTTCCAATTGATACAAAATTTGGTCGATAATCAAAAATTCTATTCCCTCTTACCACAATGAGTGGAACAAGTGCTCCGCTATACTGCATCACATTTTCTTTCTTAGAAATGGTACAAATGGCAATATCCATGCTATCCTTCAAAAAAACCTCATTCTCCTCGCGCTTTAATTTATTCCGTAACTCTGTATTTAAGAATGTTAGTATTTGACTTGGGTCTAGAATATTCTGTTGATTAATGGCTTGGTTTAGCAAATCCATCCCAATGATACTCATAAATGCGCCGGGTACCCCGTGCCCAGTGCAATCGGCTACGGCTAATATTAGTTTATCATTTTTTGTGCTAAGCCAATAAAAATCGCCGCTTACGTAATCCTTCGGTTTGTAATAACAAAAATAATCCTCAAAGAAAGGCGATAGTATTCCAAGAGAACTTAAAATAGCGTTTTGTATGCGCTCGGCATATTTAATGCTGTCGGTAATTTTACTATTGTACTTCTCTATTACCTGATATGCATCCTGAAGATTCCTGTTTTGCTGCTGAATATTCGATTTTTGTTCCTGAATTTCTTGTTGTTGTCTACTAAGCCTTACATTACTTTTTTGTATTTCAGCATTCTTTTCTTCCAACCTTTTTTTCGATTTTCGCATTAAGTTAAAAGCTAACAGAATGATTAATACTACTATTACAGCAAAAACAAAGCCTGTGAGGTAAAAGTTGCGTATGGTTTTTTGCCGAGCCAGCTCCTTGTCTCTAATTTTCTTCTCCTGCTCAAGCATTTCAATCTGCTTCTGGTTTTTATCAATTTCATAAATCATTTCCAGAGTGGCAATGGTGCGTGTATTCTTTTCGTTTAATAAGCTATCCTTGTAGCTTGCAGCAAGCTTATAGTAACGAAGGGCATTGTCGAACCTCTTTTTTGCAGTGTTGATTTGTGAGAGCATTTCGTAGGCAAACTGAATATGGGTTACTGAGCCTATTTCGGTTGCCAATGTAATAACCTTGTTTGCATAGCTTTCGGCATTTGAAATGCTTCCCAACTCTAGGCTAGATCGGGAAAGATTAATGTAACTATCACAAATGAATTTTTTATCTCCTAAGCTCAAGTCGAGTTCAAGCGCCTTACTGAAAAAATCGTGCGCAATTTCAGGTTGTTCTGAAAACAAGTATATTTTGCCAATGGCATTGTATGATATTGCTATTCCTTTAGTACTATTTATCTTTCTGTTTGCATCCAGCGATAAATTATAGTAGTACAACGCGCTATCGAGCACACCTTGAAATTCGTATACTTCACCAATATTATTATAGTTAATTGCCTCGCCAAGCGTGTTTCTCATTTTTTTTGAAATTTTCAACGCTCTTTCGAAGTAACTAAATGCCTCCTTGTACTGGCCATTTATTGAGTATATATTACCCAAACTATTTAACGCTACAGAAGTGTTATAGTCATGTCCATACTCTTCCGAAAGTTTTAATGCAAGTAAATGGTATTCTGTTGCTTTAGGGTGATTGTCAATTCGACGATAAACTACTCCAATGCTATTTAAGGCCGATGTTTGCAGAAGGGTATCATTTTCTTGATTTGCGAAAAGCAACGATTGCTGGTGGTAATGTAAAGAGTTTCCATAGCTGGCGATGTTACGGTTAATAACTCCCAAATTGTGATAAATTTCCGATAACCTTCTTCCATCTTTTTCTTTTTTGGCTAACTCTTCTGCCCGAAAAAGATAACTTTCGCTTTGTTCAAAATTATTTGCTCTACTATAATGTTTTGAAATCTCAACGAGTAAATCGATCTGTTTTTCACCTTTTTTTTCTGAACTTAAACGGGTTTTCAAACTATCAACCTTTACATTCACTTGTGAATGTGACTGATGAAGAAAGATAAATGTAAAAAAAACGATAGCTACAAAATGTGTTAACCGGCTCATCTCTTATTGTGTTTTAATGCTGTAAAAGTAATAATTGTTTAGTTACTAAAAATTTGTGATTAATTTTTCATTGAAATGAGTTGGTATATTAATTGGTTTTCAAGTAATTTTACGGCCAGCTTTATATACAATACGTAGAAAGTTCAGAATAATGAAAAAAGTTGCTATTACTTTTCTTATACTTATAATGCTAACTGCTGTTTTGGCTGCTAGTCTTGTTGTTGCCGGAATACTGCTTGAGGATAAACTTGTTGAAAAAGCTATTTCGCAGCTAAACAATCGCCTTGATGCAAAAATAAACGTAGAAAAAGTAGAACTTTCATTGCTTCGAGGCTTTCCATACGCTTCGGTGGTTCTCCATAAAGTTGACATAAAAGAGGGAAGCCTTAATGTAGCACCAGAATTTGAGCCCGGACTTCTTTCCTTCGAAAGTGTAATTGTTCGCATTAGCTTAATTGGTATTCTAAAAAATGAGTATGACATTGACGAGTTGATACTTAAGGATGGATGGATAAATCTCTATTTTGATAATTCGGGTAAAGGGAACTTCGAAATTTTTAAAACAACTAATGGCGGCCCCTCAAATTGGCTACTACAGCTTAGGGCGCTTAAATTCGATAATGTTAACATAAGCTACATTGACATACGTACTGGATGGATTATGAAAGGCTTGATTAACACCGGTACTATTAGCGGAAATTTTACTTCCTCACAACAATCAATAATTCTCAGCTCAAAGGTTAAAGTGGGTTTAATTAAGCAGGGTTCATTCCACTACTTCAGAAATCAAACAGTTTCATTACAAGCAAACCTTTTGATTAATGAGGATAACGTGGTTTTTAACGAGGGATACGCCACGGTTGGAAAAGCAAAAATTGAGTTAAAAGGTAATATTGGAACAAATATTGGATCCCCAATTTCCCTCAACATCAAGGGTAGCAACATTGATGCAAATTACCTAGTTTCGTTTCTTTCCCAATACAATATTTCGCTAGAACCAAATATTAAAACAAAAGGTGAAATTGCCTTTTTATTTGAAATTAATGGTTTAAATAAGTCCGACAATCCATTTATATTTAACTTACAATACAAAACGAAAAGTTTTTCAATAAATGTTCCTAACAAACCAAGCATAGTTATTAAGGGTTTACAGGGCTCGTTCACAAACGGTGATTTAGGAAAGCCCGAATCATCCTTGGTTAACATCAGTTTCACTGAAGTAAAAACTGGCGGTAGCCATTTTTCAGGAACTATTCGGATGAAAAACACAGACGCCCCGCTTTACCATTTAAAGTTAAACGCTGGTGTAAATACCAATACCTTAAAAGAATGGGGTATTGAAACCCCTTCAAGTTCGGGAGATTTTTCGGGTTCTGTTGAGTTCCTAGGAAAACTTGATAACTGGGATGGTATTAACTTAAACAGTTTCAAAAACGTAAAAGTTTCTTCAAATATCCAGTTCAAAAATTTCTCCTTAAATGAATTAAATGGAATTACAGTAGAGGATGCCTACGGTTCACTAGAGTTAAACAATAAAACTCTTTACATTCCCAATGTAACCGGTACGGCCAATGGTTCGCTTTTCAACGCATCGCTAACAGTTAATAAGCCGCTTAATCTAATATCAAATAGTGCCAAATCAACCGTTAACCTTAGTTTATCAATCGACTCCCTAAACACCGCATGGTTCTCTAAATCGAGCGATGCAGATACTTCGACTAGTAATTTTTCGATTTGGAATCGTGTTGAAAGCATTTCTGGGTTTGTGTTTTTCAACAACTTCATTTACAATAATTTCGAAAGTAAACATACTAACGTAGACTTTTTTGCCTCGAAGGACAAAATTGTTTCAAACCGCTTTGTTGGAACAGCTTGTAAGGGTTCTTTCTCAGGTGAATTCTCTGCAACAAACTTGCCTAACAATAGTTACATTTTGTTAACATCTGTTGAGCTGAATCAACTCGATATTTCGGAACTGTTTGCCTCGTTCAGCAACTTCAATCAAAGCGTTATTCAATCGGAAAATATTTCAGGAAGTCTTATCGGCTCATTTGATTTAAAGGGATTGTTAAACGATTTTACTCTTCAGTATGCTGGACTTGAGGCCGATTGTAACATTCGTATAGCAAATGGTCGTTTGGTAAACGTAAAGCAGCTTGAAGGTTTAGCCCGTTTCATTTCACTTGACGAGCTAAAGGACATAAAGTTTGAGGAACTTGAGAATAATATTCGTGTTGAGAATAAAAATGTAATAATTCCGAGGATGAGCATTGTGTCCTCTGCCATTAATCTTTCTCTGTCGGGAAAACATAATTTCGATGGGAACTACCAATATAGAACTGAACTGTTGCTTTCGGACATTCTTTTTAGTAAGGCCAAAGCCAATAAACCTGAGAACAACGAATTTGGACAAGAGATTGACGACAACACTCAGCGCACAAAACTTTTCCTACGAATTGATGGCAACACCGATGATTTTAGCGTTTCGTACGATCGGGAATCGGCTAGAAAAGCTTTTATCGATAATTTAAAGCAAGAAAAGCAGACGCTAAAACAAATTTTACGGGATGAGTTCAGTTTCCTAAAGCGAGAGAGAATGGATACTATAAAAAACGATAGCTTATTAACTATTGGTAAAGATACCGTTAACAAGAAAGACGATGAAAAGACCTCCACAAAATTTACCATAGAATGGGACGATGAATAGTTTTATTCTCTCATACTATTTTTCTCATTTTTGCGTTTGTGTGATTAAATCAAAACCTTAAAATTATTGCCTTGGATATTTACCTAACTAAGCAACGCTGGAAAATACTTCTACTTGCAGTGGCCATTGCTATTGGCTTTGCTTCACTTTTTATTACAAACAGACTTGTTAAAGAGCTTTCGCAGGAAGAACGCAAAAAGATTGAACTTTGGGCCGAAGCCATTCGCCAACTTTCACAAATATCGACCCTTGATGATTCCTGTCAAAATTTCTCGATCATAATGGAGGTCCTCGATAACAACACCACCGTTCCAGTTATCCTTACCGATGAAGCCGAAAATATTATTGGATATAATAACATAAATCCCAAGCAAATCGACTCCGATGTTGAAATTAAGCGAATGCTTAACAAAATGAAAGCATCAAAGGAACCTATTGAGGTTGTGCTTCTCGATAACAGCAAAAATTTTGTTTACTACAAAGACAGTACGTCGCTTATAAAATTAACTTATTACCCTTACGTTCAGTTACTTATTATAATTCTGTTTATTCTGGTTTCCTATTATGCGTTCAACCAGTCGCGAAAATCGGAGCAGAATCAGGTTTGGGTTGGAATGGCAAAAGAAACTGCCCATCAACTTGGCACACCAACTTCATCACTTCTTGCATGGCAAGAAATTATTAAGGATTCGAACCTATCGCCGGAGTTAATTAGCGAGTTTGGCAAAGACATTTCGCGCTTGGAAAAAATTGTTGACCGCTTCTCAAAAATAGGTTCCAGGCCATCGCTTAAACCGGTTAACCTAGTTCAAACCATTAACAATAGTATTAACTACTTGAAAAAAAGATCGTCATCAAAGGTTACTTTTACAAAACTTTACGATGAAAATGATAATATTATTGTACCTATTAACGAAACCCTTTTCGAATGGGTAGTTGAAAATATTACTAAAAATTCGATTGATGCTATACTGTCGAGCGGTGAGATTTCTTTCAAAATTACGGATAACATTCAGGTTGTTTATGTTGACATTACCGATAATGGTAAAGGCATTGCCCGTAGCCAGTTTAAAACAATATTTCAACCCGGTTTTACAACAAAATCAAGGGGATGGGGATTAGGCCTCACTCTTTCAAGAAGAATAATTGAAGAGTACCACAACGGAAAAGTTTTTGTTAACTACTCCGAAATTGACAAGGGAACGTCATTCAGAATCGTCCTTCGCAAATCTCATTCTTAAATGTTAAATCAAAAAGCCGTTAAAATCTCGTTGTATTTACTCGGGTTTTTAAGTATTTCTGAGCTAACATGAATGATTGAATCGTTTGACATTTCGTATTCCGTTCGACCACGCTGAAACGCATACCTTGACACAATTTCTTCCTCAAGCAGGGCTTGAATTTCGTTTCTAAAGAAAATTAAATCCTTCATTCTGTTTAACTCAATTACAGCACGTAAACTATCTATTGCTGGTTGAGCCATTTCCAAATATTTTTCACTTTTTGCAGCTTCAGTTAAGTCTTCCAGAATTGTCTCTGTTTGACTTTTATACTTAAAGTTTTTTTGCTTTAAAAAGTCGATAAACTCATTGTACTCTGTATCTGTTAGCTTAAAACTTTTGGGATTAACTTCCTTATCCCTATTGGCGTTTCGAAATATAGTTGCATATTCAAAAAAATGGTTTCCTGAGTATAAGGTTGCAGCAACTCTACTGTAGTAAGGTTGCTCAAAAGGAATGTCGGGCATTATTCCTCCGCCATCGTAAACAATTCTTCCGTTTTTTGTTTTAAACTCATTTATTAACGAGTCGGGAATGTAGCTAATGCTACCATCCTCGTTTCGTTGGGTAAAATCAACTGCCTGAATACAACGACCGCTAGGAATGTAATACTTTGCAGTAGTAATTTTTACTTGCGTGTTGTATGGCAATGGACGTGTGGCTTGTACAAGTCCTTTGCCAAAAGTTCGTTCTCCAATAATTACGGCTCTATCTAAATCCTGCAATGCTCCAGCTACAATTTCTGAGGCTGAAGCTGAGGCCCTATCAACCAAAATTACTAACGGAATAGTTGTATTTATTGGCTTTGACGATGTTTCGTACTTATTATCAAACTCATCTATTTGCCCCTTTGTATATACTACCAATTGGTTCTTTTCTACAAAAAGGTTCACTAGCTTAACAGCCTCATACAAAAGTCCTCCTGGGTTTCCTCTTAAATCAAAAATTATAGCTTTTGCCCCTTTTTCATTAATTAACTCCTTAACCTTTCCCTCAACTTCTCTGCTCGCTTCAGAAGTAAAATTTAACATTTTTATATATCCAATATCATCGTTTGTAATACCAAAATAGGGTACGCTGGGAATGTGAATCTTTTCTCTATTAAAAGTAAACACCAAAGAATCGGGAATCCCAATTCGACGAATGGTAACCGAAAGTTCTGTTTTGGGTGTTCCTTTTAACAGGTTGCTTACTTTTTGAACGGATAAATTTTTGGTGCTAGTATTATCGATACGAACAATTGTATCTCCTACCATCATACCGACTTTGTGAGAAGGTGTTCCTTCGTATATTTCAGATATTACAGGGTAGTTAACTCCGTAGCGAATAAGAGCACCCATTCCACCGTACTCTCCTGTTGTTTGAAAATCGAACTGTTCCTTACTTTCCTCGGGTACAAACTCGTTGTATGGATCAAGCGATTGCAGCATTGCATCGATACCTATACGAACCAAATCCTC
>CAZLXF010000041.1:3373-17082 GCA_964563065.1 uncultured Rikenellaceae bacterium | reverse complement strand
CATTGAGAAGACTTTTATTTTCGGTTTCTCGCAGGGAGCATCACTGGCCTATACCGTTGGTTTCAAGTATCCCGAAAAAGTTTTTGGGGTTGCTGCAGTTGGAGGAAGTTTGCCTGAAATTGATGTGTGGGGGTCGATTGTTACATCGAATGAAATAAATAAAGCGGAGAATGTTAAATTTCTGATTGCAAGAGGTAACAGTGACAGATTGTGCAAAAAATCGAAGTTCATTTCTCAAACGGAATTCGTTGATTCGAAAGGTTTTACTTCAACCATTTTTGAGTACAAAGGAGGCCACTACATTACAACAGAACTACTTGACAACCTGTACGATTGGATAAACAAATATTCCGATACGGAACAAAACAAGGAGTAAGATATTTTTTTTCAGTAGTTTAAGAACAATTCATGGCAAATCCATTCTTTTCAATTTGCAAGTTAAATATTTGACTTGCAAAAGCGTTATATAAATCAATCATTATTTAGAAAAATAATTACGTTGCACAACCTGCCACCATTTAAAGTTTCTGCATCATAACTATAAACAGCTAGTCAATTGATTGAACTAACCGAGAAATTCTGGGAAACAATCTACCAAGAGCAAATTGGCAGAATGATTGGAATTTGCTACAGGTACGTTGCTAACCGACAAGTTGCTGAGGATTTGGCTCATGATGCATTTATTTCAGCAATTAAAAACTCGGGCAGTTTTAAGGGAAAAGGGAAATTTGAGGCTTGGCTCAGACGAATTGTGGTGAATGTCGCTTTACAATATTTACGCGACCAAAAGAAGAAGAAAGTTTTCGACAATTGGATGCTAAACAAAAATGCAGAAATGGAAACGCCATACGACATTACAAGTGAGGATATTACAACCCAAGCCGACTTTTCGAAGGAAGAATTGTTGGATGCAGCAAACAGCCTACCCGAGCACCATCGACTGGTTTTTAACCTTTACGTTATAGACAGATTTACCCACGAACAAATTGGAGAGGAACTGGGAATTAGTCCGGGAACCTCCAAATCGCATCTGGCCCGGGCACGAAAAAAACTTCGGGAAATTCTGTATAAAAAAGCAACCGAAAAGTTAAAAAGCAATGACAGGAAAAGGGCGATACTCCTACTTATTATCCCATTCAAATTAAGGTTTATTGATAGAATTTACCAGCGCAACTTTTTCTATTTTACAATAGAGCCACAAACTTTGCTCACTAGTCATTCCATTAGTTTTAGTCAAGCTACAGCGCCGGTAGTAAAATCGTTTATTCTTACGCCAAAAGTTCTTCTATCCCTTGGAATTCCTTTAATAATTTCCACTACTCTCCTACTTTCCATTTTTGATATTATTCCTGGATTAAACATCAGCGATGCGGAGAACCAAATCGCCACAAAAAACGAGATCATCAATAATAATGAAAACGTAACCGGTACCAAAGAACCCAATTCGTCGGATGCAAGCACCACAAAATCTGATAACAAGAACGACTCGGAAGAATTTTCAAAAAATATTGATACAAAAGCTGCCACCATTTCGCCCGACAGCATCATTATTTATGAAAACCAAAAAAATACGAATGATATGAAAAAACTAAATCAGCTGGGAGCATTGCTAATTGCCACATCAAGCGTGGCTTTCGACAGTTCGGCAGAATTGCTCAACTCAAACATGAACGATTCCAGTGAAATTAAAGAGAATGTTGCTTTCGTTGAAAGCAAAAAACAAAAAAATAATTCTGACACAACTGTGAAAGAAGTAGTTAACCCAAATTACGATTTAATTGCAGAGTTTGGCGATTACCGGGAAAATTGGGCGCTGGTTCAGAATGGAAAATTAAAAGGGTTTATCGATACTAGCGGAAAAGAAGTTGTTGAAGTAAAATACAATGAGATTTTTAGATTTGACGATTTTCGCGATAACTGGGCGATGGTAAAATCTGGAAGTTGTTACGGATTTATCGACACAACAGGTAGAGAAGTTGTTGAGTTAAAGTATAATGAAATTTTAGAATTTGGCGATTACCATGTTGGCTGGGCTTTAGTTGAGATGAACAAAATGAAAGGTTTTATCGATACTAATGGCCTGGAAGTTATTGAACCAAAGTATGATATAATTTCAGAATTTAACGACTACAAAAAGAATTGGGCGCTGGTTCAAAAAGGAAAACTTTACGGATTTATCGACAATACCGGTAAAGAAATAGTTGAACCACAATATAATGAAGTTTCACGTTTTGGCGATTACAAGGAAAACTGGGCGATGGTTCAGAAAGGGAAACTGTACGGTTATATTGATGAGACGGGCAACGAGATTGTAGAAACAAAATATTCGCAAATTTTAGATTTTGGCGGATACCAAAAGCATTGGGCGCTGGTTGAGCAGGATAAACTCAGAGGATTTATCGACACTACCGGAAGAGAAGCTGTTGAAGTAAAATACAATATGATTTCCGATTTTGGCGATTACCAAAAAAATTGGGCGATGGTAATGAAGGGCAAACTAAAGGGATTTATTGATAGAACGGGAAACGAAATAGTTGAAACAAAGTACGATGAAATTTCACAATTTGGCGAATACCGAAAAGGCTGGGCGCTTGTTGAGATTGGTAAACTAAAAGGATTTATTGATAGCACCGGAAAGGAAGTAGTTGAGGTGAGATATGAAGAAGTAAGGGAGTATGGCAGCAACCACAAGGACTGGCTATATGTAAAAAAGGACGGCATGTGGGGCGCAATTGACATTACTGGGAAAGAAGTTTTTGAACCAAAAAAATAACGATATTAAAAATGTTAATAAGAACAGGGATAATTAGTTAAATTCACAAGGTTAATAAGTTCACAGAAATAACTCTATTCAAACTACCTACAGCTTTTCTAAAAAACGTGAGTTCGATGTAAGAAAATACATTTTTTCGATTGCTGCCATAGCCCAATCTGTTCAAAAGCAATAAGGTAATAAGGTTGTATCTCAACTAAGGATAGAATCTTTACTAAGGTTAGCAATGAAAAATAAGGTTTTTAGTCGATATTAACCTTATTTCTCTTCAAACAACTTTAGTACATAACAAGAGAGATAAAACAGCACCTTATTCCCTTATTAATCAGCACTTAAAATTTGCTCATAAATCGAACTCACGTTAAAATAGAAATTAGTTTGCAAAAATTTCTTTTTTTCAATCAACTCATTTTAAAGTACAAAAACAGTATATTGCATTCAATTGCATTGGCTTGCCATTGAATGCATTGTATTGATTAACAAGCAGGGAGGGCTGAACAGAATAGAAAAAAAATTGTTTATATAGAAAAAACCGGATGTTAATAAACATCATTGCAGGGAGCCAATTTTATTTAAATTTGCACCGAAAAACTATAAGTCCATGACAAGCGAGAAGAAGAGCATACTATACGTAGACGATGAGAAGCTAAATCTTGAACTATTTAGAATAAACTTTAGGAACGATTATAATGTTTTCCTTGCCGATTCGGCAAAAAAAGGGCTTGAAATTATAGATATCGAGCACATTAACGTAATAGTTTCAGATTTAAAAATGCCCGATATGAATGGCATTGAGTTTATAGAAACTATTAAAAGGGATAATCCCGATAAGGTTTGCATTCTACTAACAGCATTTATGGAACCCGAGGCCATGCTACAGGCTATTAACCAGGAGCTAGTGTTCCGTTACGTTATTAAACCTTGGACTAAAACAAACCTTAAAAATATTATTGAGTTGGCCTTTGAGAAAAGTAGCGCTGAGGCGGTTTAGCAAAAAACTATTTCTTTTTAACTGGCAGAAAAACCAGAAATTCAGTTCCCACACCAACTTCCGAATTAACCTCAATTCTTCCACCGTGCTGCTGCACAATGTTGTAAGTTAAATATAAGCCAAGACCTGTGCCCTTGCCCACTTCTTTAGTGGTATAAAATGGATCGAAAATTTTATCGATTTTATCACTAGGAATTCCAATGCCCGAATCCTTTACCGAAAGTACAATTTCATTCTTATCAGCACTCGCTGATATTGAAATTTGAATGGTTCCCTTATCCTCAATGGAATCGATTGCATTTACCAGTAAGTTCATAATCATTTGATTAATTGAACTTCTGCTACATTTAAACGGAGAAACTTCATCGTACTTTTCAACCACAACAATGCGGTGTACATACTTTGAGTGCAGCAGAAGAAGGGTATCCTTTACCGCTTCAATTAAATTGCATTCCGTGTAAACAAGTTCCCCGGTACGGGAAAAAGTCATTAAGCTTCCAATTATTTCCGTCGTACGGCTTATTCCGGTATTTATATTATCAACTAAAAAGTTAATTGACGAAGCCAACTCGTCAACTTCTTCTTTTGAAATTGGATTCGTAATAGATGCATCTGAACTATCAACTTTACTAACTAATGCCAATAAATCAGTGAGTAATGGCGAAAGAGCCTGATTGCTTGCACTAATATAGTTTATTGGATTATTTATTTCGTGTGCAATTCCGGCAGTTAACATACCCAACGATGCCATCTTCTCAGAAATTACAAGCTGGCTTTGCGCCTTCTGCAGCTGCTCAACAGTGCTTTCAAGTTCTTTTACCGTTTCGGTAAGTTTTTCGTTCAGCTTAATAATTTGCGTTGAACGTTCGGTTACCAGTTCCTCCAGGTGCTCGCGGTGCTGTTTTAGCTCGGTTATATCGGTCATGGTAACAATTACACGACCATAATTACTCACATAACCCGGAAGCACCATCCAGTTTAACTGAACATGAATAACTTCTCCCTGAGAGGTAAGGCGTGTAGTTTCGTATCGATGCTGGGTTTTTTTGTTTATGAAGTTTACAATCGTTTCCTGAAAATCTAAGAGGGAACTATCGCTATATGTTTTGTGAAAATTGTCAATAAATTCTTTTTTTGAATCGTACCCGAAAAGGTCAAGGGTTGCACTATTTACATCGTTAACTTTAATTTGCTTTATTGATTGGCCTACAATACCCCTATTTTTCTTTATCATTTCAAGTATTTCAGGAATACCAGCATTGATGCTATTTACAAAGGAGTAAAAACGCGAAAGATCCATATCAATAATTGCTACAGGAGAACTCTCGAAAAGGTTTTTGAAGTGTCCTCTGCTAAGTTGCAACTCGTTAGTTCGCTCATTAACAAGCTTTTCAAGCTTAATGTTCATCATTTTTTTTGTTCGAAATGCCCGATAAATCATAAAAAGGGTAACGAGCAGGGTAAGTGCAAGTGCGTAGCTAACTAGAATGTACTTATTCTGTACTTCAATAACCGACTGTTTTTCTGTAAGTTCCTCGCCCGAATCGGCAAGTTTCTGCTGCGTATCGTTCAACTCACTCTGTTTCTTTTCTATTTCGGAGTTAAGTTTGCTCAGGTTTTTTTCTGTTTTTTCAATTTGCGAAAGCTGTTGCTTAATTCTATTCTGAAGGCTAATGCTTTCAAGAGTTCTTTTATCCAACTCCTTTGAGGCAACAAGCAAAAGCCTATCCTTTTCGGACAAATTAATCTTCAGCTGCTCAAAGTCGCTTTCAATGCGGGTTTTCACCTCCAACAAGTTAGAAATTTGTGAGTTTAGTGAGTTAACCTGCGATTGGAACGAATCCTTCTCATGCTTAATTTTTTCGAGTTGATCCTGGTAATGGTTAATCCTATCGGTTTCTTCCTTGAGTTTCTGGTAAGTTTGAATATACAGCTCCTTAATATCGACATAGGAACCGCCATGAACCAGGATTTCGGGTTTGGGCACAAACCCTTCATTCTCCATATTTTGCCTGTTAATTTCGTACGAAAGTGTTCGGTTTTTTGAATCGAACAGTATGTTTATCATTACGAAAAGTTTATCAGGCGACCTATCGGAAATAAGGAGAATCCCTTTCCCTGCAACAGATTTATTAATCGAAGAAATATCCTTACTCATTTCTTCGTCAACGTAAAGAAGTTGAATATTACCAACTTCTAAATAATCATCAACCCTTGAAACTTTTATTGGTTTGTTCTTTATTTTATTTAACACCGACAGCTGCCTAAACTCTGGAAGTATAGCCGTATCGCCACAAAGAACTCCAATGTTAAATTCTGAAATATTTTTTTCGTTTGGCCATTCAACGTTTTGTGCAAAATTGTAGATAAGAGCAACTTTTATCCTGCTTTCCACTATTTGGGCATGCAGAATTTGCACACTTGAAAAGAGAAAAACAAGCGCAATTACCTTGGCTATTATACCAGAACAACCAAAGAAGCATTTCATTGCAATATGGTTAGCAGTTAGTTACCTTCGTTAAATATGTCTAAAGTAACTAAAAAATGGTAATTACCACCGTAGAGGTAACTTTTTTTTACCTTTTTACAATGAATGTAGGATATAATAGAACTAGCTACCTAACAAAAATTAGCTTCGTTTTGGTGGACAAATCGGAACGAAAGTAGTAACCCTCCCAATCGAAATGTTTCAGCTGTTCAGCATCTTCAATCCTATTCTGAATTATAAACTTCGACATTAAACCCCGGGCGCGCTTGGCATAAATTGCAACCACTTTAAAGTCGGTTCCTTTTTGTTCTTTAAAAACAGGCGACACAATAGTTCCCTTAATATTTTTTGAATTAACCGCTTTAAAGTATTCCTGCGAAGCCAGGTTTACCAAAACCGGATTCTGTGAACTAGCCAGCTCGTGGTTGAGTGTATCAGTTATTTTTTCTGACCAAAATTCGTAAAGATTATTTCGGTCGCCCACATCCAACTTAGCGCCCATTTCCAGCCGGTAGGGCTGCATCAAATCCAATGGCCGAAGAACCCCGTAAAGCCCCGAAAGAATGCGAAGGGATTTCTGTGCAAAATCTAAATCGGACCGGTTAAACTCAGCTGCATTAAGCCCTTCGTAAACATCGCCTTTAAATGTTAGAATTGCAGGCGTGCTGTTACTACTATTAAACGGTGTGTGCCACTCCCGAAACCTACCATAATTAAGTTGGGCAATATTTTCACTAACTGAGTAAAGTGATTTTAGTTCATTCACAGTGAAATTGCGCAAAACTTGAACTAACTCATCGGAACTACTTAAAAATTCAGGAGTTGTAGCCTTGGGTAAATTACTATTTTTAATTACTCCAAGTGTTTTCGAAGGTGAAATTATTGTTATCATTGTTTAATCGGTTTTTATTTGTAAATTTAATTCCAGTTTACTAACCCAACCGAAATGAAAATGTTTACTTGTTACAATGTTGCTGAAATTTACTAAAAAATGCAAAAACAGAGAAACTATAATAAGTTAAGGATTTTTGCAAAGGTATTTTTTGTTGCTATTTTTTTTATAGCCAGCATCAACAGTAACTCATTTGCCACTGAAAAGGTTGTTTTACAGCTCCCTTGGAAGCATCAGTTTCAGTTTGCTGGATACTATGCAGCCATTGAAAAGGGCTTTTACTCCGATGCTGGCTTTAGCGTCACAATTAAGGAGGCCGACACCTCCTTGGTAGTTCTTGCAGAAATACTTAATGGCAACGCCGATTTTGCCATAGGCGATGCCGAACTTCTTGTTTCCTTCATTGATGGAGCACCCATTTCGGTAATTGCCTGTATATACCAGCATTCACCATCGGTACTAATGGTAAAAGCGTCTTCAAACTTGTTAACCCCACACGATTTGGTTGGGAAAAAGCTAATGGTTGGCGAAGATTTATATGCCCTTGAAATTCTTACCATGCTTTACAGCGAAGGAATTAAACCATCGCAAATTGAGCTTGTTCCTCACACTTTCTCGGTAAACGAGCTGCTAACCGACAAAGTAGATGGACTTGGTGCATACACTAGCAACGAGCCATACTTTATGGAAAAGTTCGGAATCCCTTACCGGCTAATTAAACCAACCAGCTACGGTATCGATTTTTACTCCGACTGCCTGTTTACCAGCCACAAAAAGATTAAACGGAATCCCGAAAGAGTTCTAAAATTCCAGCAGGCATCAATAAAAGGATGGGAATACGCCCTTTCAAACCCTGAAGAAATTTCGCAACTAATTATACAGAAGTATAACCCATCAAAAACAATGGACCACCTTCTGTACGAAGCAAATGAAATAAAAAAGCTAATAAGCCCCGATTTCATTGAAATTGGCCACATAAACAAATGGCGCTGGCAAAGAATTGGTGAATACCTTTTTCAGCAGAACATAGTTAATGAGCTGCCCAACTTAGAATCGTTCATATACTCTCCAAATATCACAAATAAGTATCTGTGGATTAAAGCAGTGGCAATTACTATTGCTAGCATGCTTCTCCTTGTATTTGTTCTGTTCTTACTGCACAAATGGTTTAACTTTTCGCTCGACAGAAAAACTAGCAACTACAAATCGCTTGTTGAAAAGCTGGAAGAACAGAATTCCGAAATCAACAGAATAAACCTTGAGTTAGTTAAAAGTAAAGAGCAAACTGCCGAACTGGAAAAGAACCGATATTTCTTTATTACGAAAATTATAAATGAGCTGCGTACACCTGCAAATACGTTAATTGACCTAAGTGAGCAGCTAAGCAAACCGAGCATCTCGAGCGAAAAACGGCAAGCAATTTCTTCACGAATTGTTTCAAACAGCAAAATTGTTTCAGCCTTCACTAACGACATTATTGCCATTACTGAAGTAAAAGAGAATACTGGTGAAGTTCAATATAGCATGGTAAACATTCGAACCTTTTTTGAAAATATAATAAATAAATACAGGTTAGATCATAAAAATGCAAGACTAGTAAATTTTGTCTATTATTACCTTAATAATGAAGAGGACAATAGCCAATGGGTAATAGTAAACCAACGCAAGCTGCAACAAGTAATTTCTAAACTAGTTGAAAACTCGTTGAAATTCACCGAAAAAGGAACAATAGAGTTAGGGTACGAAGCAAACTCGCCAACATCCATGCTTTTATGGGTAAAAGATACAGGCTTTGGAATAAAACCAGATATTGTTAGGAAAATCAACAGCTTTTTCGAAAACTCAACAAACCAAAATTCTAGCTGCATTGGACTCGGATTGTGGGTATGCAAAAGTTTGGTGCACCAAATGCGAGGAAACATATGGGTTGAAAGTGACTATAACGAAAACAGTTTGTCCTCTGGCAGCAAGTTTTTCGTAAACATTCCTTGCACATACATTGAAAATAGCAACATTGCGGGAAACGCTACCGAAAATACCTTTCAGCCCAAAGAAAACAAAAACATTTTAGTTTTCGATAAGCATATCAACGACTACAATTTCATAAGGATTCATTTAAAAAACACCGGGTACAACCTCCTTTACACCGACTCGCTTACAGA
The DNA here is from genome assembly GCA_964563065.1 of uncultured Rikenellaceae bacterium. Taxonomy (GTDB): domain Bacteria; phylum Bacteroidota; class Bacteroidia; order Bacteroidales; family Tenuifilaceae; genus DAOSWM01. The sequence goes on along the minus strand of CAZLXF010000041.1, from coordinate 7,776 downwards.
AACAGTTGAAATAGTTACAAACTACAATGGAATTGATTTACTGCTTATTAGCATGGAGAGCGACAAATCGTTCTTAAATCAAAGAATTCAGGATTTAATACTTAATGCGAAAGGCATTCCAAGCATTGCATATGCTACGCATAAAGCCATCGATAAAAAAATGTATATCGATTTCGGTTTTAGCGATTTTATACAAATTCCATCGTCAAACCTGAACCTAGCAGAGCAAATTAACAATGTTTTTCAGGGAAAAGCCAGTAACGTTTAAAACGGCATCCTTGCCATTGGAGCAATATCCTGCGAGGCGAACTGACCCTTTAAAAACTTAAAGTACCCAGCTATTGCAATCATTGCCGCATTATCGGTTGTAAATTTAAATTCCGGAATAAACACGTTCCATCCCATCTTTTCGCCCAGGGAAACTACCGCATTCCTTAACCCCGAATTAGCAGAAACTCCGCCCGCCAGGGCAATCTCCTTAATCCCTGTTTGCTTCGATGCAGCAACTAGTTTATCAACAAGAATACTAACTATTGTATGTTGAAGTGAAGCGCACAGGTCGGTTTTATTCTCTTCAATAAAATTTGGATTCTCATTTATTCTATCGCGCAGAAAGTATAAAAAGGATGTTTTTAGTCCGCTAAAGCTAAAATCGAGACCCTGCGGCAACGGTTTTGCAAACGAGAATGCCAACGGGTTTCCCTGTGCCGCCAATTTGTCAACCACGGGGCCACCAGGGTAAGGTAAATTCATAACCTTTGCACATTTGTCGAATGCTTCGCCAGCAGCATCGTCAATGGTGCTTCCCACAATCGTCATATCGAGGTAATCCTTCACCACAACCAGCTGAGTATGGCCACCCGAAACTAGTAGACACAAAAAGGGGAATTGTGGATGTTTATCAACAGTTTCGGTTTTTATGAAGTGTGCCAGCACATGACCGTGCAAATGATTTACATCAACCATTGGAATGTTGCGCGCCAGCGCAAAACCTTTGGCAAATGAAGTTCCCACAAGCAGCGAACCCAGCAACCCGGGGCCACGAGTAAAAGCAATGGCGCTAACATCGTTTATGCTAATGCCAGCTTGCTTTATAGCAGTATCAACAACAGGAATAATGTTTGCCTGATGCGCTCGTGATGCCAACTCGGGCACAACGCCTCCATACTGCTCGTGAACTTTCTGACTACTAATTAAATTCGATAGTAGCTGTGCATCACGAATAACCGCTGCCGAAGTGTCGTCGCACGAAGATTCTATCCCAAGAACTACAACGCTCATATACAAATATCTATATATTTAACAAAATGGATTTAAATACGTATAAAAAACAGTGAATCGTGTTGTGCTTTTTACTAAATTCGGGCGTTCCTTCAAACTGGCATGCTTTATGCTAATGTAGAAGGAAAGCAACAACAAAATCTGGAGGCAAAGTTATTAAAAAAACGGGGAAAATACTGCTGGTAATAATTGTTGTAATTCTCTCATTACCAACAATGCTTTGGCTTTCTATTCAGAATAGTCACGTACAAACATGGCTTGTTGGCAAGGCAATAACCATTCTTCAGGAGCAGCTAAACACAACAGTTACCGTTGAAAAGGTTGACTTTAGGCCCTTCAATAAAATTATTTTACGTAACGTTTTTGTAGCCGACCTCAGAAACGACACCTTGCTTTCGGCAGGAAACATTTCGGCTTCGCTGCTAAGGTTTAGCAATAAATCGAAAATTATTCGATTGAATAAAATTTCTCTCGAAGATGCATATATAAACTTTGCTTCTGATTCAACCGGCACAATAAATATTATTGAGCTACTAAACTCATTCAAAAAAGACACGCTTCAACCCAAGGATTCTGCATCCTTTTCTATATCAATACGTAACGCCTCCATTACTCGCTCCCAATTCAGGTTTCATAACCAAACGCCCGAGGAGAAAGAATTTGGAATAAACTTTCAGGATTTAAATTTCACCGACTTAAACGTTACCGCCAACAGCTTCGCCATAAAAGGCGATACGATTGAGGTTTCGATAAACAGCCTTTCGCTGGTTGACCACAGCGGATTTAAAATTGACGAGCTACGAACCGACCTAAGTTTCAGTGGCACACACATGGACTTCACAAAACTCAGGTTTAAGGGAATGGGCAGCAACGTTAATATTTTTTATCACCGAATGAACTTTAAAAGCATGGCCGACATGAGCGACTTTGTGAACAGGGTTCGGCTCAACGGGTCGCTAGGGAAATCGGTAGTTTCAACCAGAATGCTATCGTACGTTGTTCCTACTTTCAACCAAATTGAAGAGGACGTAATTTTAAGTTGCAGCTACAAAGGAAAAGTTAACGATATAAGAATCAGAGACCTTGACCTTGTTTTAAAATCGCAAACCCAGCTTCAAGCCAACCTAAACCTTACAGGGCTCCCAGCGATAAACGAAACGTTCCTTTTTGTTGATATCAACAAATTCTCCACCATACTCGACGATGTAGAAAGCATTAGGAATGCTAAAACCGGGAAAAGGTTAGTTTCGCTGCCCGAGGAATTAAAAACGCTTGAAAGAATAACCTACGAAGGTAACTTCACTGGGTTCCTCTCCGATTTTGTTGCTTACGGGAAACTATCAACTGCTGTTGGAAAACTATCAATGGATATTTCGCTAAAACCCTCGCAACAAACTTCAAATTTTAACGGTAAAATTTACGTTTCAAACCTTAACCTTGGAAGAATAACCAACAACTCGCTGCTCGGCAAAACCAGTTTGAAAGCCGAGGTTGATGGAACCCTCGACGATAAAAACAAAATTGAGGCCTACACCGATGCAACCATTTCGCTGCTGCAAGCCAACAACTACGACTACTCGAACATAAAAATTACTGGAAACCTAACGAATAAAACCTATGTGGGTTCCGTGTTCCTCGACGACCCCAACGCAAAGCTTAACTTCCTTGGGAAGGTTGACTTTTCCGACTCGATTCCAGTGTTCGACTTCTCGGCGTTTGTCCCAAAAATCGATTTGGTGAAGCTTAACCTCAACAAAGTCGACAGCATTTCGCAGGCCTCCTTTTTGCTAACCGCAAAATTTATGGGAAGTAACCTCGACAACAGTTCTGGGGAAATTAAAATTGTTAACTCGTTCTACAAGAACCAGAATGGAGAAATAAAAACATCGGATATTACACTTTTTGCCGACAACAACGAAAAAAGCAAGCTGATTTCCATTAAATCGGAGTTTGCCGATGGGGAAATTCGAGGGAAATACAACTACGCCAACATTTTTGGTTCCCTTCAGCAGCTAATGTACATTTACATTCCGGCGCTTAGCGACGACAACCGTAAGCCCGAAATAAAACCCACAGGAGTTGAAAACCCTGAGTATAACGATTACATTATTAAGCTTAGGCTTAAAAAAACTAAAAAGTTTACCGATGTAATTTCACCAAACTTCAGGATTGCGGAGAACACAAATGTGTTTGGCATCTACAACCCCGATTTTCAAACGCTAACCTTAAAAGTTAAAATTCCAGAACTTTTCTTTGGAGGCAATCAGGTAAAAGATGTTACCATTGACGGGCAAACCCGCGATTCGTCTTTCTACGCAAGTATTACAACTCCTCAACTAACCTTTGGCACAACACTAGTTAGGAACATTGCCATTTCACTCGATGCTTTCAATAGTCAGGTTCAAACTAACGTAGCATGGAATAACAGGCAAAATGTGAGAAACGAAGGAGAACTTTCAATATTAAGCAAGTTCTTTCACACCGACTCCATTGAAAAAAGAGTAGCCGATGTTAGCATTTTCCCTTCAGAAATTTTTCTAAACGACACTATTTGGAATATCGCACAAACGAGCGTTACCGTTGACACATCGCAAATAACCATCAACAACCTAGTGCTTTATAACGACCTACAAAAATTGCATGTTACTGGGATTGTTTCAAATAACCCGAAGGATTCAATATTTGTTGAACTTGACAACATCGACCTGTCGAACCTGAACTTTTACTCACAGAGCATTGGATACAACCTAAACGGTCAGCTCAACGGAACTGCAAAAGTTACTAATACACTGAACCAACCCCTGTTTTTTGCCGACATCCAACTTAGCAACCTATTTGTAAACAAACAAGAATTTGGAGATTTACATTTTGGAAGCCAGTGGTTTGCCAACGAAAAAAAACTTTACATAAATGCTACGAACCTTCTCAATAATGAAACCACCCTTAAGATTGAAGGTGATATTTTCCCTGAAACTAGCGAACTAAATATTGCAAGTAATATTGTAAGTTTTCCCTTAACCCACATTGCTCCCCTTCTGGAAGGGAACGTATCGGAGTTAACCGGTTTTGTTCAAGGAAACATTTCGGTTACAGGCACAACAAGCGAACCTAAAGTAAACGGT